>JAGRKB010000006.1 GCA_020442425.1 Alphaproteobacteria bacterium | reverse complement strand
GCTTACGCGCAAGCTGGATGCCATCCGCAATATTACATTTGATGATTTAATCACTGATATTGAAGATGTGCGGCGTCATGTTTTGGGCGAAAATCAAAAAGTCTCGGTCATGGGAAGTTCATGGGGCGGGCCTTTAGCTGCTTTTTATGCAGGGTATTATCCTGATAAAGTAAAGCAGGTGGTCGTACGTGGGACGTCATTGGTAGAGCTTTGCGGGCGTATGAACCCTGCGGATGTTGAAAAGACGACCGAACAATATGAGAAAAATCCATTCTTTACTCGCTTTGTGGATCGGTTGCGTTCTGATGATTTCTTTGGTGAAAATTTTGACCAAAGCGAGATTATGCATCGTCTTTACCATGTCATGTTTGATGAAGATGGGCATGGACAGACTAAGGCTTGGACTCCAGAACAGAAGAAAGAAGCCGCTATGTTGTGGCGGAGCTGGAATGTCTCTTTGCAATATAGTTACGGAACCGACGAAGCAGAGATTCAAAAGACAGTTGATAAATTTGTAACTGATGATTGGGGGCATTCTTTCAACTATGCTGGTATGTTTGCATGGACACTTGAGAAACAATATCCGCTATGGGCTCCGGAGCAAGGAGAGAAATCCATGTTCCATGCTATGAATATCATAAGAAATAATAATATTCCGTTTGTGGCTGTTCATGGGATCGGAGATGATATTTGTCCGTTTGATAATGCCGTGCGCCTGGTTCAGCAAGTTGATCAGACAGCAATTGAAGAGGATTTTATGATCCGGAATGAAGCGGGAGATGTTGCCGATGTGCGCGGACTTCAATTCGGACAAGGTTTGTTGACGATTTTGCCTGTTTTGGCAGGTCATGCTATGCACGGCAATATGATGCCCAAAGCGATGAAGGCTGTTTTGGAACATTTTTCCGGCGATTCTTTGCCGTTACAAACTTTATATCCGGATTTGAATTTGCCACAGAATCCAAACCAACAGGCGGCGGTGGTTGTTGTGACCCAAGGGACACAAGTGCATATTCATCCATAAAGTAGCTACGAAATAGCTACTTTATATTCTCTCTTTTTCTTTATGTATTTCCTGATACATTGGCGGTATGAAACGCCAGAATTCCCTTTTTGCTGACGCGGCTGTTGTCGCGGAATATAACAAGCTTGTGACAGAGATCAGGCAGCATGATGCTGCTTACTATCAGGATGATGCGCCGAAGGTTTCGGATGCAGAGTATGATAAGTTGCGGCAGCGCTTGGAAGAGATCGAGGCCGAGTATCCTGATTTGGTGAGCAGTTCATCTCCGAGTCAATCAGTTGGGGCTGCGCCGTCTAAGGGATTCAAATCACTACAACATTCTGTGCCGATGCTCTCATTGGGTAATGCATTCGAGAGTCAGGATGTGTCAGATTTTATGGAGCGGGTCCGCAATTTCCTCAAGTTGCCAAGCTCGGAAATTGTAGAGATTGTGACTGAGCCAAAGATTGACGGGCTGTCCTGTTCGATACGTTATGAGAAAGGACAATTCGTTCAGGCTGCGACACGGGGGGATGGTGCAAGCGGTGAAGATATTACAGAGAATGTCAGGACAATTGCTGATGTGCCCAAAATGATTGAGGGCGAGGTCCCTGATATTCTGGAAGTGCGCGGTGAGATCTATATGCGCCGCGATGAGTTTGCGGCATTAAATGCAGCTCAGGAAAAAACGGGCGGCAAAATCTTTGCAAACCCACGCAATGCGGCTGCAGGGTCAGTGCGTCAATTGAACCCGCAGGTAAGTGCGTCGCGTCCTTTGCAGTTTTTCGGATATGCGCTGGGGCAGGTGTCTGAGCCGATTGCCGAGACGCAAGACGGAATCAGGAAAAAGCTGAAATCTTGGGGTTTTGCGCAGGCCGAGCCTCAGGCTGTGTGCGTTTCGGTTGAAGATATTTTAGCGTATTACCGTGATGTTGAAATGAAGCGGCCTGACCTTCCCTATGACATTGACGGGGTTGTTTATAAAGTCAATTCGCTTGCATATCAGGAGCGTTTGGGATTCATTGCACGCGCGCCACGATGGGCGATTGCGCATAAATTCCCTGCCGAAAAAGCCGTTACGGTTCTAAAAGATATCATTATCCAAGTCGGACGGACGGGGGTTTTGACGCCAGTGGCTGAGCTTGAGCCGATTACAGTCGGCGGTGTGGTCGTATCGCGTGCGACGCTCCATAATGAGGATGAAATTCAGCGCAAGGATATTCGGATCGGAGATCATGTTGTGATCCAGCGTGCAGGGGATGTTATTCCCCAAATAGTTGAAGTGGTTTTGGAAAAACGATCTGCAGATTCAAAGGCTTTTGATTTCCCGCACCAATGTCCCATTTGCGACTCTCATGCGGTCCGTGAGGAAGGCGAGGCAGTTTGGCGGTGTACGGGCGGATTAATCTGTCCTGCGCAGGCGGTTGAGCGACTCAAACATTTTGTCTCGCGTTTGGCTTTTGATATTGAAGGTTTGGGCGCAAAGATTATTGAAGAGTTTTATGCAGAAGAGCTTATTCAAACGCCTGCTGATATATTTACGCTCGAAGAGCGGGATAAGGGCAGTTTAACGCCGATCCGCAAGCGTGCTGGGTGGGGTGATTTATCGGCAAAAAATTTATTTGAGTCCATTGAGAAGCGTCGTGTGATTAGCCTCCCGCGTTTTATTTATGCGCTGGGTATTCCGCAAATTGGGGAAGCGACTGCCAAGCGGTTGGCTGAAACTTATTTGACATTTGATGCTTTGCGTCAGGCAATGCGTGCGTGTGCCGATAGTGAGGGGGATGCGTATCTGGCTTTGCTCAATGTTCAGGATGTCGGGGAAAGTGTCGCGGCTGATTTGGTTGGATTTTTTGCAGAGGCACATAATCAGAAGATTTTGGATGATTTGTTGGAACAAGTCAGAGTGGAAGAGTTTGTGCCTGTCGTTGTCGGGGACTCGCCTGTGGCAGGGAAAACAGTTGTTTTTACGGGGACTCTGGTCACGATGAGTAGGGCTGAAGCCAAGGCAACGGCAGAGGGGCTTGGTGCCAAGGTTGCGGGGAGTGTTTCGTCGAAGACTGATTATGTGGTCGCTGGTGCAGATGCAGGGTCCAAGCTCAAGAAAGCTAAAGACCTTGGCGTTTCTGTTTTAACGGAAGAGGAATGGGCTGCTTTGATCCGGATGTAATCCGTTAATCGTAAGTAAGCCTTATTTTACTTCTTTAAGTCTGGCCAGAAGTGCTTCAATTTCAGGTGGATAGTCGCGGCGTTCGACAAAGTCTCCACCGCCAGAGTTGCGGGTCATGGATAATTCCAGAGCGCTGACCAAGACATTTGCTGTTTTTGCATCTTTTTGTATGATGGCTAGCTCTAATGCGAATGCGATCCGGTCGCTAAGTCTGTGTGCGTTCAGAGAGAATCCGTCCATTTCCATTTTGAAGCTCCGTATATGAAATGCCTATAGAGGTCTATTGACGGTTAGACAATAAATGTCTTCCCGTTGTTTTCTTTATTAAAAACATTATTCTCGACAAATGTAAAGAAGTGGTCAAGAAAAGCACTCCTGTATTGATCTTTTTCCATGAGAATTTCGTGTTGGGCACCGTCCAATTCCAGTAAATCACAGTTTTTAAGGCGGGCTGATGCTTCCAGAATTGCTATATTCGAGACAATTCTATCGTCTCCTGCTAGTCCGATTACTATCGGAGTTTCTATCTTTTCCAAATAGCCTTTTTTTCTGAGTTTTTTGCAGGATTTAATTGCGTCATTTAGCCATTTGTTTGTTGGGCTACCGATTGCGAGGTGAGCATATTCCGGATGGGAGAAGAATGCTTTTTGGAGTTCTGCTCGGTGCTCATCACTGGTAAATATGCCTTTGAGCGTGGGGCGGTCGCGATATTGTTCTGTCCAGTTGCATCCTCCTGGGACGTAGGCTGTCGGGAACAGCCCCAGAATTTTTAATATCGGAAAGGATATAATTCCCGGTAGGCGTTCTACGGCTTTAATGTTCATCATCGGCGCGGATAGAGCTACGGCTGAGAATACCGGTTGTCCTTTGGTTGTGATATTGTATTCGGAAAGATATCTTAAAGCCAGATGTCCTCCCATAGAATGGGCAATCAGGAAGATCGGGAGTCTAAGATGGTTGTTTTCCGGATCGATTGCGGCAGAGAGCACTATTTCATCAATTAGAATGCTCAAATCTTTTAGCAAATTGTCAAAACCGTTGGAGTGGCGTTTGTGAAGGTTTTTCAGGTATCGACCTGATCCTCCTTGACCGGGCAAGTCTATGATCACCGGTTTTATGTCCCGATTATCAAGGTCTTGGGCCAGTTCGTAATATTGTTCGCCGAAATCGCCTAAGCCTCCTAGAATGAGAGCCGCGGCTTTATATATTTTTCTGGAGCGCGGCAGGCCGTATCGTATTTTAATCCCGCTCAGTTCACGGTGGCTCCAGTCCCATTTTTCGGGTGGCTGGAAACGGCTTTGGGAAAGAATTGGATGGGTTTCGTCGATCATGTTTAATATTTGTTTATGCGGCAGTTTGGAAGAGGCGCCAGACGACTTTGTTTTCTTCTGAGGCGTGTAGTGTGATGTTAAAACCATATGTTCGGGCGGATTCTCCCAAGACATAGGGGTGAACAAGGCGTGGGTCGAGGTCGTTGAGGGCTATTGTTCCTGCCAGAGCCTGTTCAACATTTTCTCTTACAGTCGCTCCAGTTCCTTCTGCAGTTAGTAGCAACTCTTTTCCCGATCCTGCGTCGGCAAAAATTGTCCCGCCTTTTGGAAGGCATTCCTGAGCAAGTAGTAGCGCCGCCATCAGGACTTTGCAGGCGCCTTTTTCTTTCATATCGATGCCTAGAGGGCCATATGGATCCCAGCTTTGGCGGATTTTACCATCGGCACGGATTAGGGCTCCAAAAGCTTTTTGGATATCTTCGGGTTTCAGGTTTCCGTCCCGTCCACCTGCGCCGTAAGCTATGCGAAAGGCTTGGAGTCTGGCTCCGGCAGAGGATGCAGAATGAGCGATTAGTTCGGTGGCCTGTTTGATCCCGTCAGGGTCTGATCCCATTTCTTCCATAAATTCCAGTCCGTTATTAATGGCTCCGACCGGAGAGACGAGGTCATGGCATATACGGGATGACAAGAGTTCCAATAGAAGGGTTACATCTTGGGCAGAATGGGTCATTTATGAAAATCCTAAGTTGCGCCGAATGGCTGGTATAGGTTGGAAATCTTTTATTAGACTATAGCTTTACAGAAAAATAGCGATTCTGCCAAGTCGGTATCTGTTCGGAAAAGGTTAACAGCGTTAGTCCCTGTGGAAAATTCGGGTTTTGTGAAAGGTTTTTCTTGGCGGAATTATACAAAATGATTATGGTGAGCATCATGGATGACATCAGTGGAAAAAAATTCAGTCTTCAAGACTGGGTGACGCGCCGTGCCGCTAATCAGGCGGGTGGGATCGCGTCTAGGGTATCGGAAGTCGAATCTGTTCAACCTGTTGCTATCAAGCGAGCGGTGAACGGAGATAATCATTCTGCTAAGCAGGATGATATGCCGGAGGCTGTGGTAAAGGCCACATCATCGTCCGGTTCTTCCGGTGTTGTCGCTTCGTCGGCTTCATCTGCTTCTATTCATGAAGATGCAGAGCGTTCTTCCGGTTTTGAAATTTCTCCGAAAGATGATCGAGGAGTAGACAGGCAGGGCGATAGTCGTTCCGCACTGGAGAGTATGCTCCAGAAGCCTGAATCTAAAATGTCAGCTAATGCTTCCTCATCTGTTTCGAATACTGCCAATCCTGTTCAGCAGTTGCAAATTGTTCGTTTGTTGTCCGATTTGGGCGAGCGTTTGCGTCAGAGCGAGAAAGAGCGCGAGGTTCTTTGGAAAGAGCTTGAGTCTTGTCGCAAGCTTATCGGTGATCTGGACAGTAAAAATTCTGCCTCTCAAAAGTCTTTTGACAGTTTGCAGGAAAAAGTTTCTCAAAAAGATGATTTTATCCAAGGTCTTTTAGATAAACAAACTGAACTTGAGACACTTGTGCAATCGCAGAATAAAGTTTTGGAAGCTTCCCAGAATGAACAGCAAGTCTTGAAAGGTAAATTGGAAGATAAGCTCAGCAATATCGAGACGGCTGCGGGAAGTGCAATTGTTCGTATTGAAGATGCTTTGGTGGAAAATTCAAAACTCGCCAAGCGTGTTGAACAGCTGGGGCAGGACAAGGCTCGTCTTGTTCGTAAGCTTGAGGTTATGGAAGAGACACTGGCTCAAACACAAGAGACTTTGAAAGCGAAAGCTTTGGTGCTTTTGACAGATCAGGCTTTGGCGGCGCGTACTAACCTTCCTCAATCTCCTGCTTGGACGGGAGATGATACTTTGAAAGTGTCTCAGCCTCGATCGCCTGCTTCTGCAGAGCGAGGTGCAGATGTTTCTGATCGTGGGCCGTTATCTGATATTGCCGAGTCTATTCGTCAGCAGCAAAAGGCTTCGGATATTAGCAACAAGGCATTTTTGATGGCGCTGTTTGTTCTTGTTATTGCCGCTGGGGTTTTAATTAGTCAGATCAATTTCAAGTCTGTTTCGTTTATTCCTACTTCGGGGACTTCCGAAAAGGTTCAAGTGGGGGAGGAGAGTGGAGATGTTTCGTCATTCTTTCCTCAGGAATTCAAAAGTGCGGCAGAAGATAGAAGTGTGATTGAAAACGGTATTGAGTCTGTATCTTCCTCTGTTTCGGTCGCGCCGACACAAGAACAGTTGATGGCTGACATTGCCGAGATGGCAAGTCAAATTGAGCCGTCTTCTGTTAATCCTACCGAGATTGTTGCGGAAGAGATTGTATCAGAGCCGAATGATTTTGATAAAGCTATTAACGCAGAAGATGCGGCTTTGGAGAAATTTCAGAGCGAGGCTCCTAAGGGATCTGTTGAAACGCGGATCAAGCCAAATGCGGCTTTGCCAAAGTCAGTCAAGGATATTGAGAATTTGGCTTTTCAAGGAGATGCCAAAGCTCAGCATGATTTAGCCGCTATTTATACTGCGGGTCACGCCGGTGTTAAGGTGAATTATGATTTGGCTGCTAAATGGTTTTCTGAATCAGCTCATCAGAATATAGCGAATGCTCAATATAATCTTGGTGTGTTGACCCAACAAGGTTTGGGTGTTGAGAAAAACATCGGTCGCGCCATTGATCTTTATCGGGTGGCGGCTGCCAACAATCATCCTGAGGCTCAGTATAATCTTGCAATTGCTTATATTGAAGGGGTCGGGACCGAGTATAATCCACAGATCGCTGCGTCTTATTTTCAAAGGGCCGCTAGCGGCGGTATCGTTGAAGCAGCCTATAATCTTGGATTGCTGCACGAAAACGGATTGCTAGGTGAATCCCAACCTGATGAAGCGGTCTTCTGGTACTCTATGGCTGCCGGTAAGGGGAGTGATCAAGCGAAAGATGCTTTGCGTTTGTTGCAGAATCAGTTGAGTATGAGTGATGCTGATGTGTCGCGCATTGTCGAGCGTATTGCTCAGACTAAGCCGGGTTTTTTAGATAAAGAGGGTCAGCCTTCTTTGCCTGATCCGTCGAGTGCTGCTCTGCCTGATATTCAGGGCTCGACAGGTTCTGTTTCAGAAGTAAATCAGACTGCGGCCGATGTTGCCGCAGTTTCTTCATCTGTAACTGATCCATCTGTTGTTCTTCAAATTCAGGAGCAATTGTCCCGTATGGGATATTACAAGGGAGCCCCCGATGGGTCAGCATCGCAAGCGATGAAAGAGGCTGTTCTTACTTATCAGAAAAGTCACGGATTGCGTCAGGATGGGGTGGCTAGTGAAAATCTTCTGGTTCAGATTTTGGCCTCGGGAGAATAAACCGAGCTGAATTGCGGCTAGAGTGTTTTCTTACCTGTGAGCGTATCTGACATGACCCACCACTCCGGATGGGTCTTTTTTATTATTGTGGCTGCGTGTTCTGCTTGCGCTGATGTTGGAAAAATTCCGAAACAAGTAGCACCGCTTCCTGAGAGTCTTGATAAGAGGCATTGGTCTTGATTTTCAATTGTATTGAGCGTTTTTTGTAAGATTGGAACCGTCTTGATAGCCGCTCTGCTCATACTATTTTCTGTGTGAATTTTTAGAAAGGTTGTGAGTTTTTCAATTGTATCGAATTTATCCGGAAAGTTGATGGCGGGTTTCCAGTCGGATTCTTCCATAGCAGCGTAGACAGATGGTGTGGGGCATTGTTCACCATTATTGACCAGCAGGATTGGTAGATCGGGGAAAATCGGGGAAGCAGAGTTTATTCTGTTTCCTGTCTCTTCCATGATAACAGGCGCCGGGGCTTCGAGGAATGCGGTGATGTCACTGCCCAGTTGAGACGTTATTTTTGTGAGAATATTTTTGTCTGTGTTTAGTGATTTTAAAAGGATTGCTGCATTTCCTGATCCTCCGCCCAATCCTCCGCCTGTCGGGATGTTTTTATGAAGTGAGATGTCGAAATTGTAAGGGGCTTTTGTTTCTTGTTCGAGTAATCGCAGAGATTTTTCTATGAGATTATCCTCTTGTTTCAGCTTTGATATCTGATAACTGAACGGGCCAGATAGTGTTATTTTTCTTTTGGGTGACGGGGTTAGGGTTATTGTGTCCGAAAGGCCTGTGAATGCAATCAGGGACTGCAGGTTATGGTAGCCATCGGGGCTTTTTCCGATGATATGTAAGTGCAGGTTTACTTTTGCCGGTGTTTTGCACTCTTTCATCATACTTGTTAATCATTCTTGACCAGAGCATTTGCATTTACAGGATTGGCGGATGAGCTTTTGGCCACCTCTGATTTGGTGATGCCGTTTTCGATTTTGTCTTCGATTTTAGCGATGATTTCCGGGTCTTTTGTAAAGCTGATTGCGCGGCGCCATTGGAAACGCGCTTCTTTTTTGCGACCGACTTGCCAGTAGGCGTCTCCCAAATGATCGTTTATTTCATACTCATAAGGTTGGCGTTCGATAGCTTTTTCCAGCATGTCTACGGCAGTTTCGAATTTTTCCATGCGGTAATATACCCAGCCAAGTGAGTCGATGATCGCTCCGTCATCCGGTTTGAGGCGTGCGGCTTTTTCCAACATTTCTGCCGCTTTGTCGAGGTTTTTCCCCTGGTCAGCCCATGTGTATCCCAGATAGTTGAGAATGTAGGGTTGATCCGGCTCGTAGGTAAGCGCTTGTGAAAGGTCTTGTTCGGCTTGTTCCCAGTTTTTTGTGCGTTCGTTGGCAATTCCGCGAGAGAAGAGGAGCTGCCACTTATCTTGAGGAACGTCTCCCCCCAACATTTTTACGGCTTTATCATAGGCTTTTAGAGCGTCTTTGAAATTCTCCATCTGGCGGTATATGTCGCCGATCTGGATTTGGGCATCGACATTCTGGTTGGTTTCAACAAGAGATTCCAAAACGCGGATGGCTTCATCGTGTTTGTTGTCCATTTCCAGCAGAAGCGCAATCTGGCGAGTTGTCAGGGCTTGTGACGAATTGTCTTCGCCGTGATCGATTTTCGTCAGATAGTCGATGGCACTTTCATATTGTTTGTTGTCGGCCGAGAATTGGGCCAGTAATTCTAGCGTATCTGTTTTTTGAGGGTCCAGAAATCTTGACATATGCGTAAAAAGAATCGCAGATTCTTCATAGCCGTTTGATAGAAGATGTGCTGTGTCCAGTAGTGCTTTTGCTAAACCTTCTTGTGGGGTCATCGACTCCGTTTCGATGGGTTCTGAGTTGGTGAGTTTTTTTATTTTCTCGTTGAGGCGTTCGGTTGATCCCGGAACAGCGTTTCTCAGCGTTGTATAAATCTCTTTGGCTTGTTCAGTTTCTCCGTGTTTTGCAAAAACATCGGCGACATCCTCTAAGCCTGATATGGGCGTTGGGGTGTGCGTAAAATTATAGGATTTTGCCAGTTTCTTTATTGAGGCCGTATCGTTGATATGATCTGCAATCAGCACGGCTTGGTACAGAAAGGATGGAGAGTTTTTTAATGTGTTCAGGTTTATTTTTCCTTGGGCGGCTTCGCTCCATGCTTCGATCAAAGGCATGATGGCAGAGCCTAGGCCGTCTTGTTTGATCGATTGGATGCGATTTTCTGACTCTTTGTATTTTCCTTGGCGAAAATCATCGAGTGCTACGATCAGGAAGGCGAGGGACTCATTCTTTTTACTATCTACAATAATGTTGGCCAGTTTTACTGCTTGCTCGTAGTGGCCTGATCCTAAGGACAGCGCCATGACGCGGCTCTGGATATTCAAATCATCGGGGGTGTATTGAAGGACATCTTCAAAATAAAGGCCGGCAGTTTTCCAGTCTCCCATGAGTTGCGCGTGTTGACCCGCCAGATATCCACCGGCCATTGTTTTTTTGAAGACCTTTGCCTGAGGTTGGTAGAAACCGATGATCGATTGTGTTTGATCTTCTTGTGCGCTTTGATTGGACGAATTTTCATCACAGGCTGTGATGAGGAGTGATGCCGTCAGCAAAAGAAAAGCGCGTAGAGATTTTGACATGAGGTGATCCGTTCCTATTTGTGATCTTTCTAGTAAAATAGTCAATTTTTTGATTACATTCCAGTGTAGTTTGGCCCGCCGCCGCCTTGTGGGGGTGTCCAATTAATGTTTTGGGACGGGTCTTTGATATCACATGTTTTGCAATGGACACAGTTTTGCGCGTTGATACGAAATTGTTTTTCACCGTTTTCTTCGACAATTTCGTAAACTCCTGCGGGGCAGTACCGTTGTGCCGGTTCACTCCATTGCGGTAGGTTGACACTCAAGGGAATGATCGGATCTTTTAACTTGAGGTGACAGGGCTGGTCTTCTTCGTGGTTGGTGTTGGATAAAAATACAGAGGATAGACGGTCAAAAGTTAGAACGCCGTCCGGTTTTGGGTATTGTATGGGGGGGGCGTTATCAGCTTTTATGAGTTGGGTGTGATCGGAATGGTTTTTGAGTGTGTAGGGGAGCATCCATCCGCCTAATGTCTGGAAGGCTGCGTGAAGTAATCCGAAAAGTCTGCCTTTGTGGAAGCCTGCGCGGATATTTCTGACTTTGTACAACTCTTTATAGAGCCAGCTTTCTTTGAAGAGTTTTGAGTAGCTGGTGCATTCTTTGTCATCAAGTTGATCTGCGATAGCTTGGGCTGCTAACATTCCTGACTTCATCGCGGCGTGGTTACCTTTGATTTTTGCAACGTTCAGGAATCCTGCGCTGTCTCCTGCTAATAATCCGCCGGGGAAGGTTAGTTTCGGGAGCGAGGTAAGCCCGCCTTCTACCAAGGCACGAGCGCCATAAGAAATTCTTTTCCCGTCTTTAAGCAACGTTTTAAAATAGGGGTGCGTTTTGTGGCGTTGCATTTCCTCAAATGGGGAAAGATACGGGTTTTGATAGTCGAGGCCGACCACATAGCCTATCGAGATCAGGTTGCCTTCCATGTGATAGCACCATGATCCGCCATAAGTGTTTTGATCAAGGGGCCAGCCCAGTGTGTGAATGACATGACCTTGTTTATGGTTTTCCGGTTTGATTTCCCAGATTTCCTTGATACCCAATCCGTAGGTTTGTGGAGATGTTTTTTCCCTAAGATTAAAATGTTGAATTAATTCTTTCGTCAGGGAGCCGTGGCATCCTTCGGCAAATACGGTTTGTTTTGCATGAAGCTCCATGCCGGGTTGGAAGGAGGCTGTTTTGTTTCCGTCTTTATCCAGCCCCATGTCTCCGGTGGCTACACCTTTGACTGAGCCGTCTTCATGAAAGAGAAGCTCGGAGGCTGCAAAGCCAGGATAAATTTCAACGCCCAGTCCTTCGGCTTGTTCTGCCAGCCATTTTCCCAAAGCTCCGAGGGAGATGATATAGTTTCCTTTGTTGTGCATTTGGGGAGGTGTTGGCAGTTTGTATGTCTTGGTTTCACTGAGAAGTAGAAATTCGTCTGATGTTGCTGCGCATGTCAGGGGGGCGCCTTTTTCTCTCCAGTCGGGAAATAGCTCGTTAAGGGCGCGAGGCTCGAAAACGGCTCCAGAGAGTAGGTGCGCTCCAATTTCTGAGCCTTTTTCCAGAATGCAGACGGTTATATCGGGGTTAATTTGCTTTAGCTTGATTGCGCAAGACAGGCCAGCAGGCCCGCCGCCGATGATTACGACGTCATAACTCATGGAATCGCGGTCTTGTCGGATTTGAGGAGAGGGGGATGATAATGTTTCAGCCTGAAATTCTGTTGTCATGGTTTATCTTTGTTTGTCGGTTTTGTCCGGTTTATAGGATGTTTGGTGTGGACGGTTCCTGCGGAGGCGTTGCGCCGAGCTTCCGGTTCCTCTTATATATATACGTTAAACACAGGATCAAGAAAACCCAAAGGACGAAATTCTCCCGTTATGAATGAAATACACAGTTCTCATGATCTGGCCGCGACCTTGCAATGGTATCTGGACATTGGCTTGGACGAGGGGGTGTTTGATGTGCCGCAAAACCGTCTGGCAGAGAAAATGGTTGCTGATTCCTATGTTTCTGTTTCTGCGCCGTCCCCTGTTTTAGCTTCTCCTTCCCCATCCCCATCTCCTTTGGGGACTGCTGAGGCTCTGGCAACAATTGCGCCACTTTTGGCAAATGTTTCTAGCCTAGAAGGTCTTCAGAATGCCCTGGGGCAGTTTGATGGCTTGGCCATTAAGAAAACTGCAGGAAAAATGGTTTTTGGCGATGGTCATGCTCAAGCGCGTTTGATGGTGGTTGGTGAGATCCCCGATGATGCTGATGATCACTCCGGAAAGCCGTTTTCCGGAGAATCCGGTCAGTTGCTGGATAAAATGATGGGCGCGATTGGCTTGTCGCGTGGAGCAGAAGATCGGATCAAGGCCGTTTACATGACACAGGTTTTGAATTGGCGTCCGCCGGGAAACCGGACTCCAAATGCTTCTGAAATAGACTTATCTCTTCCCTTCTTGAAAAAGCATATAGAGTTGGTTCAACCGGAATTTTTGCTTTTGATGGGAAGTGTTCCTGCCAAAGCATTGTTGGGGCGAACCGAGAGTATGACGAAGTTGCGTGGGCAATGGTTCGAGTATCAGGGAATTCCAGCCTTGGTTAGTTTTCCTCCCTCTTTTCTTCTTAAAAGCCCAGCGAAAAAACGCGAGGCTTGGGACGATCTTCAAGATTTGCAAAAGCGCATGTCCTGATTTTCCGAAATTTTTCCGGTTCGGTTCTTAATATCTTTGTTTTTGGCTATGGCGCACGGCTGTTTTCAAGTTATTTTTACTTGATTATAAGTATAGCTAAGTAATCCTTATGTAGAAAATGCTCAATTTTTAAGTATTTATCATTGGGGGCGTCTTTGTTTTAGAATGTGGCTAGTTGATTGTTAATATTCACAATTTTCCCTATTATTTTTTCTTCATTTTTATTATGATTTTCAGTCACTTAGTTGGGTGTGGTTGAGCGTTTTCCTTTGGGCGTGCCCGTTTTTTTCTGGACAATATTTGAGAGTATTGATAAAAAACTACCACTATGCACAACGACGATATAAAGAAAGGCATCCAGCTGGCTTTAGCTGCTGTGTGTCTGTTGAGCGGTGTGGTGTGTGGAATTGCTAGCGACGGTAGCGCAAATACCAGAATGAGTTTATCTCAAGCGCTGATGAAACCGGATCTGACCCATGGTTTTGAATTGGGAAGATCTAATAAGGCAACCACGGAAACGTCCACTTCCCAGATTACGATTGCCCTGCCGGAGGATTATTCGGCAGAGGTTAAGGTGTCTTCCGGTTACCGCTTGGTTGAAAAGGCTGTCCGCGCTGAACTGCGCCAAGGACGCCCTACAGCTGCTTTGAAATTGTTGTCTCAGGATGCTACTGCAAAAAAATTGAAATCCGCAGAATTTGATCGTGTGAAAGCCCAGATTGCCCAATCCTATTTGATGGAAGGCAAAATTGATCGGGCTGCCGAAGTTGCTGAAGAGGTTGTTCAGCGTTCCGGGAAACTTGTACCGTTGTCCGGCTGGGTTGCGGGACAGGCTGCGTGGAGAAATGAAGATTTTGGTCGGGCTGCTGATATGTTTGCAATGACAGCACGTTCTAAGGTTGCGTCGCCTTGGTTAATTTCGGGTGGAGCTTATTGGGCCGCCAGAGCTTCTTTCCGCGCCGGACGTTTTTCCGATGTTCGGGATTGGCAGGAAATTGCAGCTCAACACCCTAGAACATTCTATGGCATGGTTGCGTTGAAAGCATTAGGGCGTTCTTATGATTTTAATCGCGATATTCCTGTTTTGAGTGCGCTCGAGAAAAATGAGTTGTCTCAGTCGGCGTCTTTGAAAAACGCTATTCAAAATACAAAATCCGGCAAAGTTATTGCTGCCATCGAGAATTTATCAAAAGGCGGATGGTTGTCTAGTGATGCCAAACGCTCTCAGGCTTTGGCCTATGTTTCTGAACATGATGTTCCTGCTTTGGTTCTTTATTTGGCGCGCAAAACTAAATCTAAAGACGGACGTTTTTATGATTTGGCGTTGTATCCTGAAAGCCCTTGGGAGCCAAAGAATGGCTATCAGGTTGATAAGGCTATTGTTCATGCTCTTATTCGTCAGGAGTCCCGTTTTAATCCTCATGCAACCAGCTATGTTGGTGCGAAGGGGTTGATGCAATTGATGCCGGAAACTGCCAAGTTTGTTGCTAAGACCGAGAGTATCGCTTTAACTGATCCAATGACCAATATTGAGATTGGCCAAAAATATGTCGGTCAATTGTTAAGAGATCCTGTTGTTAATAATGACCTTTTTAAAATGGCAATTGCCTACAATGCCGGTCCCGGAAATCTTTCTAAATGGAAAAAACAACTTTCTGACGTTGATGATCCTTTGCTTTTTATCGAGAGTATCCCGTCTTCTGAGACCAGAGCTTTTGTTGAGCGTGTCATGGTTAATTACTGGATGTACAGAACCCGTATGGGGCAGGATGTTCCATCGTTGGACGCTGTTGCGTCTCTGGATCGTCCGGATTACCTGCGTGTCGCTCAGAATATTGGTTCAAACATATTTGCTTTGGCAGTTGATCGTTAAATTATCTCCAGAATTTTTTTGTGAAGATCAGGATCGCCGCAGGCGAGGAGTGTTGCGTCACCCGTCAATGTCTTTGGGTTTCCGCGCCAGTCTGTGATTTTTCCTCCTGCGCCTTCAATGACGGGCACGAGGGCAATGAAGTCATAAATTCCTAAGTGATCTTCAATTAGAATATCCAGAAACCCGTTGGCCATAAGGCCATAGAAATAACAATCCCCTTGGAAGACCGTGTATCTGGATTGGGATTCTAAGCGCGATAATCTCGTTGGGTCTTCATGTGAAATTTGGGATGCCGAGCCTGTTCCCAGTATGGCTAGTTTCGGGTCAGGGCATTTGCGACAAGATACAGGTTTTCCGTTATAAGTGGTTTGTTTTCCTTTTTGTCCGATCCAGCGTTCTTTTGTAATCGGTTGGTCTATTACTCCGAGAATGGGAATTTCTTTGTTACACAAGCCAATTAATGTTCCAAAGGTCGGGCGGGCTATCGTAAAAGATTTTGTGCCGTCTATCGGGTCTATAACCCAAGTCAGGCCATTCTTACTTTCTTTTGTGCCGAATTCTTCTCCCAGTATACCGTCTTCTGGGCGTTCTGCTTCGATGAGGTTGCGCAGAGTTTGTTCGATTTCTCTATCGGCTTTTGTGACAGGGCTTTCATCCCCTTTGCTGATGATATCTAGGGGTGTGCCGAAATAGCGGCGGGCAATTTCTCCGGCTGTGTCGGCTAATTTTATTGCGAATTCTAGTGTATTGGAGCTATCAGACATTTTTTTGTTTACTGGCTTGGTGTTGATTTGTTAGTCTTTCGGACTTAAAAAAATAGTGTGCTTTAAAAGAATAGAGTGTGTCAATCATGAGTATTATAGATTTGTTTAATGCCAATTCAGGCAGAATTTCTTGTGAAGTTTTTGTTAGAGCTGTTCAGCATCGCTTATTTCCGATGATGCGAGATAGAGGCGTTGATATTGTAACCTCCGGACATCGTGGTTTTTGTGGAAAAACTATCGCAAAGATTAAGTATTTTGAATGGGGCGTAGAGCATTTAAGAGAATTGAATTCTTCCCTTCAAATTGACATTTTAGCAAAAAGCCCTGAGAGCCTTGAAGCTTTGTTAACAAGGAATAAGACTGTCGCTGTGATGGATGGAGACAGAGCCATTTTATTTCTTCGTTCGGAAGTTTATAAGCCTGAGATTCAGTCTATAAAGCCAAAAAATAGAGCAGCACGCAGAAATAGCCGTACAGGTATTCGTGATTTTAAAGTCGCCTAGTATTTGTCTTTGTTTTTCGGTGATCGATGCTTGTGGCTCTGATTCGGCTGTGCTAATTCATACACATGATATCTAGAATTTTCCCCGGATTGGAGTTGATTGATCGCGAATTACCGCGTGATGTCAAAATTCCTAATAAATTATGGTCGTTTGTCTGGTTTTTTGTTCGTCAGGTTAAGTGGCCATTCATTGCCATGTTTTTATGCGGGATTATTGCCAATATGGCTTTGGCATCGGAGCCATGGTTTTATGGGCAGGTTTCCGCGCTTCTTTTGAAAGAGATCGGTGTTGTCGAGGGTAAAGATGAAATCTTCTTCAGTTCTTTGGCCGGATTATGCTTTGCTTATATTTTTGTTGTACATGTTTTTAGCCGTTCCATTTTTTCGACAATGTCCCGCATAAATAACGGTACGTTTATTCCGTTTTCAATGATGATCCGGAGGCAGTTGGGGCAATATTTATATGGCCATTCTTATCGCTATTTTCAGGATGATTATGTCGGGCGTCTGGCCGGAAAAGTCATGGAAATGCCTGAAGCTATCCGGATGATCCTTCTTAATTCCTGTGCTCACATCAATTATTGTATAATGCAATTGATAATTGCATTTGTATTTTTCCTTAGTCTGGATATTTCTTTTGCTTTGGTTCTTATGAGCTATGTTATTGGCTGTAGTTTTATAATTTGGTGGATTATAAAATTTATTGGCCCTGCCAGTTATAGAGCTATTGAAGACATGAATATTGTGCGTGGGCGCTATATTGACAGTATATCCAATATGTTTCTGGTCAAAGTGTTTTCCAGACGTAGGCAAGAAGATCTTTTGATCCGCGATAATTTACGCCAAGCCGGTCAAAGTGGGCGGCATAAGAGTCTTTTGGGGTTCTGGCAAGAAATCTTTCAGCATTGTTGTAATGCTTCATTTCAGATTGCTTTGATCTTTCTAGTCATTCATCAGTTCCAGACTGATGTTATCGAGATTTCAGATGTTGTTATGATCTTGACGTTCGGAATTATTGTGACTTCGAATAGCTGGTGGTTAGCGATGTTGTTACTTGAATTCGTCCAATTGATGGAGGAAGTTCGAAACAGTATTGATACTGTTGTTCAGAATTATGAAGTTTCTGATCGGGACGATTCAAAAATTATGATACTTGAGCGTTCTGATTTATCTTTTTCGGATGCAACTTTTTCTTATCCCGGGAGGCCTGTGTTTGATGGACTGAACTTGGAGATTAAAAATGGTGAAAAGGTAGGGCTTGTCGGGCCTTCCGGAGCCGGAAAATCTACGCTCGTTCAATTGATTTTGAGGCTTTATGATTTGGATGGTGGGCGTATTTCTTTGGGTGGTGTTGATATCAGTTCTGTTACTCAAGATAGTTTACGCGAGCATATTGCTGTTATTCCACAGTCTTCCGAATTGTTACATAGAAGCATTTTGGACAATATTCGTTTCGGGAGTGATGACGCTTCGTATGATGATGTCGTTCAGGCGGCGAAGCTGGCATATGCCGATGAATTTATACTTGGGCTTGTTGATAAAGATGGTAAGCGCGGCTATGAAGCAGAGGTCGGTGAGCGTGGAGTTAAGTTATCGGGTGGGCAACGTCAGAGAATTGCTTTGGCGCGTGCTATTCTTAAAGATGCGCCAATCCTGATTTTGGATGAAGCGACGTCCGCGCTTGATAGTGAATCCGAGAAACTGATAGAAAAAAGCCTTGCTTCGGTGATGGAGGGGCGGACGGTTCTGGCGATTGCCCACCGTTTATCGACATTGCAGTCCATGGACCGGTTGATTGTGATGGATCAGGGGCGGATTGTTGAAATGGGCTCTCATCAAGAGCTTTTGGCCCAAAACGGGCTTTATGCACGGCTTTGGGCGTTGCAGACTTCCGGTTTTATCGGGGAGCAAATAGAATAAAACCCTTTGAAAAATAAACTTTTTTCGTCTAAATTGGCTGTCCTAGCCAAAAGAGAGAAAAGATGAAAAACGTTAAGGATATTCGTTCCGAGTTTCTGGGATATTTTGAAAAGCAAGGACATGAAGTCGTCAAGTCCAGTTCTTTGATCCCGCATAATGATCCGACCCTGATGTTTGTGAACTCAGGTATGGTTCAGTTCAAAGATATTTTTACCGGAAAAGAGACACGTCCTTATACTCGTGCGACCACGGCGCAGAAATCTGTCCGCGCAGGCGGTAAGCATAATGATCTTGATAATGTCGGGTATACAGCTCGCCACCATACATTTTTTGAGATGATGGGGAATTTCTCGTTTGGTGATTATTTTAAAGATGATGCTATTCCATTTGCTTGGGATGTCGTGACCAAAGTTTTGGGTCTTTCTGCTGAAAAATTATGCGTGACTGTTTATCATGATGATGAGCAGGCGGCTAATATCTGGAAAAAAGTGACAGGATTTAGTGATAGTAAAATTATTCGTATCGATACGATGGATAATTTCTGGATGATGGGGGATACAGGACCTTGTGGGCCATGTTCCGAGATTTTCTATGATCATGGAGATAAAGTTTGGGGAGGGCCTCCGGGGTCTGCCGAGCAAGATGGTGATCGTTTCATCGAAATCTGGAATCTTGTGTTTATGCAGTATGAGCAAATGGCAGATGGTTCTCGTGTCGCTTTGCCGAAACCGTCCATTGATACAGGGATGGGATTGGAGCGTGTTGCGGCTGTTCTTCAAGGCAAGCATAACAATTATGATATTGATATTTTCCAATCTATTATTCAGCATTGTGCGGATTTGACGGGCGTTTCTCCGGATGGAGATATGGTGGCGTCCCACCGTGTGATCGCGGACCATTTGCGCGCAGCAGCCTTTTTGATTGCGGATGGTGTGATGCCATCAAATGAAGGGCGCGGATATGTTCTGCGTCGTATTATGCGTCGCGGTATGCGTCATGCGCATTTGCTGGGGGCTAAAGATCCGTTGTTGGTTAAATTGTTCCCGACTTTGCAGTCTTCAATGGGAGAAGCGTATCCTGAGCTTTATGAAGCACAGGCTTTGATTTCAGAAACACTTCGTATGGAAGAAACCAAATTCAAACAAACGCTGGATCGTGGTCTGAAATTGCTGGATGAAGAAACTTCTTCCTTGGGAGAAGGGCAGACCTTGAATGGTGAGGTAGCGTTTAAACTTTATGATACATACGGCTTTCCTCTGGATTTGACGCAAGATGCGTTAAAGGTGCGTCAGATTGATGTGGATGTCGCCGGATTTAATGCCTGTATGGAGCGTCAAAAAGCCGAGGCTCGTGCGGCGTGGGCGGGGTCGGGTGATGTTGCGACTGAAAAAATCTGGTATGATCTGGCGGAGGAAAAAGGAGCAACCGAATTCTTGGGCTACGATAAAGAATCATCTGAAGCTCAGATTGTTGCGATAGTGAAAAACGGTGCTTTGGTGGATTCCGCTAATGCTGGTGACGAGGTTTCTATCTTGCTCAATCAGACCCCGTTTTATGCCGAGTCCGGTGGGCAGGTTGGAGATACTGGTCTTTTGCAAAGTGATGATGCGGTCTTTGATGTGGCTGATACGGCGAAGAAGTTGGGTAAACTTCATGTCCATGTCGGAAAAGTTTCCAGTGGTTCTTTGAAGGTCGGGCAAGGTGTTGAAGCGCGTGTTGATCATGCGCGGCGTTCCAATATTCGGGCACACCATTCTGTTACGCACTTATTACATGAAGCATTGCGTCAAGCTCTTGGGGATCATGTGGCTCAGAAAGGGTCTTTGCAGACTCCTGATCGTACACGTTTTGATGTTTCTCACCCTGTCGCGTTAACACCTGAACAAATTCGTCAAGTTGAAGCTCAGGTCAATGACGAGATTTGGGCGGATACACCTGTTGTGACCAAGCTCATGGATATTGATACGGCACGGGATAGTGGTGCACGGGCTTTGTTCGGTGAAAAATACGATGATGAAGTTCGGGTTGTGTCTATGGGGCGTGCTAATGCTCAGGGCAAAATTCCGTTTTCTGTCGAGTTGTGTGGTGGGACGCATGTGTCCCGTACAGGCGAGATCGGATTGTTCAAGATTGTCTCTGAATCTGCTGTCAGTTCCGGTGTGCGCCGTGTTGAGGCGGTGGCTGGGGCTACGGCTTTGGCATATCTGGAAGAACAGGAAGGACGTCTGCTTGAAACGGCAGGCCTTCTTAAAACCAATGCAACTGATGTTGCTGAGCGTGTACGCGCCTTGCTGGATGAAAAGAAAAAACTGGAACAAGAAATTACCAATTTGCGGCGTAAGATGGCCACAGGGGGTGGGGCGAATGATTCAGCTCCTCAAGCCAAAGATATTGGCGGTGTGAAATTTATTGCGCGTATTTTGGAAGACGTTCCTGCCAAGGATTTAAAATCTATGGCAGATGATTTCAAAACCCAGATTGGATCCGGTGTTGTGACTTTGATTGCGACCATGGACGGGAAAGCATCGATCGTTGTGGCGGTTACTGATGATCTTACATCTAAAATCAGTGCTGTTGATTTGGTGCGGGCAGGGGCTGAAGCTCTAGGCGGTAAAGGCGGCGGTGGTCGTCCTGATATGGCGCAGGCCGGTGGCACCAATGTTGATGCCGCCAATGATGCTGTGTCTGCTATCGAGAAGATGCTGGGGTAGTTTGTTTTTTAACGCAAAGGACGCAATGGAACGCAAAGAGTTTGGTGTTCTAAAATATAGTCTAATGCCCGAAATCCCGCATTTAATGCGGGGTCTGTTTCGAGTTCATGTAAGACCCCGGATCAAGTCCGGGGTTGCGAAATAAGGGAGCATGGGGTGCGGGTATTTGACAAATGACTAAAGAAGGGGCTGGTTAGCCCTTTTTTTACTGATTTCTATAGTGCATTAGCCCGTTTGCGACAGCTGCTGCCGGAAGAGTTTCTCGGCTCCTTGCAATGGCTTCACTGGCTTTAATGAAATTTTCTGCCGTCATCTCTGTAGCCCCTGATAAGGCTATTTGAGACTGTATTTGACTTGTACTTAACAGTTCGTACTTTCCTGTTTCTGGAGAAGGAGTCACGTATTGTGTTGTTCCAGAAGGAGAAGTTAATTTTGCAAATAGAATGCCATCTGTTCCGTTTAGACGCCCGTATTCGCGTTGAATAGCAAAAGCACTATTCATGTGGGTCTCTGCGGCTTCCAAATGAAGGGCGGTTCTTGTCGCGTCTGCCCAATCCATCTCCATGAGGTTTTTAAGATCCGATTCTGCTATGTAATGGTTGCCATTAAGTCTGGCGAGATCTCTTATTTCTGGAACATTTGTCCCTGCAAAAGCAGCTTTCAGGCCGCGAAATTCTTCGTAGGCTGAATGTGAGGGGAGGTACCCATCTTTGAAGAAACCATTTTCCATGAAAATCATTTCACCGGTGAGTTTCTTCCCGCCATGCATAAAACTCACCTGAACTTTAATTCTTGGTAGAGTGCCATCGGTCAATTTAGATTGAGGAATACCGACGGTGTCAACAATATCAATGATTCTAAAACCTTCTGTTCCTTCAATCGGTTTTCCGGTCAGACTGTCAGAGAGCATTTGACGAATGGCTTCTAATTGTTCTTTTGTTTGAAAAAGGCAAGTTCCCCGAAAAATGTCGTGGATGTGTGTTCTGTCACCTTTTTCGTGTAGTTCTTTTCTTTCAATGCTCTCGATAGCTTTTGTGCATGTAAAGGCAGATAAACCCACAGGCGCAACGAATGAATTGAACAGTCTGTCAAAATACGGGCTGCCTGCTCTAATGAAAGATGTCAGGGCATCAGGGCTTGGGCAAGTGCTACTGTTAAGGTCATTTCGATGGATTCCCCGTCTGATAGGATTTCCGGGGAGAATTCGGGCCTCTAATTTTGTTAGCCCATGTTTTTTTTGTAATGCGACAATATTAGATGTCATTTATGGTTAATTCCCTGTTTTGTAGTCTTTTTTTCTTATTTTTCTTTATAAAATGGTACGACTCGTTTCGTTGTGTCGTCAATTAAAAAAATTAAGTTACTCTTGGATTTTGCGCCATTTTTTTAAAAAAGCAAGGAAATTTTATGCGTTTTGCACAATAAAGATATGATTAAAATGCATATTAAGAATTGCCCTTGTTTTTTCTCTTGCCAACCCCTATAAGCAGGGCATCCAAATATGACCGAAAACCTGAAAAAGAGGACTTTAAATGGCAATTGAACGTACATTCTCCATTATCAAGCCGGATGCAACCAAGCGTAACCTGACCGGTGCAATTAACGACCGTTTTGAAAAGGCCGGTTTGCGTATTGTTGCTCAAAAACGTATTCAAATGACCGAAGCACAAGCCAAGAAATTCTATGAAGTTCATGCGGCTCGTCCGTTCTATGGTGAATTGGTGAGCTTTATGATTTCCGGTCCTGTTGTTGTTCAGGTTCTGGAAGGCGAAGGCGCTGTTCTTAAAAACCGTGAGATTATGGGCGCTACAAACCCTGCTGATGCTGCTGATGGCACTATCCGTAAAGATTTCGCAGAAAGCATTGAAGCAAACTCTGTTCATGGTTCTGACAGCCTTGAAAACGCTGCTATTGAAATTGCCTATTTCTTTGCAGGGTCAGAAATAGTAGGTTAATTTATAACGTAATTTACATATTTATTGACAGGGGTGCCGATTTTTGGTATCCCTGTTTCTGTTTTAAATGAAAAAGAGTAAGAAAAGTCGAGCAATGTCCTTGGCATTTTTGAGCAGTGTTGATGGCTATTGTTTGTAAGAATTTATCGGATTTCAAAGATGTTCATGATTTGCTACTGGATATTGACGGCACTTTTTATTCTTTGAGGGATATTGGATATCGAATTGAATGTTATTTGCGTGTCTTTCAAAAATCGGCTGTACAGGGGTTAGGCACCGGGCTTTTGAATCCGGTCAATCTGATAACCTCAGCCCAAGCGTTAATGAGTGGACTGCATTCTGACGATGTATTTCTTTCTGGTTCTTCTGTTCAACGACTGGTTCACAGCTCGAGAGGTGCATTAACACATCAGTGGACAAAAACTGACCCTCATTTAAGAACGGCATTAGACAGTTTGAAACTGATTGATCCAACTGTTCGCGTCTCTTTATTTACGGATGGTTGCATCGATCAACTCGAGCGTGTTGTGAGGAGGGCGGATATTGATGAGCATCTTTCCGCCGAGCGTATTGCTGATGTGAGGCTTCGTAATGAAGGTGAAAACCGTCCTTTTAAGCGCTCTAGTTACGTATTCCCGTTGTTAAAAGGTGAAGGAATGATCTCTTCGGATTTTCGTCGATCTTGTCTTATTGATGATAAACTTCCTAATTTGGAAAATGCTCATCGATTTGGGGTCAAGACTATTTGGATAAATTCCGTTTTGAATGGAAATTCTTTGCCTTCAGGAGTTGATGCAAAAACAACCTCTGTTTCTGAGGCGATTGGTCTTATTGCCCAATCGAAAAGATATTCTGATGGGCAAGGTGCTACTTTGTCTCTTTAAATTTGAGATATTATGATTTTTGGAATGTGAAATGAGTCTGTTTATTTTGACAGTTTTCTGGGAAACGAGTATTGTCTGCGAATAAGAAGATTTAAATCGTCAAATAAAAGAAAGAGGTGTGTTATGAGTCAGGGGATTCCTGTCCAATATAAGGCGGATCAAGAAGAAATTAATCGTGGGGTTCGCCACGCTGTGAGCGAATTTTTACCAAAAGTAAGGCCTGCAGCCTCTTTGGCTTTTGCTGCAGTTTCTTTCATCTCTCATCATCCTGTTGTTCAGGCCGTTTCGGTTGTGGCTTCTTTTGCTCTAGCTGCATCTACTGTCCGTTCAATCGTTGAAGATGTGCCTTATTGGAAAACTCCTGTTAATAGGTGGGTGCAATCCAAGCCGATTTCTCGTGCTTACGCAAATTTTTTACAAAGATTTCGCGAGCCTCAATAGCTGTTTCAAATAAATGCAAAAAAAACGCCCCTATGGGGCGTTTCATTTAAGCTTCTAAGGCTTTCACAATTTCTTCGGTCATCTTCTTGGCGTCTCCCAACAGCATCAGCGTGTTATCTTCGAAGAAGAGAGGGTTGTCTACGCCCGCATATCCTGTTCCCATGGAGCGTTTCACAAAGAGAACTGTTTTTGCTCGGTCTACATCAAGGACGGGCATTCCGTAGATGGGGGAAGAGGGGTCTGTTCTGGCTGCGGGGTTGGTGATGTCGTTTGCACCGATAACATAGGCAACGTCGGCTTGCGCAAAATCACGGTTGATGTCTTCGAGTTCAAAGACTTCGTCGTAGGGGACGTTGGCTTCGGCCAGAAGGACGTTCATGTGACCGGGCATGCGACCTGCAACCGGATGAATAGCGTATCGCACTTCGACTCCATGGTCTTTTAATGTGTCTGCCATTTCACGCAAGACGTGTTGGGCCTGTGCGACGGCCATGCCGTATCCTGGGACGATGATGACTTTGGCTGCGTTTTTCATGATGAATGCAGCATCGTCAGCGGAGCCGATTTTTGCGGCCTTATCTGATGGGCCTGTATGGGTTGTTGTTCCGGACTCTGCGCCGAATCCCCCTAGGATAACATTGAGGAACGAGCGGTTCATTCCTTTACACATGATATAGGACAGGATGGCTCCTGATGCTCCGACCAGTGCCCCTGTAATAATTAGGAGCGGGTTCTGGAGTGTGAAGCCTATGCCTGCTGCTGCCCATCCCGAATAGGAGTTGAGCATTGAAACGATGACCGGCATATCGGCTCCACCGATTGGTATAATCAATAGAACACCCAAGGCTAAGGACAGCAGGATTATCATCCAGAATGTTGAGGTGCTTTCTGATAGGCAAAGCATTACGATTAATCCAACTAAGCCTACCGCGATTAATGCATTGAGCAAATGTTGACCGCTGAATGTTAGAGGTTTTCCTGAAATTACGCCTTGCAGCTTTCCCCATGCAATAATCGAACCTGTGAATGTGATTGCTCCGATTGCCACGCCCAAAGACATTTCAATCAAAGAGGAAATTTGAATGTTTCCGCGAGTTCCAATGCCATAGGCTTCGGGGCTGTGGAAAGCTGCAACGGCGACGCAAACGGCAGCCAAACCGACAAGAGAATGGAAGGCTGCGACTAATTGAGGAAGGGCGGTCATTTGAATTTTTACGGCTGTGACTGCACCGATTGTTCCGCCGATAATAATTCCCGATACAATTAGTCCGAAAGACTGGACTTCAGGGGTCAATAGGGTTGTTAGAATTGCCAGCCCCATTCCCATCATTCCGTAGTTCAGGCCTTGTCTGGCGCTTTCAGGGTGGGATAATCCCCGAAGCGCAAGTATGAATAGGACTGATGAAACGAGATAAAAGAGTGATGCAAATTCAGCCATGGTTTTTTCCTTTAACTTGATCCTTTATTTTTCTTGTCGGTATGGAAGAGTAGCGCGTTTCCATACGTCTTTTCCGTTTTCGTATTTATCCAGTGTTTGATCGACAAAACCTTCCAGATGTAAGTTAAGGAGTGCTGTATTGATCATGGACATTAGGCGGAGTTCATTTCCGTCTACAAAAAAAGTGTTTTGAATGGTTCGAACCGGTTTGTTCGGTGTGATGTTTTTTAAAACACCAGGATTTTTACTGTCGAAATCATTGAATTGTGAAGCTTCTGAGAATGTCAAATCCGCTTTTTTATTGCTGACTTCCAAAAGAAGCTGGGAGAAATCACTGATGTCCGGTAAAGAGATGGTGTTTGCGTTGGGGAAAGAGTCTCTTGCAATTGCAGCGCTTGTCGATCCGTCTATTGTTGCAATGGTGTAGTCCTTGGAATTTATTTGTGAAATTCCCGTATTAAAGCGGTCATCATCAATTCTGGCGTAGGCATTTACTGCTGTGAAAAATGCCGGAATGCTGTTCAGAACTTGGGGGGCTCTGACTGTCGTTGCCCATGCCGTATTGCAGAGCATATCAAATCGCTGGTTGTGAAGCCCTTCGATCCATGCGGCGGCGGTTACTTCTTCTGTCCATTCGACTTTCAGATGCAGGTCTTTAGCCATGCGCTCGGTCAGGTCGTAGGCTAGTCCGGAAAGCTTTCCTGTGTTTGCATCAATGCTGAGCTGTGGCGGATAAATAATATAACCACAGCGTATGATGCCCGTTTCTGTTATGCGGTCAAAGGCAGTTTGTTTTCCTTCTGCGTGGGAAGGAAAAGGGTTGGCGAATGTGAACAAGAGCGTTATTGCCGCAATCTGTTTTTTCATTTCCGGACTTTCATATTTTATTATTCAGCTCTGTATGGGAGAGCAGGTCTAAAATAGGTTTGCTTATCAATGTCATGAGACGTTAGGATCTGATCCATTTTTCCTGTGTTGTGTAATGAGGAGATAGCAGTATTGAGCATGTCTTTCAGTTCATGTTCAGTGGAGTTGATTGCAAATCCTACAGGATAAAATTCCAGAGGTTCAGTAAAGGCTCGTCTAACCTTTCCTGAATTATTCTTCTCATAATCTCTGAACTTCAGGGGGTCATGCAGAACGAAATCTATCTTTTTTGCATCCAGATCAACAAAAAGCTGGGTTGGATCGGTCATATTAGGGAGGCTATGTTCTTGTGCACTCGGGAAATGAGTTCGTGTTACTTTCTGAAATGCTTCTCCGTCAACTGTTCCTGAAATTATTTCGGATTGGTTTAAATCTTCCAGCTTTTTAAATCGTGTTTCATCTTTGCGGGTGTATATATAAAAAGGGGTGTAAAACAAAGGGGTAGTGAATGTAGCGACCCGGGCACGTGAAGGGGTCGCGCTTATGATGCCACAGAAGGCGTCGTATCGTCCTGACTTCAGGCCTTCAGCAAAATCTGCATATCCTACCTCTATTGTCCATTCGAGTTTTAGATCAAGGGATTGAGTCATTGCTCGGGCTATATCGGCTAATGGGCCTGTAATTTCTCCGCTACTCAGATTTTTTTGTATTGGGATGCCAACAGAAGCATAAGCGCAACGGAATATGCCGGTTCTCATGACGCGTTCATAGGCCGTCTCCGTTTCTTCTGCGTCTGCGGTGAATGGAAAAGTGGAGAGAATACAAAGAGCAAAAGTGAAAATAGTTTTTTTCATGTCAGAATTCCTTTTTAAACTTTCTTTTTAAACATATGCAGCATGCGGCGTGTAACGATAAAGCCTCCGAAGATATTGATCGAGACCAAAATAACGGCCAGAAAGCCGACCAGTTTTGAAAAGCTGGTTTCGGCGGGGCCTGCAGCGATTAAAGCTCCGACGATTATCACTGATGAGATTGCGTTGGTGATTGCCATCAGAGGCGAGTGGAGAGCAGGGGTTACGCGCCAGACGACGTAGTATCCGACGAAGCAGGCGAGGACAAAAATTGTCAGGCCCATCATCAGAAAGTCTGCGTTGTGCCCCATGGTGTAAGAAATGGAGTTCACATCATTTGCCAAGCGATTGGCTTGCTCTGATAGTTGTTGTGCCAGTGCGGAGACTTGATTGGCCTGATTGGTAACGGCTGATTGAGGGTCTGACATGGTATGCCTCTCTTGCGTGAAAATTAATTTGAGAAATTCGGGTTTATAATTGCGCCGTCTTTGGTCAGGACGGTTGCTTTGATAATGTCATCTTCCATATCAAGAGCAATCTGGTCTTCTTTTATAATCAGATTTAACAAGTTCAGAAGATTTCGTGCGTAAAGTGCAGAAGAATCAGTTGCCAGGCGCGATGGCATATTTCGAATGCCGACAATTTTTACACCATCAACATCTACGATTTCTCCGATTTTCGAGAGCGCGCAGTTCCCTCCCTGTTCTACAGCCAGATCTACAATAACCGATCCCGGTTTCATGGATTTGACCATTTCTTCTGTGACGAGTAGCGGTGCAGGGCGCCCCGGGATTAGGGCTGTTGTAATAACGATGTCTTGCTTGACAATGGTTTCGGCGACTAGGGCCGCTTGTTTTTTCTTGAAGTCATCCGACATTTCTTTTGCGTATCCGCCGGATGTTTCGGCTTGTTTCATTTCCTCGCTTTCAACCATTACAAAGCTTGCTCCTAATGACTGAACTTGTTCTTTTGCGGCAGGGCGAACATCTGTTGCTGAGACGATTGCTCCGAGACGTTTTGCGGTTGCAATGGCTTGTAGGCCTGCTACGCCTGCGCCCATCACAAAGACGCGAGCAGGAGGAATAGTTCCTGCTGCTGTCATCATCATCGGGAAGGCTTTGGTATAATTTGCAGCGGCTTCGAGAACTGCTTTGTAACCTGAGAGGTTTGATTGGGAAGAGAGAACGTCCATGGACTGCGCGCGGGTTATGCGCGGTACCAGTTCCATTGATAGGCATGTTAGTTTTGTTGCAGCCAATTGGTTGAGATGGTCTTTTCCTTTGAATGGGGAGAGCATGCCTATCAGTAGAGATCCTGCTTTTCCTTTTGGTTCTTGTTCCGGTGATTGTACACAGAGAATGATGTCGGCGTCTTTTGTGGCTTTGTCATTGTCTGATGCCAGAGTTGCTCCTGCGGCTTCATAGTCTTGATCCGGATAAGAGGCTTGCGCGCCTGCGCCAGATGTTACCGTTAAGCTTATCCCTTTGGCTGTCAGTTTCTTGACTGTTTCCGGTGTTGCCGCAACGCGTGCTTCGTGTGAATTGGTTTCTTTTAATACAGCAATCTTCAGAGTCATAACGGACCCTTTCCTGTCTCTCGAAATATTATTCGTTTGTAAAATTGAGACTTGGAGCATGCCTTAAGGGAAGGCATTTGAAAAGAGTATGTCTATTATATTCTGAGTTATCAACAGACGAGGTTGCTACTTCAGGCTTTCGTTGAATGCACTGATTTGTAACAACAAAGTTGTTAGTTCCCGTTCGGGAAGAGGTTTTGTGAAGTAGTATCCTTGACCATAACGGCATCCGATTTCTCTTAGAAGAAGGGCCTCATCTTTTTGTTCGACGCCTTCGGCTATAATAATAATGTCGCGTTTTTTGGCTTCTTCTATGATCATGGAAACCAATTGTTTGGCTTCCGGTATTTTTAGAAGGTCGCGTGTTACCAGATGGTCAATTTTAACTGTGCTGATGGGAAAATCATCCATATATTTCATAAAAACGCTTGGATCGCCTAATCCGAAGTCATCGACTGCAATCTTTAGTCCAGTTTTACGACAAATTCCAAGGATGGTTTTGCTGTTTTCTCTCTGGTTTTTAAGCAAGTCTCCGGTGATTTCCAGCTGAACCTGCGTCGGGCGGACATCACTAGCGCTGATGACGTTATACATTTCGTCCAGAAAGCTCTCGTCTGCGAGATCGTTGGGCGAGAAGTTGACACTCATATAGATGTGTTCGTTGTGCCCTACATGGCTTTCAAGGCGCTTCAAAGCGCGAATGGCTTCTTTTAAGGCCCAGCGGCTTGCTTCTACGATCAGCCCTGTGCGTTCCGCCATCGGAATAAATACACCAGGGGAGATAAAACCGCGATTCGGGTGATTCCAACGCATTAAGGTCTCGAAACCTGCAACCAGACCGCTTTTTAGGTGGATGATCGGCTGGTAGTAGAGGCTGAGTTGGTGTGTATCCATAGCAATTTGGAACTCTTTTGCCAGAATTTCATCAGGCAAATCTTCGGCAGGGGTGTCGGGGAGTTCGATGGCTGTTTGTTCGGAAGTCATTGTTTTTGTTGTGTTAAATATGTTTTAAGTCTGAGTTTTCGTTTTGATTTTGATGGAAAGGCCTTGAGGAAGAGTTAATTTTTATCAGGTCAGGCTCATTTTATGCCATATGTCTTCGCGATGAAATGTCTAATATGGTGAAAATCTCGAAAAAGGCGGAATTATTGGAGAAAACTTGTCCAAAATGCGTGAAAATGTGCTTGACAGGAGGGCTTTCCAACTTGTAGTGTCCGGTCTCCAAAAGAATAAAGATTGTGATTATATAAGGAATTTAGCGATGAAAGTCGTCAACTCACTCAAAACATTGAAAACCCGTGACCGTAACTGCCGCGTTGTTCGTCGCAAAGGCCGCGTTTATGTTATCAATAAGAAGAACCCTCGTATGAAGGCTCGTCAGGGCTAATTGGTCTTTTTCGGCAGCCTGTGTTGCCGAGAGTAGTTCCGAGGCTCTGGTGTATAAGTGTCTTTTTCGCTGTTGCGTCTTCGTCCTTGCTTGTGTACATCTAGATAAGCTTTTTTGCTTCCCGCCCGATCAAGCGGGAAGTTTATTATGGCAGTTTTGCCATGTCATTCCGATAGATTAGGATTCATTGTTCTATGTTTGCCCGTTTGTTCAGTATGCTCTCTGCCGATATGGCGATTGATCTGGGAACTGCCAACACGCTTGTTTATGTTCGTGATCGCGGGATCGTTTTGAACGAGCCTTCCGTGGTTGCTATTTCAACAGAAGGTGGTCGTAAGTCAGTGCGGGCTGTTGGAATAGAGGCTAAGCAAATGCTTGGTCGTACTCCGGGAAATATTCAAGCGATCCGTCCTTTGCGGGATGGCGTTATTGCTGATTTTGAAGTGACTGAAGCGATGATTAAGCATTTTATTCGTAAGGTGCATAACCGTCGTACTTTTGTATCTCCAAAAATGATGATTTGTGTCCCTGCAGGGTCTACGACAGTCGAGCAGCGTGCGATTATCGAATCTGCAGAAAGTGCGGGGGCCTCAGAAGTTCATCTGATAGAAGAGCCTATGGCTGCAGCGATTGGAGCAGGGCTTCCTGTGACAGAAGCGTCAGGGTCTATGGTTGTTGATATTGGCGGTGGTACCTCTGAGGTTGCTGTTATTTCTTTGGGTGGAATTGTTTATGCGAAGTCTGTTCGTTGTGCCGGTGATAAGATGGATGATGCCATTATTGCATATGTTCGTCGTGTGCATAATTTGTTGATCGGGGAGACGACGGCAGAGCGCATCAAAAAAGAAATTGGATCTGCTTTGCCGCCTGTTGACGGTCCGGGGCGTACGCTTGAGATCAAGGGCCGTGATTTGATTAATGGTGTTCCTAAGGAAGTTGTTGTGACTGAGCGTCAAATGTCTGAAGCTTTGATGGAGCCTATTGGGCAAATTATCGAGGGTGTTAAAGTTGCTCTTGAAAACACACCCCCTGAATTGGCTTCCGATATTGCAGAGCGCGGGATTGTTTTGACGGGGGGCGGGGCTTTGCTTACCAATCTCGATCATCTCCTTCGCCATGCAACCGGTTTGCCGATTATGGTGGCAGATGATCCACTTACTTGTGTTGCTTTGGGTACGGGGCATGCTTTAGAGGAAATAAAAACCTTGCGCGGAACGCTGGTTGGGGCTTATTAATGCAGATTCGTTTCAACTATAGAATTTGGTAGTTTATCCTTAGAATAGCACCTTCGGAATAGGGGGGAGTTGCCGTATTTCTCTATTTCAAATTTGATCTATATTTTCTCTAAATTTCTTATAAATTGTTACAGGCCTGTTTTTATTGAGGTTTTGCTAAGTATTTGTAATTTATATGTAAATTGAAGTATCATTAACATGGCGTTAAGTATTTTCAGGCTATTCTGAAGATGTAAGGGTTGAGCTTTACATAAGATCTTGCTGGAAATTAAAAGGAGAAAAAACATGTTGAAACTAATCGCTCTTGTTCAAGCTTATAACACCAAAGAAGACGGTGCGACCGCAATCGAATATGCGTTGATCGCTGCTGGTATCGCTTTGGCAATTGCCGGTGCCGTATGGGCATTCGGTGGTGAGCTGACCACCAAGTTTGATGAGATGAGTGACTCACTGTCCGCACCTGCACCTTAATTCGGTTTAGGTACATTTCATTAAATATTGCGGAAGCCCGCCCCTGTAGGGTGGGCTTTTGTACTTTCCGAGGGGTATCTCTCACTTTTTCAAACGTATTTTTATGATTGTTGTTCTGGGATGGTTGGTCTGGTTCTGTTTCTTTTCGGGTTGTTAGTGACCGTGGGTATGTGCGGTTATGCTGCTGTATCTGACTTTCGGGGATATCGCATCCCTAATATTATCTCGATTATTATTTTTGCAGCCTTTGTTGTTGTATACGGGGCTTTGAGTTTGTTAGGGCAAGAACATATAGTTTTTCGTCCTCTTATGAATCATGTCGGCGCTGCTTTGTTAGTGTTTGTTGTTACGCTTGCATTGTTTGGGCTTAAATTATTCGGAGCTGGGGATTCTAAATTCGCGACTGTAATTGCTTTATGGGTTGGTTTGCCCGGGTTAATTCCCTTCTTATTTTATATGTCTTTAGCTGGTGGCGTGATCGCAGCTTTTTCTCTTGTGTTGAAGCGCAAAAAGTTATTCTCCAGCCCTTCTGAGGGGGGGTGGATTGCTAAAGCGCAAGAAGGTCATCCTTCTATACCTTATGGAATCGCTTTGGCTGTTGGGGCTCTCGCGGCGTTTGTTTTTATCGGTTATTTCAATTTTTCTCGTTGGGGAGAGGCTTTCTGAAAAATGCGTTTAGAATTTATTAAAGCCTGTAGGTTAAATGTAAGGGTGGCTGACTCTTTATCAGCACTTTGTGTCAACTCATCAGACGACTGGATTTCGTTATGAATAAGAATATTCTGATTGTTCTCGGCGGTGGCTTCTTGGTGGCTTTGCTTGTCGCCATTATTGTGCAAGCTAGCTTTGGTACTAAAAAAGAAGGCATGGTTGAAATCCTTGTTGCTTCCAAATCTGTTGGAACCGGTGATACTGTGAGCGATGCCAATTTTAAATGGCAAGAATGGCCAGAGGCCTCTGTTGTTCAGGGCGCGATTGTTCGCAAGAAGAATGAAAAGATCGCTGAAATTGCCAAGGGACGTTTGCGTCGTGATATGGTTGTTGGAGAGCCTCTGTTCTTGGCGTCTTTGACCAGTGCCGGTAAGGGCAATATTCTGGCTGCTTCTATGGATGCTGGCATGCGTGCAATGGCGATTAAAGTTTCTGCTGAATCTATGGTTGGTGGATTTATTTCCCCCGGCGATCGTGTGGATGTTTTGTTGACTTATCAGGTTAAGTTATCCGGAAGCGAGAAAGAAGAAGTGGCCGATCGTGTTAGCCGTCACGCTACTCAGACCGTTCTGGAAAATGTTAAGGTTCTGGCTATTGACCAGAATGCCGGTAAGGAAGAAGCCGGAAAGGCAAAAGTTGGTCGTACCGTTACATTGGAAGTTGATGTGCCTGGTGCTGAGCGTTTGGCTTTGGCTGGCGAGATGGGAGATTTATCCTTGGTGCTTCGTGCGCTGGGGGATGAGGCTACCAGTGATCCTAAGAAAAGACCTTTTACCACGGATGTCGAGGTCGGGGCTGTTCTGAAGGAGATAGGTAAAATCAAAAAGAACTCTGGCGGAAATTCCAATATTGTGCGAGTCTATAGTGGGCAAAGCATAGAAAATGTGAATGTTCGTCAATGAGTGATCAAGAATTCTAATGCGGGCTCTCCGCACCTCTAACTAACTTGTTAAAACAAAGGCAAAATAAAATGTTGTTCACAGGTTTATCCACAAGGTTAGCCTCTCGGGTCAGGATTCTGTCTGTGGCTGCTCTGTTCATCGGGCTGGTCATGGCAAGCTTTGCTGTGCCTGTGGAGTCTGCTCCTAGAGAAGTCTTGAAACTTACTATCGGTAAGGCCGAGATTGTAGAAATCCCGAATGCGGTTGCTGACATTATGGTGGCTGATCCCAAGATCGCCGATGTTTCTGTTTTGCAGAGTAACAAGCTTTATGTTGTTGGTGCCAATTTAGGCGATACCAATGTGATTGTTTTGGATGACAAAGGGAATGTTGTCAGCAAAATTGATGTGTCTGTTTCTATTGATACTAAATCTATTGAAGCTATGGTTTCCGAAATTTTTCCTATGGAAAAAGATGTTCAGGTTCGTATGATCGGTGATCAAGCTATTTTAACGGGTAGTGTATCTACTCCGACTATGGCTCAGAAAATTTCCCGTCTTGTTGCTGCCCATATGGGTGAAGTACAGGAAATGTCCGGAAATGTGGATGAGATTGTCCAGAACCTTTTGACCGTGCGTGGTGAGCAGCAAGTTATGTTGCGTGTGCGTATGCTCGAAGTTTCTCGCGACATCTTGAAAGAATTCGGTATGGAGACCAGCAATGATCGTTCTAATTTTGGCGATTCTGCTCGTTTGCGTTCTACGACAACTGTTAATACACAAACCGGTCTGACGGAAGATCCGTTTGGTGTGACCAGCTTGCTGTTTAATACAGCGGGTAGTGGTTTAGGTGAAATTCAACTTCTGCTGAATGCTTTGGAGCGTGATAACTTGGCGAATGTGTTGGCTGAGCCTAACTTGACGTCTGTGTCCGGCGAGCAAGCTGGCTTCCTGGCTGGTGGTGAATTCCCGGTTCCTGTTGGCCGTGACCGTGATGGGAATATTGTTATCGAATACAAGCAGTTTGGTGTATCTTTGAACTTCAAGCCTACTGTATTGTCTGAAGATCGTATTTCTTTGCAGTTGAATACCGAAGTTTCTTCACTTGATCCGGGGCAGGGAATTACTTTGTCTGATATTCAGATCCCTGGTTTGGATATTCGTAAAGCTTCGACGACTGTTGAGATCAATTCTGGTGGTTCTTTGATGATGGCGGGATTGCTTAAGTCCGAAAATATCAAAGGGATGTCCGGATTGCCAGGTGTTAAGGATACGCCTGTGATCGGTGATCTGATTTCTTCGAAAAGTTTCGAGCGTCAGGAAACTGAGTTGGTCGTTATTGTAACACCTTATCTGGTTCAGCCTTATGCTGATGAGACACAAGCCAAGCCTGTTTTTGAAAGCACTAAGAAGCTGCCACCTCCACCTCCTACTGCGGCTATGAGCCCGGGAGATAAGGGTAAGACTGTTCCGCTTTATACGCAAGCCGAGGCTGTTGCTATTACCGATGTTGAAGCTGAGGAGTTACCAAAGATTGTTAATTCTCCGATGAGCAATGTATTTTCTCGTAATATGCGCAAAATATACGGTGAACGTGTCAGGAATATTCCTGCTGATGATCAAGCCTTTGGCTATATGTTGGATTAGAAGAGACTGGAAGGATAAATTATGAAAGTTTCTATTTATATGGTTGGTGCTTTGGTTATGGCGACGTCTTCTATAGGGTTGCTGAGCGGATGTTCTGTTGAGTCCAATAGCTGGATGAATGAGTCTCGTTTGGAAATTCATGAGGATCAGTTTACCGATAGTTTTGAGACTGCAAAAATGGATGACGCTACATTGCGTGCCGTATCCGTGTATTATCATCGCTACGGTAATGGCCCTTTGGTTGCGTCTGTTTCTTATGATCCTAAATCATCCAAGAATAATGCAGGATTGGCTCGTCATGAAGCACAGCGTATTGAGGCTAAATTACGTCAGGCTGGAGTGAATGACATTCAAATTTCAACAACGGCTGCTCCGGGAACCGGCGATGTATCGACAACTGTTGTGACGTTTCCTGCTATTACGGCGCAGGCTCCTACGGGTTGTAAAATGATGCCCGGTTACTACAAACCTGCTGATATTAGCAGTGATGCAGATACAGACGAACCGGATTATCGTTATGGCTGCACTGTTGAGAGTTTGATTGCTCGTCAAGTTACGCGTCCTTCTGATCTGCTTGGTAAGCCCGGGTATGAGACGGATGCTGATGGTCAACGTCAAACCAATGTTCTCGATGGACGTGGGTATTACGGTTACAAACCAAACGCTGATTTGGGTGGAGAAAAAGCTTCCGACGATTAGTAAAATTCTCTTGGTTTGAGTGGGTTTTATTAACCTATGATTTATACTCTGTACCTATAATAAAATTGCGAAAAACTATAATTTAATCGGGTACATCAGGTTAGTCTTATGTCTGAGAATTCAGAAGTCATCACGAATGTTTTATTGCCTAGCGCGCGCGTCGCTTTGTTTGTGCGTGATAAGGAAATGCGCGAAGCTGCCGCTCTTCTGAAAGATGATTGGCGCTTTGCTCGTGTGAGCTTTGATATTCAGGATGGAGATGTTGCAAGTGCTACGGAAGTATTCCGCGTTAAAGAATCTCCTAATCTTTTGATTGTAGAAACCGAGGAAATCGGTGAAGGGTTTACTGATCGTTTGGAAGTTCTGGCCGGTAGTTGTGCCGAGCATACAGCGGCTGTTGTTGTTGGTCCTGTGAATGATGTTTATCTGTATCGTCAGTTGATTGATATGGGTGTTTCTGATTATCTGGTGCGTCCTATATCTAAAGAAGTTTTGACTGAGCTTATTGCTAAGATTCTGATTGAGAAACTGGGTGCTCCGGGGTGTCGTTTGATGGCTTTTGTTGGGGCAAAAGGCGGGGTTGGAACTTCGACGATTGCTCAAGCCTGTGCACTTTTTGCTTCGACAACTTTAAATCAGAAAACTGTTATTCTTGATGCGGCGGGGGGAAAGTCCTATCTCAGCGTTGCTATGGGAACTGAGGCTATGACGACATTGCATGAAGCCTCTCGCGTTTCTGCGGGGACGGATCAGGATTCTTTCCGTCGTATGATTGTTAAGGTCAATGAGAATTTATCGGTTTTGGCAACCGGTGCCGAGGCCATTCTAGATGCTCCGGTTACGGCTGAACAATATGAAGTTATTATCAATAAATTGATGGTAAAATATCCTTTGGTAATTGTTGATTTGTCTCAAGCGCCGACGGCGTTGGTTTCGGCGATTATTACACGGGCTCATGAAACAATTGTTGTTTCATCTCCGTCGTTGCCGTCACTACGCGCTGCTCGATCATTTCTGCAAGAATTAAAAACTCTGCGCGGTGGAGAAGAGGATCGCGTGCATTTGGTTCTGAATCAAAAAGGAGTTTCCCAAGGATTTGAGATTTCAGAGAATGATATTGAAACGGCTTTGAAAATACATCCTGAGATTTCCGTTCCTTGGTTGCCCAAAGTGTTTGGTGCTTCCGAGACCTCCGGTAAGTCTTTGTTGGAAAATCCTGCATCCAAAGAGATTTTTGGATTGCTACAAAAATTTATGATTGATGGTTTGAAACTCTCTGGTGACGGCGTAGTTGTTAGTGAAGGAGTAAGCACTAATGCTTCGCCGAAATTATTGGGGGGGTTGTTGGGTAAATTGAAAACAAAATGATTGTTTTAAATTGAGTGATTGATAATGGGATTTGGTAAAAAAGGCAGTTCGACACCACCTTCCACACCTCAAAAAGAGGTGAAAAAGTCTGCTGTCGTCAATTCAGCCAAAGATGTTGAAATGGCATCTTCCGTGCCTCAGGAATCAACTGCTTCTTTGGAGGCAGCGTTGGAGCGTTCTTCTCGTTCTGTTGAAGTGATGGATGAGGATGTATCCGAGAAGCTTCGCGAGATTATGCGCGATGGAGTGGCTGAGGCCAATTCTGAAGCTTCTACCAACGATGATAAGAAGGCGAATGAAGTTAAACAACCTCGGAAAGAAATCACTCGAGAAGTTATGCCGGTACAGACATCTTCTTCTGATGAAGAGGAGACAGGTGAGAAAAAATCCATTGATGATGGATTTGTTGATATCGAGGAAGAAGAAGTTCATGTGACATCTGCTTCCGGTGAAGTGGATTCCATGACAGCATTGCGTTTGAAGCGTGCCAGAACTCGTATTTGGTCTGATCTTCGAGACGGGATTGATTTGAAAGCATTGGCACGGATGGACGGCAAAGCTGCCCGTGATGAGGTTCGGACTGCTGTTGAGGAAATTGCTCGTTTTAGGAATCTGGATTTGACTCCGCTGGAGATGGCTCAGATTGCAAAGGAATGCGGCGATGATATGTTGGGGTATGGTCCGCTTGAGACTTTGCTGGCAGAAGACGGTATCGCCGATATCATGATTAATGGTCCTGAAACCGTTTATGTGGAACGGAAAGGGAAAATCCAGAAAACCGATATCAAGTTTCGTGATAATCAGCATTTGATTACGATTTGTCAGAGGATTGTGGGGGCTATTGGTCGTCGTGTTGATGAATCCTCTCCAATTTGTGATGCGCGTCTGCCTGACGGATCTCGTGTGAACGTTATTATTCCTCCGCTCGCTGTTGATGGGGCTTGTATGACTATTCGTAAGTTTACCAAGGATAAGCTTACTCTTGAGAAACTTCTTGAATTTGATGCTATGACGCCGTCTTGCGCGAAGTTGATTATGGCGATTGGGCGTTGTCGGGTGAATGTTTTGATTTCCGGTGGTACAGGTTCCGGGAAAACGACGATGCTGAACTGTTTGACCCGCTATATTGAACAGGGTGAGCGCGTGATTACTTGTGAAGATGCTTGTGAATTGCAGCTTCAGCAGCCGCACGTCGTGCGTCTTGAAACCCGTCCCGCCAACCTTGAAGGGGTTGGGGAAGTGACGATGCGTGATTTGGTTAAGAACTGTCTGCGTATGCGTCCGGAACGTATCATCGTTGGTGAGGTTCGTGGTCCTGAGGCATTTGACTTGTTGCAGGCTATGAATACCGGTCACGATGGGTCTATGGGAACGGTTCACGCTAACAACCCGCGTGAAGCTTTGTCTCGTATGGAAAACATGATTGCAATGGGGAATTTGAATATTCCGACAGTTGCGGTTCGTGAGCAAATCTCTTCAGCGGTTAATGTGATTATTCAGGTGCAGCGTCTTCGTGACGGATCGCGTAAAGTGACCCATGTGACCGAGATTACCGGCATGGAAGGTGAAGTTGTTACCATGCAGGATTTGTTTATCCTCGAGATTATAGGTGAGGATGATGACGGAAAGTTGATTACAAGATTGAAATCAACAGGGATGCGTCCGAAGTTCTGGGATAAAGCTCGTTCATTCGGAGTTGAAAAGCTTGTTCTGGATGCGATGGAAGAGGCTTACGGATAGAAATTAGAGATAGAAAGTTTATATGTCTTCTGCTGTATTAATATTTCTGGTTATATTGATTGTCGCCGTTATTTTGGGGATGGTCGGTCTGTTGCTGATGAATACCAGAAAAGAACAGCAGAAGCGTAATCTCTCTATTATTGCTGGGCAAGCTGTTTCAAGCTCGGGAGATAGTCTTCAGGATGCTCGTGATAAGCGTCGGGCGGATCTTGCCAAAAAGTTAGCTGAGAGTAATGCTGTTAAATCCAAAAAGTCCATGGAGATCAAAAATCTTCTGCAACAGGCAGGATTTTCGAACACTCCTATTCGAAATTTCTGGGGGTTTTCAGCGATCAGTGGTGTTGCTGTAACACTCTTAATGATGATTAGCGGTAAAGGTCCGGTACTTGTAATTCTTGGTGCGTTTGTTGGGGCTTTGGGTTTGCCTCGTTTGTTCTTGAAGATTAAGATTTCCCGTCGCCAGCGTGCGTTTTTGGAAGATTTTCCTGATGCTCTTGAAGCCATGGTGCGTTTGTTGAAAGCAGGTATGCCGATTGGCGAGGCTATTTCAATGGTCTCTCGTGAGTTTAACGGGCCTGTGGGTGAAGAAATGTCCCGCGTTTATGATGAGCAGAAAATCGGTATTACTTTGGCAGATGCTTGTATGCATGCAGCGGAGCGTATGCCCATTACTGAAATGCAAATGTTTGCTACAGGGATTGCTATTCAGCAGCAAACCGGCTCTTCTCTGTCTGAAATTTTGATGAATTTGGCGCGCGTTATCCGGGCACGTTTTCGCTTGAAGAGAAAAGTTCAGGCCTTGTCTTCGGAGGCAAAATCTTCGGCGGCGATTATTGCTTCGCTTCCCGTTTTGGTTGCTGCAGGCCTTTACGCCATTAATCCAGATTATATGTATCCGTTGTTTTATACTTTAAAGGGTAAATTCTTTTTGTTCGGTGCTCTGGGGATGATGGGATTTGGAGCTCTTGTTATGCGTCAGATGATTAACTTCAAAGTTTAGATCGGAGAAAGGAGAGGCGAGAATGTTTTCAGAAGAAATTGACCGTATGATTATTTTGATCGTTGCTTCTTTTGCTGCGATGCTGACTTTTGTGGCCGTTGCTTTGCCGATGCTTAATCGTACGGAGAAAAGAGAACATTATACCAATGTGATCGAAAAGAGGCGTCGTGCTTTGTATGATCAGGCCAAAGATCAAGTTTACAATAAGAAATCCAAGGATAAAGATAAGGATAAATCTTTATCCACGAGAGAGTCTTTGGCGTTTTTCTTTAAGGTCCAGGAACGTTTCGGTGCTATGGGTGAAAAGGTTCGGGATCAAATGCTGCAAGCCGGTATTCGTGATCCGAAAGCTCCTATGTTTTATTTGGGGGCGCGGATTCTTATTCCTCTGGTATTGGTGTTGTTCTCGTGGCTGATATTGACCAATGGCGAGAAGGAAATCGAGCCGTTTGTTGTTTTTCTGATTGTTACTGCGCTGGGTGGTTTGGGATTTTTTCTGCCGCGTATTTTGATCAAGAACCATATTATCAAGCGTCAGCAAGAGATTAATCTGGTATTTCCTGATGCTCTCGACATGATGTTGATTTGTGTTCAGGGTGGAATTGGTTTGGAGCAGACCATTCATCGCGTTGGTGATGAAATTGCAGAGCATAGCCCTATCTTGGCCGAAGAGCTTGGAATATTAAGCGCAGAGATGGGGATGCTGAATGATCGTCGTCGTGCTTTACAGGATTTTGCCCGTCGTGTCGGGAGTGGGGCTGCCAAATCTTTTGCAACGGCTATGATTCAGGCTGAGCAATATGGTTCGTCGATTTCGTCTGCGATGCGTGTGATTTCTGATGAGCTTCGTGATATGCGTATGGCTGAGGCCGAGCGTAAAGCTGCAGCTCTTCCTCCGAAGCTGACGGTTCCGATGATTGTGTTTTTCTTGCCCGCTTTGTTTATCGTCATTTTGGTACCAGCGTTTTTGGCAGCCAAAGATGCTGGAGCTATCGGCGGATAATGAGATAATAAAAAAGGCTCCGTGTGGAGCCTCTCTTTTTATTCTTTAGGGGTCTTATTTTCCGGTGTCGGGATTTTTATTCCTTTATATTCCGGAGGTTCATTCAGGGTTCTGATGATCCTGATGTTGCGTTCGATTTCGACGCGGTTCGGGTCCATTTTCTGGGCATCGTAGAGCATGGTTAATGCTTTGTCTGTGTAGCCTTGTGCTGCCAAGTTAAGTGCCAGATTGTTCATGACAGGAACTTTGTCTTCATCTGCCCAGAGTTCCAGAGCTTTGCGGAAGGCTTCTTCCCCTTCTTTATACTCTTCTTGGGCATCGAGCGCGTTTCCTAGATTTCTCCAGGCGCGATAGTTCATTTTATCGGCTTTGATGGCTTTGCGAGCGGATGATTCTGCTTTCTCAAAGTTTGCTTCAGACAGGTAGACGGCTGAAAGCTCGGTGTTTGCTAAGGTTGCAACTTCCTTGTTCGACGCCAGAGGAATCAGGATTGATTTTGCTGATTTTATTTGCCCAGCTTCGCGTAAGGCTTTGCCGTAGCGTGCGGCTATCAGTGGGTCATCCGGTGATTTTGTATGCAGAGATTTTATCACCGAGAGTTTTTCTCGTTTGTCTCCGTAAAGGATCGATCCTTTCTTCTCGAGTGGGGTTGCTCCTGTTTCTAGACTAGTGTCCGTATTTGCTGGAGAACAAGCCGTTATAGCAGGCGCAATCAGGCTAAGAGCGGTCATTGCCAGCAATGTATTTTTTCTGATCGAAACTATCATCTTTCAGAGTTCCCTTTATTTTGTGTTGGGTTTATTCGGTAATAGGTTCGGAAGCGTTCGGATTATATTCCGTTGTTGATGAAGACGACTTAGGAGAGACCGTATCTAGAGGAGCGGTTTCCGAGTCCATGGTTTCTTTCTTGTCTTGAATGACGCCGACTTCGTGGCATGCATCAGGGCAGTAGTACATGCTGAACTCTTTACAACCAGCTTCACCGTTGACACAGGCACGACGGACGCGAACATATTCGCTTTTTGGGCCGCCGATAATGACGTGGCGTTGCATGATGACTTGTCCGTCTTCATCCAAGGCTTTGAAGTAGGTTGCTCCTGGCTTTTTAGGAATCAGGATAATGCTACGGTTTGTGTCTGGAACAGCACGGAGATTTTCTTCGCTCCCTACAATGACGTTCACGGCTCCACGATCCAGTTCAATAATTTCGGGTTTGTCCGGAGAAATGCGCAAAGGAGTCATTTCCTGAGTGTCGTTTGTGGAGGTGGTCGTTTCCAGTTCTTCTATTGCCGGAGCATCAATGATCTCACTCTCTTCAATTGTAGGAATGGATGGTTCCATATCAATTTGTGCCAGCATCATTTCCTGAGAAATTTCTTGTCCGGCAGAGGGCTCAATGTCTACATAGCCGGTTTCGTATCCGTTATTGGCGATCTGGGTTCCGGCTTGGGTGTTCGCAACACCTTCGGGGATTAGGCCGGTACCCCCCCAAACTGCCAGACCGAGCATGCAGCAGTAAGAAAGAGGGACGAGGAGTTTCTTTGAATTGGTGTTTTTATCTGTCATCTGGAAAATCCGTGAGGTGGGGTGTTTTTGAAAATTCTGGAGGTTAGTATAAAGCTATATCTTCTCCACGTCACGGGGTTTTTTCCCAACTAAAAAACCACCCCGAAGGGCGGCCTTTTTTAGTAAATGGTGGGCAATACTGGATTGTAAAAATTGCGCGGGGCGCATTTTTATCCTTCGCGCCTTCTTTTAGGCGGCTCAGGACCACCTCGCTCTGCTCGGCGTCCAAAACGCTTGATGCCGCGTTTTGTCGAACCAACCGGTTCTCTCCGTATGTCCCAATTTACCAAAAAAGCCATCCTTGCGGATGGCCTTTTTAGTAAATGGTGGGCAATACTGGATTCGAACCAGTGACCTCTACCATGTCAAGATAGCGCTCTAACCAACTGAGCTAATTGCCCTTCATTCATCGTTCTTTCCTTTTGGACGGTGTCGCTGCGTTCCTCACCTAGGTTTTCTAGGCTTCGTCACCAGCTTCTGATCCGCAAGCAAATAACTTCGACTGATTTTCATCAGGGGGTGGTTTTAGCGGGATTTTTGTCTGAAATCAAGACTTATTCTGAAGTTTTTGACTCGGACGGATTGCCTACGATTTCTGTGACTTGTGCAACTAAATCATTGAGGTGAAAGGGTTTTGACATGACGCGGGTTTGTTCGTTGTTGGCTGCGCCTTTGTCCATGGCCACGGCCGAGAAGCCCGTAATAAACAGAACTTTTATTTTTGGGTGCATTTTTGTGGCTTTTTGCGACAGTTCGATCCCATCCATGCCGGGCATTACAATGTCCGAAAGTAGGAGGTCTATGGTTTCCCCTATAGATTCCACGGCATAAAAAGCCGCCAAACCATCAGCGCAGCTTGTAACGTGGTGTCCAGCCTTTTCCAGCGCCATAGTCAGGAATTGGCGCATTGAAGGGTCATCTTCTGCAATTAATATGTGAGCCATGGGTCTTTTTACACAAGACTCGGATCAAAGGCCAAGAACTGTTTTGCAGCTTTCCCCCACGAATATTGCTCTCTGGCCTTTTGGCTACGTTGTTCGCGTGTGGATTGATCGCCTATTGAGGCAATCGCTTTTTGAAGGGCAATCTCAAAATCATTGTCATAATTTCCGAATAAGGGAGTGGTTAAAACGGATTTAGCAGCATAAGAGTCTAAGGCTGCAACAGGGATACCGGAAATCAGAGCTTCGACTTGTACGATGCCGAATGTATCAAACTCGCTCGGGAATGCGAAGACATCTGCTGATCTGAAATATTCGCCGAGCTCTTCTTTTTCTCGACGTCCCAAGAACACAACATCCGGATATTTTTTTTTCAATTCTTCCAAATATGGACCTTCACCAATCACGACTTTTGTGCCTTCGCATTTAGCAGATAAGAAGACGTCCAGATTTTTTTCTTGTGAGACTCGTCCAACGCTCAAAATGATGGGGCGCGGAAGTCCTTCAAATTTTGTGGCAGAGCCTGTGTGGAAATATTCAGCCTTGGCACCGCGGGTCATCGGCAGGAACGGGCCTTTGAAGCCATGTGAGACCAGTTCTTCTTCCAATGCTTTGGAGGCTACAAAGATGCCACTTGAGGATTCGTGGAATTTTCTGAGGAATGCATAGCATTTTTTAGAAATCCAAGGGGCTAGTTTTTTGAATATGCCTTTTAGATGTGCAGTCAGAAAATTCGGAAAGTTTGAGTGGAAGCACGTTGTGAATTTTATTTTCCGGCTCATGCAAATTTTTCTGGCTGCCCAACCAATCGGGCCTTCGACGGCTATATGGACGCGATCGGGTTCAAAACTGTCGAGGGTTTCTTCGATTGTTTTTTTCGGGAAGAGCGCCAGTTCAACATCGTGATTAATTGGTGATGTACGATGCGGGCAGTCGCGCGGGCCTAAAATTTTAATCGTGTGACCTAATGCTTCGAGTTCGGGAATGATATTTTGATATGTTCTGACAACTCCGTTGAGTTGAGGTTCCCATGCATCGGAAATAATCAGGATTTTCATGTGGTCGTAGGCTCTTTGTTCGGGTATTCTGATGAATATAAGAAGGTTTTTTATGATTGTTCAAGGTAAAGTTTTCAGAATGAAGTTGTTGGGGAGCGTTTTTGCGCTAACGCTAGGTTTTTTGGCTATTCCGTCCTTTGCTCAGGAGCAGAATGTTACCGGTTTGGACACAGAGGATATGTGCCAAGTGGTGTATGAGGGAATTGTTCCGATGCGTACCCCGAACTTTGATCAGGTTGCTATGTGGAAGCGGACACTTGGCGTTCAGGGGATTGATTTGTTGCGCTCGGTGATGCGTGTTGCTGATGGCGGTGTGATTTTCGTTGGGGAAGGGCAGCCTTATTATGATGATCATGAAAAGAAAGGGCTTGGTGATATTGAGATTGAGATGGGGCGTTTGTCGAAGGATGGAAAGATTTTGACGCAGAGTTATGTTTCTGTTGAAGGGTTGACCTCGGTGGTTGATGGCGTTTTGCAGAAAACTCGTATTGTTGTCTTGTCTCATTTGAGACGCAAGGATCAAGATTTTATCGGGCTTTTTTATCTGGATGGGAAAGGGGAAAAACGCGAAGAGCAGCTTGTGTCTGATAAAGATCGTGATCTTATTCCAGTTTCTTTTGTGCCCTTGTCTAGTGGCGGTAAAATTGTTCTCTCGCGTATGCATGATCGTCAGAGTGTTCAAAAGGATTTGTCCTCTACCGGAGTGGTTTGGATTGAGGAGAATGGGAAGATCAGAACTATCAAAGAATATTTGCCCGGAATTAAAACGATTCCGTCTCGTATTAGAAAAGGTGCGGATGGGGCTTTGATTATAACGGGGCGCGTGCTGAATGAAAAAGGAAGTGATGCCGGTTGGCTACTGAAAATTGGTACTGATGGGTCGATGGATTTTCAGCAGCAATTTTCTCGTGGGTTAAATGCGACTTTGCGTGATGGTATCTCTGCATCTGATGGCGCTGTTGTTGCGATTGGTGATGCTATTCCTGCCGGTGAGGGGGATAAGGCAGGATGGGTTGTGAAAACAGACTCGACGGGTAAGATTATTTGGCAAAAATTTTTGACAGGTAAGTATTCTTATACGGCAGTTGATATGGTTTTATTGGAAGATGGTCGGATAATGACTCTTTGGGCTGCTAGCCCAACATCTTTCGGGGGGCGGCGTTTTGCGCGTCTTGTTACGTTTTCGCCCGAAGGAACCATCCTTTTTGATGAATCTTATCTTGAAGGGACCAATAGCGTTCCGTTTCGTTTGATTGCGGATGCCAAGCAGCGTGTTATTGCCGGCGTTTCCGAGACAGGTTTTGCCGAGGAGCAAAAGTCGGGGCGGGACGAGTTTATTTCGTATGATAATTGGGTTATGGCGCTTCCCGAGTTGCCTTCGTATCATAATCCTTGCGCTGCATCGAAGCCTAAGATATTAGACGTTCTCCCTTGATTTGTTTTTGGAAGAGACAAGATGACATCGCCAGAGAAGGATGACATACAAACAGATACGTTGCATGCCCTTATTGGTTTTGCAGAGGACGGGTTGCGGTTGGATAAGGCTGTGGCAACGCTCTTGCCTGATTTTTCACGGACGCGGTTGCAAGCCCTTATTGATGGAGGGGAATGTCTGATTGATGGGGTGACTTGTACAACGCCGTCCAGAAAAGTCAAAGCGGGTGAGATGATTGTCTTGTCTTTGCCTCCTTTAGAGGATGCGTTGCCGACGCCTGAGAATATTCCGCTTGAGATTTTGTTTGAAGATGAGGATGTCATCGTACTCAATAAGCCTGTCGGGATGGTGGTTCATCCTGCGGTGGGGCATGCAACGGGAACTTTGGTCAATGCACTTCTTTATCATTGTGGCGAGAGTTTGTCAGGGATTAACGGGGTGAAGCGCCCTGGGATTGTCCATCGTCTTGATAAGGATACTTCGGGACTGATGATGGTCGCCAAAAATGATTTTGCGCATCACCATTTATCCGAGCAGTTACAAGATCGGTCTTTGTCGCGCGTGTATCATGCGTTGGTGTATGGCGTGCCGTTTCCGCATAAGGGGAGGGTAGAAACTATGATCGGGCGGCATCCGAGCAATCGTCTTAAAATGGCAGTTGTGAAAGGTAATGGTAAGGACGCTGCTACCAACTTTTCTGTACTGGAGGATTATAATGATGCTCTGGCTTTGGTGGAGTGTCGCCTTGAGACAGGACGGACTCATCAGATCAGGGTTCATATGCAGCATCTCGGATTTCCGTTGGTAGGGGATGAGCTTTACGGGGCGCAATCTACAAAAGCCAAATCTATTTTGCGTAAGGGTGGATATGATGATGGGGTGATCGGCAATGTTATGGCGTTCCCGCGACAGGCGTTACATGCAGCAGAGATTTCTTTTATTCATCCTCGGGCAGAGGAAGAAATGCATTTTACCTGCGAGAGGCCAGCGGATTTGCAACGGCTTTGCGATATATTGACATAATTTTATTGGGGTTGATCCAGATAATCAGTTTAAAAATGCTTAACCTGATCTCAAATAGCTTATGGCTTGGTCGCGTTCAAAGAGGTAGAGCAGTGTTCTGAGGGCTTTGCCGCGTTCCGTTTCGAGGTCTGGGTCTTTCTCAAGAAAGAGGGCTGCGTCTTGGCGCGCGGAGTACAGCAGGTCGGCGTGGGTTGCGATATCTGCCAGCCGAAATTCTTCCAGACCGCTTTGTTTTGTGCCCAAGACTTCGCCGCTGCCTCTGAGTTCCAAGTCTTTTTCGGCGATTAAGAATCCGTCTTCCGTTCCGCGCATGGTTTTGAGGCGTTCTTTGGCGACTTCGCCGATCGGATGGGCATAAACCAAAAAGCAATAAGATTGATCGCCGCCTCTGCCGACGCGCCCGCGTAATTGGTGAAGTTGTGCTAAACCAAAGCGTTCGGCGTGTTCAATGACCATGATGGTGGCTTCGGGAACGTTGACGCCCACTTCAATCACGGTTGTTGCGACAAGAATTGAAATTTCGCCGTTTGCAAATTTTTGCATGACGTCGTCTTTGTTTTTGGGTTTCATGCGTCCGTGGACAAGGCCGACTTTGTCGCCATAGAGTTGTTGAAGGAGGAGATGCCGTTCTTCGGCGGCTGCGAGGTCGAGGATTTCAGATTCTTCAACCAACGGGCAGACCCAATAGACGCGCACGCCGTGTTTGATTTGGTCTCCGACCTTTTGCATCATGTCCTCAATCTGGTCTTGCGGCAGAAGGCGCGTATCGACAGGTTTTCTTCCCGGGGGTTTGCCGACAATTCGTGAGACTTCCATATCGCCGTAAGCTGTGAGGGCCAATGTACGCGGGATAGGCGTTGCGGTCATGACCAGCACATCGACGCCTTTGCCTTTGTTCGAGAGTTGCAGGCGTTGATGGACGCCGAAGCGGTGTTGTTCGTCAATGACCGCAAACCCGAGGTCTTGGAAGTCAACGCCGTCTTGGAAAATGGCGTGTGTGCCGATAACGATTTTCGCGCGTCCTGAGGCGATGTCATCCAGAATAGATTGTCTTATTTTTCCTTTATCGCGGCCTGTCAGGGTTACAAACGGGATATTGGCGGCCTCAAGGTAGGGGCGCAGGGTTTGTTCATGTTGGCGCGCCAGAATCTCTGTCGGAGCCATGAGGGCGGCTTGTGTGCCGCTGTCTATCGCGTTCATCATGGCCAGAGCTGCGACTATGGTTTTTCCAGAGCCGACATCCCCTTGCAGAAGGCGGAGCATCCTGTCATTCGATCCCATATCGGCGTCAATTTCTTTCAGGGCTTCTTGCTGGAAAGATGTGAGTGGCCACGGGAGCGAGGAGAGAAGTTTTTGGCGGTGCGGGCCGTTGGTTGTGAAGGTGCGGCCTTTCAATTTCTTTTGTTTAAGGCGCAGAATTGCAAGCGTTAACTGGTTTGCTAAAAATTCATCATAGGCCAAACGGGTTCGATGTTTTGTCGCGCCTTCCAGATCGCTGTCATGTTCGGGGTGGTGGAGTTTTAAAATCGCGTCTTTCCAGTCGGGCCATTGTTGCTGTTTCTTTTGGGCGGGGTCGAGCCATTCAGGAAGTGTGGGGGCTTGGTCGAGTGCTGCCAGAATGGCTTTGCGTAAGGGTTTGGTCGTGAGGCCTGCGGTTAGCGGATAAATCACTTCGGTTTTTTCAGGTTTTTCGGCATCCAGTATATCAGGATGGATGATTTGTTTTGTTCCGCGAAAGTCTTCGATCTTGCCGCAGATGGTGACGTCTTTTCCGAGAGGGAATTGAGCTTCGATCCAGTTGCTGTGGGCGTTGAAAAAAACCAAATCCATAAAGCCTGTTTTATCCCGAGTGCGGATGCGGTAAGGCTGTGACCTGCGCGGGGCTGGTGTATGTTTGTCAATGGTGATGGTTAGCGCTACGGTTTCATCTACGGCTGCGTCTTTGATGCTCTCAACGAAATGACGTTCTACCAAGTTGGATGGTTTATGAAAGACGAGGTCGAGAAGTTTAGTGCCGCCCAGAAGCTTTTCGTAGAGTTTCAGATATTTCGGGCCGACGCCGTTCAACACGCCCACTGACCGAAAGAGCGGGTCGAGGATAAACGGGCGCTGGCTTGCAGCGGGTTTTTGAGCGGGTTGTGCGGTCATGCCTTAATTTGTAACAATTTTCTTTCCCAATTTCACGGCAAAAACGCTGATGCCGATCATCATGAGGCCAAAGAGGATCATGGCGAGCGGCCAGCCTATTGTATCTGAGAAATATTTGTCTGTGAAATAGGCCAAGAACGCCAAAAGCGAGAGCACGCCTACGGTTAGGAGTGTTCGGCTTGCGGCAAGTGTGCTGAGATAAATCAGACCTGCCGAGACTGCTATCATGGCGGTGTCCATTGATGTGTCTTCTAACATATCAAAGGCTGCGACAGCGGTCATCGTTGCTCCGCAGAAATAGAAGAAGGGGAGAATGGAGTGATTCGGGCTTTTGCGGAGGCCGTAACATACTGTGAGAAGGCTTAAGCCCATCGATAGAAATCCTAAATCCTGGTCAATTTCCAACCAGTTTATGGTTGAATACATTGTGGCATAGAGGAAGAACAGGGTGAAGAAGAGCAGGCAAGTGCGTTGTGTTGCCAGAAATGTGATAAATTGTTGTGCGGTCATCAGGCCGAAGACGGATAGTGCGGCAAGGGCTACGTCTCCTGATTTCGGCAGATATTCATCCATAAAGACAAAGAGGCCTGTTGGTTGAACGGCTGCGCCGACCAGTAACAGCGGCGTGGTGGCTTGATTATATTTTTTATCTTTCAGTGTCATGAGCCCCAGTATGTAGGCAATAAATCCGCTGCCTAAGGTCAGGATGATACGCGCGGGGCTGTTGAGGTCATCCCACATCATGCCGATAAAGACACAAATGCCCATGAAGATAAAGGCGGCGCCGATATAGATAATGACTTTTTGCAGCAGGCTTCCGGATGTTTTATCGCCCAATGTGAGATCAGCGGATTTGTTGAGGGCGGCTGTGATATCCGATATCGTCACATTGTGGAGGGACATGATCTCCAGAATTTGGTGGAGCGCTGTAGATTTGTCAGGTGCCTGAGGTTGTGTCTGATCCATGATATTGTTCCACTTATTTTTCTGTTATGTGGCCTTCGGTGACCCAGCCGACGAATTTTACGTTTCCGTAGTATGCGTTATTTTTTGCGAGTTTTATGACGCGGCCTTGTTTTGTGATGATCGGCCCGTAATAGCGAGAGGAAGACACAAATATATCGGAGAGGATAGGGCGGCTTTTATAGGTGGAATCCTCGAATCTGTATCCATCGGGGGAGGTGTAGCTGTCGGAGAGTTTGATACTTTCCAGTTCTGGAACAGAGATATCGGTTGTGTCGTTTTCTTTCAGTTTTTCAAGATCAGGAATTTTGATTTGGAGGTCGGTCACTTTGTCTTGTTCGGCGTTATAAATGAATAGGCGCGCGGTTGGTTTTGGAGTGTTTTCACCATAGGTATACCCATGTTGGCGTGAGTTTTCGTTCTTTTTAAACTCTGTTTTGAGAGTGCCGTCTTTTTTGACTTCGAAATGAATGCGTCCAAGAGCGTTCCAGTCTTGTGTCGCGTAGATGACAGCGTACTTGGGGGCGGATACAGCTCTATCTGGAATGGTTTTTGCGAATGTCATAAGGGCAATTAGAAAGACAGGAAGGGTTATTCCTGCGATTATGACACGATTTTCCTTGATGATTTCCGAAAGTTTCATAGAGTAGCTCCTTATTCACGTATCTCATCCGAATAGGGGCTATTATGACGGGAAATCAGGGCAAAGCCAATACTGAAGAATCAACTGAAAACTGGCGGAAACGCCTAACTTTTCGGGCGTGGCATCGCGGAACCCGTGAAATGGACCTTTTGATGGGGTCTTTCGCCGAGCAGCATATTAACGATTTTGATCGATCTGACCTCGCCTTTTTCGAAGAAATCCTGATGAATAACGATCCGGATGTGTATGATTGGATCAATGGTCGGAAAAAACCGCCTGAAGATGTAAAATCTCGCGTTCTGGACTTGCTTTTATCGCATAGCTTTGCCAAGTAATCGGGCATGGATGCCCAATCAAAATCATTTCAAACCGTTTATGGATTGCCCGAAGGTCAGGATGCCCGCTTTCTGGCACGTCGTGCTTTGGATGCGTCTCGCGAGAAACAGATTCTCGTTCATGTTGCATTGGATGATGTGCGGCTTTCGACGTTGGCTGAGCTGATCGGGTTTTTCTCGCCTGATGTCGAGGTTATACATTTTCCTGCTTGGGATTGTTTGCCGTATGACCGTGTCTCGCCTCATGCGGATATAGAGGCTCAGCGTGTCGCGGCTTTGTGTCGGATGTTGGAATGGGCGGATGACGGTCTTTATAAACCGCGTATTGTTTTAACAACGGTCAATTCTGTGATCCAGCGTGTGATGCCGCGCGATGTGTTGCGTTCGGCGCAGTTGGTTGCCAAGGTCGGCGGACGCGTGAAAGAGCAAGAACTTTATGCGTTTCTGGCGGGCAACGGATATTTGCGGACGGATACGGTTCGTGAGTCGGGCGAATTTGCGGTGCGCGGCAGTATCATTGATATATTTCCTGCGGGGTATGAAAACCCTGTGCGTCTTGATTTGTTCGGGGACGAGGTTGAGAGCATCAAGAGTTTTGATCCGTCGTCTCAATTAACAGTTGGGATTTTGGATCGCTTTGAGTTGCGGCCTGTTACCGAATTTTTTTTGGATGAGGCCTCGATTGCACGATTTCGGTCTGGATACCGCGAATTGTTTGGTGTGGCGACGGCTAATAATCCACTTTACACGGCCGTCACTGAAGGGCGGCGTCATGCGGGGATGGAGCATTGGTTGCCGTTGTTTCATGCGGGCATGGAAAGTCTGTTTGATTATATCGCTTCTCCGCTTGTGTCCTTTGATCTGCAAGCCGAGCAGGCGCGCGAAGAGCGTCTAATTCAAATCAAAGATTTCTATCAGGCGCGTGAGACTCTGGATGAGTCTTTTAAAAGTAAGGGCAAGAAAAAAGGCGGGTCGGATGTCTCGCTCTCGGGTGTGGCTTACCATCCGTTGCCGCCTGAGCGTCTTTATTTGAGCGATGCTGAATTTTTCAGTGTGGTTACTGCGGATAATAGTTTGGTACTGAGCAGTTTTGCGTCTCCGTCAGATGAGGCAGGGCCTGAGGCTAAGCGGGCGCGGGATTTCGGAGATATTCGCGCAGCCAACGGGCCATTGTTTGCAGAGTTGGGGGCATATATCACGTCACTTCAACAAGAGGGGCGCAAGGTTTTGATTGCGTGTTATTCACAAGGCTCTCGTGATCGTATGAAAGTTATGATGGAGGAAGGCGGCGCAGGATTGCCGTTTCCTGTCGATCAGTGGCATCAGGTGTCGAAGTTAAAAGCAGGGCAGGCGGGGGCTGTGCTTTTGACGCTTGAACGCGGCTTTATCTCGAGTGATCTCGCTGTCTTGACCGAGCAGGATATTTTGGGTGATCGTTTGTCGCGGAAATCCCAGAAGAAAAAACGCGCTGATAATTTCTTGCGTGAAGTGTCCAGCCTCAATGTCGGGGATTTGGTTGTTCATGTCGATCATGGGGTGGGACGGTTTGAAGGGTTGGAAACCCTGAAAGCCGGAGGTCTGCTGCATGATTGTTTGAAGATTACTTATGCGGGCGGCGACCGTCTTTTTGTTCCTGTTGAGAATATTGATCTGTTATCGCGCTTTGGAAATTCGGACGGTACGGAGCTGGATAAACTTGGCGGTGCGGGATGGCAAGCGCGTAAAGCTAAGGTCAAAAAAGATTTGATGGTGATGGCCGAAGGGCTTTTGAAAATTGCTGCCAATCGCTTGTTGCAACATGCCGAAGTTCTGGATATCGACCACGGGCATTATAATGAATTTGTATCGCGCTTCCCGTATCAGGAGACAGACGATCAATTGCGGGCGATTGAAGATGCTCTTGCGGATATGAAATCGGGGCAGCCGATGGATCGTCTCGTGTGCGGGGATGTTGGGTTCGGGAAGACCGAAGTGGCTTTGCGGGCTGCTTATGTGGCTGCGATGTCTGGGGCTCAAGTGGCGGTGATTGCGCCGACGACGCTTCTCGCGCGTCAGCATTACGCCAATTTCCGCGCGCGTTTTGCCGAAATGGGATTGAGGGTTGAGCAGCTTTCGCGTCTTGTTCGGGCGCAGGAAGCCAAGGCAGTTAAAGACGGGCTTTTTGACGGGTCTGTACGCGTCGTGATCGGTACACACGCGCTGTTGTCCAAGGATATTAAATTCTCCAATCTCGGTTTGGTGATTGTTGATGAAGAGCAACGCTTTGGTGTGAAGCAGAAAGAGCGTCTCAAGGAGATGAAAAACTCTGTGCATATGCTCACCCTTTCGGCGACGCCTATCCCGAGGACATTGCAATTGGCGTTAAGCGGTGTGCGGGATATGAGTTTGATTGCGACGCCGCCGGTTGACCGCTTGGCCATTCGGACTTTTGTGATGCCGTTTGACGGGATGGTCATCCGCGAGGCAATCTTGCGCGAGCATTATCGCGGCGGACAGAGTTTTTATGTGTGTCCGCGCATTGCGGATATGGAAGATTTGGAAATCTTGCTTAAAGAACTTGTACCTGAAGTCAAAGTTATCGCGGCTCATGGGCAGATGACGCCGACTGAACTTGAAGACCGTATGAATGCCTTTTATGACGGGCAATATGGCGTGTTGCTTGCGACCAATATTATCGAGTCAGGGTTGGATATTCCCTCAGCCAATACGATGATTGTTCACCGCGCGGATATGTTCGGGCTTTCGCAGCTGTATCAAATCAGGGGGCGCGTCGGGCGGTCCAAGGTTCGTGCTTATGCGTATTTGACCTATCCTGCCAATCAGATTTTGACGGAAGATGCGACGAAGCGGCTCGAGATTTTTGAAACGCTCGATAGTTTGGGGGCAGGGTTCCAACTCGCCTCGCATGACTTGGATATTCGCGGGGCAGGGAATTTGTTGGGCGACGCGCAGTCAGGCCATATTCGTGAGGTCGGGATTGAGCTTTATCAACAAATGTTAGAGGACGCGGTGGCCGTTGCGCGGGCAGGGGCGGATAAGCCTTTGGAAGACGCGGGTGAATGGAGCCCGACATTGAATTTGGGAATGTCTGTTCTTATTCCTGAAAAATATGTCGAGGATTTAAGTACGCGCATGAGTCTTTATCGTCGTTTGGGTGATCTCACCAATGATGAGGATATTGACGGATTTGCCGCCGAGATGATTGACCGTTTTGGGGATTTACCTGACGAGGTGAATAACCTGCTCGAAATTGTGCGGATCAAGATGTATTGCAAACGTGCTGGCGTGATGCAGCTCGATGCAGGGCCTAAAGGCGCTGTGGTACGGTTTTACAAAGATCAGCCGCCGAACCCTGAAAAGTTGTTCTCGTGGCTTCAATCCAAACCGGGGACGGTTAAAATTCGTCCCGATCAGAAGCTATCAGTTATGAGGTCGTGGGACACATTGAAGGATCGCGTGAAAGGTGCGCGGGCTTTGGCGTCTGATTTGGCGGGGGTGGCTTAACTATTTCTATTCTTGTCATTCTGAGCGAATGCGAAGAATCTCTCTTTGGTTTAAAGGGAGATCCTTCGGGCGTTGCCCTCAGGATGACAGGGCGAGGTTATTCCTGCGGGATATTTTTAATCACGACGCAGCGGTATTTTTCTAGAGCATCTTGAATATCCTGATGTTTGGTCAGGTCAAACTGACGATGATATTTCTCGGGTCTGGTGTAGGCGAGATTTTTGGATGTAAAATCAGCGCAGGATTTTGGCGGGGATGTTGAAATATAGACGGCAAATGCAGGAGCTTCTTGATCGACCATGATATTGGCAAAGCTATAGACATCAATTGTGAAGGTCTTTGGGCTGTTGTCGATGACATAGGCTTTGACGCGCTCGTATTTTGCGGTACGGACTTCTTCGGGTGGTTTTGCCCAGGCCGATACGGTTGTGGTGGCTAGCATTATTAACGTGAGTATCCTTATTAGCTTTTTCATTTGAGCGCCTGTACTTTCTTTTTCATATTTTTAGTATAGCAAAAGTACAGGTTTTTGGGGAAGGGCTGTTTGAGGGTTATTTTATCGTTTGATCTGTCAGGGGTACGTGTTACCATATTCTTGTTAGGGGGAGTCGTTTATGGCCCAATCATATATGCAGACCTGTATTCTTGAGGCTTTGGAAAAAGCCAAGGGGAATCAAAATAAAGCACAAAAAATCATCGCTTTACGCGCGATGGAGGATTTCGAGCTGTTGAAAGCTTTGTCCAAAACACATTTGACGGGGATTGTGGCGCATGCTGTCGGGCGGATTGCTATTCAAGAGCAGGCCCGTAAAGAAGGGGCTTATGAAGATCTTCCTGAAAAGCCGGTTGTTCGCAAAGGTAATGAGGGGGGAGCTAAGGCTTCTGATACGGATGATGCCCAAGGTTTTGGTATTGATCTTTTGAAGGCTCTTGGCGGGCAGAATGTTCCGAAATTTGGAATGGAGGATGCCGCTCCGCGTTTGGGGAAAAAGCAGGCGTCTCAGCAACATGTGAATGCGTTGCACTTAATGGCGAATAAAAGCAAAACTTCCAAGAAGAAAATCTAGATAGGATCGAGCCGTGCCTTTGTCGGTTTATGAGCGGGCTGAATTTTTGAAGCAATCCGGATGGAGTGGGGCGACGGCTGAGCCTATTGGCGAGGATTGGTCGCAACGTCAGTATTTTCGGATACGCAAAGGATCACGCAGTGCTATTCTGGTTCATTCTGTTCCTGATAATGACGCAAAAGCGGTGGCTGGGCATAAGCTGATAGATTTTGTCGAGATCGGACGTTTTTTAGGGAAACTTGAAGCCTCTGTTCCTGAAATATATGCCAAAGATTTGGCTCAAGGTTTGATGCTGATTGAAGATTTTGGGGATTATGATTTTATCAAATTAATCTCTGAGATGAATGGGGTGCGGCAGGCTGATGCGTATCGTCTTGCGACACAATGTTTGATGCATCTTTACAAGAACGCTGCTTATATTCCTTTTGATATTATTCGTTATGAGGATTCTCATATTCACAAGGGGCGGCAACGTGTTGTAGATTGGTATATACCTTCAGTTTTGAAACGTAAAAACCCAGATGATTTGGTGGCTGAATATTTGGGAGTATGGAATCAGATTGAGCGAGAGCTGCCTCCTGTAGTTCAGCGGTTTCAGCATGGGGATTTTCATCCGGGAAATTTGTTATATTTGCCCGACCGTATCGGGTTTCGTCAGGTTGGCATGATTGATTTTCAAGGGGGAATGCGCGGACCTGCGCCTTACGATCTTGTGAATTTGTTGGAAGATGCCAGGCGTATGGTTCCAGAAGAAATCAAACAATCTTGTTTAGAGATGTTTGTATCGACTTTGAACGATCAAGAGCGGGAGTCGTTTTTGGCGTGGTATCCTGTTTTGTCGGCGCAGTTTCATTTTCGGGTGATAGGACAAGCTATTAAGCTTGCTGTATGTAGTGATATTACACGGTTGATGGATTTGATGCCTATTTTATCCCGTCATATTCTTCGGGATTTAGCGCATCCGTCTCTTCGGCCTATGAAGCGCTGGTTTGATCAGTTGGAGGTGGATTTTAATCCAGATCTATCAATTGATCTCGGGGAGATTAAGCCTTTTATAAGGGCGGATGCCTTTTAGATATTCGTTTATATCTTGCGATTTTGGCGTTTTTTTTCTAAATTCAAGCGACCTCACTTGATGAAAGGAATATATTATGTCGTCTTTGATTGCATCCCGCTTGGGACGGATTAAGCCATCTCCAACTATTGCTGTGACCACGCGTGCTGCCGAGCTGAAAGCTGCGGGCAAGGATGTGATTGGATTGGGGGCTGGTGAGCCGGATTTTAATACGCCTGATTTCGTGATTGAGGCTGCGCATCAAGCGGCGCTAAAAGGTCAGACGAAATATACGGCTGTTGATGGGACACCTGCTTTGAAGGATGCGATTATTGCCAAGTTCAAACGCGATAGCGGTCTGGAATATTCACGCGATCAAATTACGGTCGGGTCTGGCGGTAAGCAAGTTCTCTATAATGCATTGATGGCGACCGTGAATGAAGGGGATGAAGTGATTATTCCTGCGCCTTATTGGGTGTCTTATCCTGATATGACGTTGTTGGCGGAAGGTACTCCTGTTATTGTTGAATGTAGTGAAGAAAATAACTTCAAATTGACGGCTGCTCAGTTGGAAGCTGCAATTACGCCTAAAACCAAATGGCTGATTTTGAACTCTCCATCCAACCCGACGGGGGCGGCTTATTCATTCGATGAGATGAAGGCGTTGACGGATGTTTTGGTGAAGTATCCGCATGTTTACATCATGTCTGATGATATTTATGAGCATTTGGTTTATGACGGATTTAAATTCTGTACGCCTGCGCAAGTTGAGCCGAAATTGTTTGACCGCGTGTTGACATGTAACGGGGCATCCAAGGCTTATGCGATGACGGGATGGCGGATCGGATATGCGGCAGGCCCTAAAGAGATCATCAAGGCGATTGCCAAGATTCAATCTCAAAGTACATCTAACCCGTGTTCTATTTCACAAGCTGCGACTGTTGCAGCGTTGAACGGAGATCAATCTTTCCTCAAAGACTGGTGCGCGACTTACAAAGCGCGTCGCGATATGGTTGTTGAGATGCTCAATGCTGCGGAAGGAATTTCCTGTAAGACACCTGAAGGGGCGTTCTATGTGTATCCGTCTTGTGCGGGGTGCATCGGTAAAACCACGCCTGAAGGCAAGCCGATCAAAACCGATGAGGATTTTGTAACGTATCTGCTCGAAGCGGCAGGTGTTGCAGCTGTACATGGTGAGGCGTTTGGGTTGTCTCCGTATTTTCGGATTTCTTATGCTACATCAACCGAGGCTTTGACCGAGGCTTGCACACGCATTCAAAAAGCATGTGCGGCTCTGACAGGTCAGGCGACGGCGGCGGCTTAGGCTACCTCGCGGTTTCCTATATGTTGAGTTTTTAGAATAGGCGGGGGAGGCATTTCTTCCGCCTTTTTTGCTGCCGAAAATGCAGGTGTAGCTTTTAGAGCGACAACAGTAAAGGCTGCTTGAACAATTGCTGCACCACCAACGCTTGCAAGTCTTCCGGCTGCAGCGAAGAAACTGTTCGCTAAAGTTTTCTTTGGTGAGGCTTGTATTTCTGATGCATGAGCATCAATTTGCGCTTGGTGTTCTGCTGTTCTTTCTTTTTCGGAGCTTATAGCTTTTTCGCATATTTCACGAGATTTTGAGAGTGCCGCATTAAAATCTGCATTGCTGAGTTCTTCTTGTTCGGGCAAGTTGTGGCGTATTCTATAACTTTTCAAGAGAGCGTTGGCGTGTGCCAGATATTCTTCCCGTCTGTTTTCAATATCATTTAGAGCTGAATTGCATAGTCGGCTTAATTGTTTAGAGGTGGAATCAATCGGGTTGAAGCGAGGGTGGTCCTTATTATCTTTGGAAATCTCTGTGCAAAGATCGAGAACTTTGACCCCTAGTAATTTTTCGATAAGTTCGTGTTCTTCCGCCTTTTTGTAGGTCTGGCGGATCATGCCTCTGATCCAGTCCAGAAAATTTCTAGCGGAGAGTTCATTGAATAAATCGCTAAATTTTTCGCTTGATGGGGTGTAGCTTCCGAAGGAAACCATTCCAAGGGCAGCGAGAGGGTTTTCTCGTTGTAGTTCTATACCATAGAGGGCCGGGTTCTGGTCAATGGTCGGGTCGAGATGTTTTCCTTTTTTTCCCTCGATTGTAACCGGGGGGTTAACATTCGGAACGGAGGAGCCTGCTTTAATAACATCTTTTAGGCGAATATTTCCCGATGATCCTTCGGGGTAATGTTTTTCTCCTGTTTCGAGGTTGGGGACAACCATAATGCGTTCGGCTATACGTGATGACCGGTCTTTTTCGATGTTTATAACGCCCGCGCTAAATCCGTGCTGTAAACTTTCAAGCGTTCTGTCACCCAAAAGCTCATCAAGTCTGTCGTGCAAGATTGTCGGTGTGAATCGGGATCGTGTTCGAATTGTCTGGTGGGCAAAGAAGCTGGTTTTCGGAAAGGCGTCAGGCGCAAGTTCGATAAATGTTTCTAGCGCTTTTTGGGCGTCCATACATTCCAGTAAAGCTAAGGAGTATAGGGAGCCTGAGTCGGCAATAACGCCTCCGGAATATAGCTTTAGAAAATCTATTCCGGTTAGTTTTTCCAGCAGTAATATTTTTGCCAGAGTTTGCAAAACCGTTACTCCGCCACCCGGAAGGGTTGCGATGTAATGTATTGGTTTTTCTTTTGTATGACTCCCTGTCATGTTGTAAAGGCTACGCCTTTCATCTTCTTTAGTCAAATTCGGGTTGTGCTGCAGCGCTTTCTTGGCTGCTTATTTGCCCAATAATTTGCTTTTTATTTTGTCGCCTATGCTTGTTGTTTTACTCTCTTTTTCGCTAGACTTCACGCTTTTTCGAGATTCATCATAATTTTTTACAAGGATTTCGCAGATTTCATTGAAGGATTTTCTGTTCTCTTCCAATGTTATTTCAAAGAAATTCTTTAGTCTTCTAAGGTTTTCCGGAGAAGCATCGTCTATATCTGTGTTGGGGTAGTCTCGCATGTAGGGGCCGGATACCAGAGATTTGTTGAAGACATAGAGATTATCTCCTACTTCGTGACGGAACGAATCAAGAAGGGCTGTTTCTGAAGCATAGAAGAAGATGTTAATCAGCGGCATGTCATTGCTGGGGTCTACAACGCCTAGTGAGCCGAATCGGTTCCAATCTTCTTTCTTGTAAGAGCGATTAAAATATCCTGTGCCTAGTACAATGATGATGAGGTCACGGTCTGCCGGAATGTGACGGCGGAGTGCCCCCATATAGCTGATGCAGGGATTGTCAAAGATGCTGCCGTCTATACCCGCTATGGATTGTTTTTTACTGTTTTCTGCGTCGTGCATATCAAAGGAATAGCAGGGAAAATATGTCGGGGCTGCTGTGCTGGCCATGACTGCGTCAAAAATGTCGACTTGTTGAGGGGGGAGAGTGTGTTGAGCCCCTTCAAATTTCATGTTTTTGAGCCAGAGAGCGTGTCCTCCTTCATTGAGGAATGTGTTTACACTATGGACTGGGGAGTTGGGTGTTTCCCCTTGTTCTTGTGTCGGGCGGAGCGCTTCCCCTTCGATGTTGTAGACAGGGATTATGAGGCTTTTAAGCGAGTCTGATAATTTGTGACGTCCATAGAGTGCGCGTAGAGAACGTCCCAAGCTTGCGTGCTCGTAATGTCCGTGTTTCAAAAGATTTCCGAGCTGCTCGATGCGCATTGTACGATTGTTAAAATCATGGATCATGCTCCGAAATGATCGAAAGGAGTCTCTCGGGAAAATATGAATTCCTTCGCGCTCATAAAATCTAACCATGTGGCGTGCTTTAAATTTTGGTTTTGTCGGATCGTGAGGGTTCGGGATATTCAGCGCGGCGTTTAGAATTGATCCTGTGGAAGGACCCATAAATACGTCCACCATATCGGACATATGTAGGCCTGTTGTCTCCTCAATTTTTTGCATGAAATGGGCGGGGAGAAGTCCGCGCATGCCTCCGCCGTAGTTGAATAGGGCAATGACCGGTTTCTTTTTTTGAGGACTAGAGCTTGGCATGGGTGTGGGATGACTTTTGAGGTTTGATTCGTTGGTCAGACCATCCTAGCCAAATTTTGGGCAAAAAAAAACCGGGCTCATGCCCGGCGAGTTGAACAGGGAGGTTTTACGTCTAGAGAGACGTAAAGAACCAAAGTGGTTCTGGGCGCTCTTATATGATGCTTTGCGAAATTATACCAACGCTATGTTAGAATGTCTGGGCTGCTAAAAATGCATATCTAAATCTGAAGTTGTTTATTTTTGCATTTTTTCTTACAAATCAATGGGTTATATCAAGAGGGGATTTTTCCAGTTGACTGATGATGAAGTCGCGGAACACGGATATTCTCTTGGAGTGACGCCGCTCTTCCGGATAAACGAAGTACATTTCTATTGATTCTGTTTTAACATCAGGAAGAATTATCTCGATATCTTGGCATTTCTTGGCCATAAATGTTGGCAGGGTTGCTATACCGCTGCCGCCTTTGACGGCGCCGTAGATGGTTGAAATGGAATTAATTTTGATTAGTTTTTCGTGTTTATCGGTATCAATGCCTGCTTTTTCCAAGAGCCAATTCGGGTTTTTGAACGGAACCAGCGTTTGATCCGGGTAGGCAATCAGGCTGTGATCTTTGAGTTCTTTCAAAGATTTTGGAGTGCCGTTTGTTTTTAGGTAGGATTTGCTTGCGCAGATCGAGAGGGACATTTTTCCCAATGACCGTTGAATGAGATCAGATTGTTCGGGCTTGTGCAGACGGATGGCCGCATCAGCTTCGCGCATTCCCAAATTGAATATTCGGTCATCCAATAAAAGGCTCAGTTCTATTTCAGGATTTGATTTTGTGAAGGTGGGCAGTAATTCTGAAAGCCAAGAAGAAGCCAAAAATTCAGCCATGGTTAATGTGAGAGGGCCATCTGCGGAGTCTCTGGCGTCGCTCAGTTGTCCTTCAATCATTACCATTTTGGCAAAAATCTCTGACGTTGTATTAAAAAGTAACTCGCCTTGTTCTGTAAGAATAAGGCCTCTGGCATGGCGGTGAAAGAGTGTGATACCTAAATCTTCTTCGAAAGAAGAGATGTGTCTTGAGACCGCAGATTGTGACAGGTTCAGAGTTGCGCCTGCATGAGTGAAGCTTCCTGCTTTGGCAACCATGTGAAAAATTCTGAGTTTATCCCAATCCATTGCGTCCTCCCTGCGGATAAGTGCGGATTTGGTTTTTTATTCCGCTGCGTCTTTGACGGCATGATTGCGGGATGCCAGATATCGATCGGCTTCGAGCGCAGCCATGCAGCCCATGCCTGCAGCGGTCACAGCCTGACGGTAGATTTTATCTTTGACATCGCCTGCTGCAAAGACGCCTTCAATAGAGGTGGCTGTCGAGTCTGACGCGGTCAGGATATATCCTTCCTTGTCCATATCGATTTTGCCTTTGAAGAGTTCGGTTGCTGGGTCGTGACCGATGGCTACGAAGACACCGTCTACTTTGAAGTCGGAGATGTTTCCGTTTTGAGTGTCTTTAAGTTTTAGTCCGGTTACACCGATTTCACCTTCGGATGATCCCGGAGGGTTGCCTAGATACTCTTCAACTGTTGCGTTCCAGATTACGTTTATTTTCGGATTTTCGAAAAGACGATCTTGCGCGATTTTCTCGGCACGAAGAGAGTCGCGGCGGTGAATGAGTGTTACTTTGCTTGCGAATTGGGCGAGGAAGAGAGCTTCTTCTACGGCTGAGTTTCCTCCTCCGATAACAGCTACTTCTTTGCCGCGATAGAAAAATCCATCGCAAGTCGCGCAAGCTGATACGCCAAAGCCACGGAATTTTTGTTCGGTATCGATGCCAAGCCAACGGGCTTTTGCTCCGGTACAGATAATTACCGTTTCAGCTTCGTAGGTTTTTCCTGATTGACCTTTGGCTGTGAAGGGGCGGCTTTCGAAGTTTACTTCGCTGATCATATCGGTGATCATTTTTGTTCCGACATGTTTGGCTTGTTCGTACATTTGTTCCATGAGCCATGGGCCTTGTACGGCTTCGGCAAAGCCGGGGTAGTTTTCAACATCGGTTGTGATGGTGAGTTGTCCGCCTTGCTCCATGCCTGTCACCAAAACCGGCTCCAGATTGGCACGTGCTGCGTAAATGGCGGCTGTATAACCAGCCGGGCCGGACCCGATAATGAGGACTTTCGTCGAGATATGTTCTTTTGTCATGATAGTATTGATTTAATGGCTGTTTGTGGATTGGTAAAGTCCAAAATTAAAAAAGACCACTTTTTTCTTTGATGGTTTGGGCGACCAATTCTGCATCGTTTAGTCTGTCATAGCTCCAGCTTTCCAGATTTCTGCTCCAGTCCCTGACGGCTCCGAAGGATTTCAGATTGTCGAGAAGTTTGTTTTGCCGTCCGGAAAGGGGTACAAGAGAAAGGTTGTATACTGGTTTTCCGGTTGTTGCTGCTTCAGATAGCATGGATGTGCTGTCGTTTGTGGCGACGATGTAATCTGCCCAAGCGAGCATCCCCATATAAGGGTTTTCTGATAGACCATCCCAGAAATATATGTTCTCTCCTGATAGGGCGTTTTTGATCCGTTGTGTGTTTTCTTCTCCTGTGCGGCGTGATGTTGTTATCATCAAGTTGCCCTGTTTGGAGATGGATTGCAGTTGGTTGATTAGTTTCGTTACGTCTTGTTCCGAAATTGTGTGATTTTTTGTGCTTCCTCCAATGAGGATTGCGATGCGTGGGGCGGGGAGGTTTCCAAATAGCGGCGCGAATTGTGTTTTTGCGGTTTCTAAAATAGTCGCGCTGACTTTATTAGGGGTTGCTTTTGTAACCAGTACGTTTTCTCCTCGTGTCGGGTCATGGCTGGGGAGGGCCACCAAATCGAACTGATTTGGATTCGTTCTTGGGTCTTGAATTTGAACCGTAAATGTTTTTCCCCCGCTCATTTTTTTGACATATCGGCTTACTGCGATGCTTTTTCGGCCCGATGCGAGGAGAATATCGGGCCAGGGCGGAAAAATTTTTGGGCTAAATGTCGCAGTGCACTCTAACCCAAGCCATGGGGAGAGTGCAGCCCATGGTTGTTTAAGAGTGATTCTCAATAATTTCGCTTTTGCATCAAGGAATTGGGCAATGCCTAGGCATTGATTTTCCGTTCCCGCCAGCCCTTCTGTGACGATCCAAAGAGTGGGTTTTCTTGAAGGTTTCTCTACCATAGGTATGTTTTTGATACTATCCATTTGGGGCTGTGGCAATTTGAGACGTTGTAAAAATGTTTCATTTTTTTGAAAATAAAGTATATAAACACGCGCCTAGGATAAGGAAAGTAGAAAAAATGAAAAATTTAGAGGAAATGCCTGTGTTAAATCGTCCGACCACTCGTCAGTCCCGTGTTGTTAAATTAGACAAAATTGATCAACGTATTTTAAGTGATTTGCAAGTTGACGGTCGTATGACCAATGTCGATTTGGCTAAGCGTGCCGGAATTTCGGCTCCGCCGTGTTTGCGTCGTGTCCGTAATCTTGAAGAATCCGGTCTGATTTTGTCTTATCATGCACAAGTGAACCATGCTGCTTTGGGCTATCCGGTTACTGTCTTTACGTCAATTAAGCTGAATTCTGTCGGTGAAGGCGAATTGCGCCGTTTTGAAGGCCAATTGGAAAAATGGCCTATGGTGCGTGAAGCTTACGTTATGACAGGCGATAATGACTTTTTGTTGAAGATTGTTGCGCGTGACTGGGATGATTATCAGGACTTTCTGACCAATTATCTTTTGGAAAGCCCAAATGTATCTTCTGTAAAGTCTTCTTTATCTGTAAAAACCTCCAAGTTCAAAGCCGGTGTGCCTATTCTTGATGAATAGGTCACCCTTTCTTTTACAGGAGAGATTTCAGAGGTGTGATCGGGCGAGGGCCCATATGTGAGATTACTTCTGATGCCGCTAGAGAACCGAGCCTCCCGCATTCTGCGAGGAGCTTTTTCTCTGTTAGGCCATAGAGGAATCCTGCGGCGTAAGAGTCTCCGGCTCCTGTTGTGTCAACAAGCTGTGTTGGGGCAATAGATTGAACTTTGATGTGGTCGGAGCCTGAGATAATGGACGATCCACTTTTCCCCAAGGTGACGATGCTGATCGAGCAGTTTTCTGCGATGGATTTATGGGCTTGATCTGTATCGCCAATTTGGGTGAGTTCCCGAATTTCTTCTTCATTTGCAAACAGGATATCCACATGATTGTCCACAAGGCGTTTGAAGTCGTCGCGGTGGCGGACAACGCAGAAAGAGTCTGAAAGTGTTAGGGCTAATTTTCCGTTATGTTTTTTGACTAATTCTGCGGCTTTGACGAACGCGGCTTTGGCCTGCGGGTCATCAAACAGGTAGCCTTCCAGATAGGTGATTTCGGAGTTGGCGATCAGGTCTTCGTTGATGTCGGCTTCCGTCAGTTTTACGGAAGCTCCAAGGAATGTGTTCATAGTGCGTTGCGCGTCTGGCGTTACCAGGATCAGGCATTGGGCGGAAGCGGGGCCATCCAGAAGGGGCGGCGTGTCGAAATAGACACCGATATCTTTTGTGTCACGAGCAAAGACTTCTCCGAAATGGTCGTTTGCAATTTTGCCGACAAACGCTCCTTTGCCACCAAACGAGGCGTAGGCTGCCAAAGTGTTTCCTGCGGATCCTCCGGACATCTCTGTTGTGTTCGTCATCAATTTATAAAGGTCTTTGGCGCGTTGTTCATCAATTAGGGCCATGGAGCCTCTTTGCATGCCATACTGTGCTTGGGAGGCGATAAAATCGTCAGTGGTTTGCGCCAAGATATCGACGATTGCGTTACCGATGCCTGTTACTCCGTATGTTTTGCTCATTCTGCAGCCTGTTTGTTTTATAGCGTTGAAAAAAAATGATTTTGTGACTATGTGTTTAGCATGGGAAAGAAAAAAGACAAAGCAAGAGTTTCTGGTGGTTCTGACACGCGGAAAGTTATTCTGGATGCCGTGTTGGAACTGGCGGCTTCTTATCCGTGGCAGTCTGTTAGTTATGGGCAGATTGCAGAGAAGGCGCGGATGACTATTCAAGATGTTGAGGATTGTTTTGCGTCCAAACAGGATATGGTGAAAGCAATAGTCTCTGATATGGATGGTCGTGTTTTAGACTCTTATCAAGTGGATGCGTCTTCTTCCAAAAGGGATTTATTATTTGATGTCCTGATGGAGCGGTTTGATGCGATGACAGAGCATCGGGCGGCGCACTTGTCGTTTTTAAAGTCTTATGGTTGGACTTATTCTTCCAAGAGACGAGATCTTAATTTGTATTTTTGTTCTTTGTCGCGATATGTTTCTGTAAGTGGAATAGAGACGCGTGGTTTGTTTGGCCCGATGAATGTTGCAGCCATTGGTCTTGGGTATTTTTATGTTCTAACTGTTTGGTCACAGGATTCCAGTTCCGATTTAACAAGAACTATGGCAGCACTGGATAAAACTTTATCCCGTCTTGATTGGTTGAAAGAGTATATTTCAAGGCCTGTGCGCGCTGCTTAAAAGAATTTTAAGCTACTCGCATGTTGTGAATAAAGCCATGGTTTTCATCCCAAAGTGATTTTAAAACACTGACTAATTTTTCAATGTGATGTTCCTGGTGGACGGCTGTTGCTGTTAAGCGCATGCGTTCTGTTCCGCGTGGAACGGTCGGATAATTGATTGGCTGAACGTAGATGTTATGAGCGTCCATCAACCAATCAGTGATTGCTTTGCAGCACACGGAATCTCCGACTATGAGGGGTGTGATGTGGCTTTCGCCTTTCATGTAATTCAATCCTGCGTCATCCAGTTTTGATTTTAAAAGGGCTACATTTTTTTGGATTTGCATGCGTTCAACTTGAGATGTTTTTAAATGCTCGATGCTTGCTGTCGCACCAGCGCATAGGGCGGGGGGCAGGGCTGTGGTGAAGATGAAATTGCCTGAGTAAGAGCGCACAGCGTCAACGATAGAGGCGTTTGCCGTGAAAAATCCTCCCATCAGTCCGTAGGCTTTGCCGAAGGTTCCCTCAATAATATCGATGCGATCCATTAGGCCGCGTTCGTCTGCAACGCCGCCGCCTCTGGGGCCGTAAACGCCGACTGCGTGGACTTCGTCAAGGTAAGTCATGGCGCCGTACTTGTCAGTGAGATCACAGATTTGTTCTATGGGGGCTATATCGCCTTCCATTGAATAGACCGATTCAAAAGCGATCAGTTTCGGGCAGTTGACAGGAGCGGATTTTAACAAATCTTCGAGATGTCCGAGGTCATTGTGGCGATAGATATGCTTTTTGCCTTTGCTTTCGCGGATGCCGTGGATCATCGAGGCGTGGTTTAATTCGTCAGAGAAGACCTGACACTCGGGTAGTAATTTGATGATGGTCGAGAGAGCGCCTTCATTGGCGGTGTATCCTGACGGGAAGACAAGGGCAGATTCCTTGTTGTGTAAATCAGCAAGGGAGTCTTCAAGATCAACAACATATTTTGTTGTGCCAGAGATGTTACGTGTGCCGCCAGCGCCTGCTCCTGAGCGATTGATTGCGTCGTGCATAGCGGTCAGAACTTTCGGGTGTTGGCCCATTCCCAGATAATCGTTGTTGCACCACACTGTTACCTTGCGGCTCGATCCGTCGGGGGCGTGATAAAGGGCTTCAGGAAATTCTCCGACCAAGCGTTCCAAATTTGCAAAGACGCGATATCGACCTTCTTGTTTGAGGTCGGAAATTCTGTTTTCGAAAAACTTTCGGTAATCCATATCATGCACCTCATTTATCGATTGATTAACGATTTATAGGAGGTTTTATTCTTGATGCCAAATATAAGTTGTAAAAAAATTATGACGTGCGTCATTTTTGTATATTTTTAAGAGCTATATGCTACTCTTAGGTATGATTATCGTTTTTGGCTCCTTGAATATGGATTTTATGATTTCTCTGGATCGGTTGCCGGTTGCAGGGGAAACTGTTTTGTCCTCTGATTATCAGTTGATGTCAGGAGGAAAGGGCGGGAATCAAGCTTTGGCTGCGGCCCGCTTTGGCTCGAAAGTTGCTTTGATTGGGCGTGTCGGGACCGATAATTACGGCAAGACTTTGCGAGAGAGTTTGAAATCTAACGGGGTGATGGTGTCCGGGGTTGCATATTCCGATACTCTGCCGACGGGCTGCGCTATGGTTGCAAAGGAAAAGTCGGGTGAAAACCAGATTATTGTTATGTCAGGGGCTAATGTTGAGACAACACATGAGCAAGTTCCTGACGAAATTCTTATCAAGCAGAATGTGCTTTTGATGCAGATGGAATTGCCAGTCGATCAGACTGTGACGTTGTTGACGCGCGCCAAAGCCCAAGGATTGACGACGATTTTGAATTTGGCTCCGGCTATTATGATCCCCGGTAAAGCTCTGGGACATTTGGATTATTTGATTGTGAATAGTATCGAGGCTCAACAGATTGCTGAAAAACTTAATCTGCCGACGGGAAATAATGCGATCAAGTTGGCGCAGGCTTTGGCGATTAAAGGGCAGATGACTGTTATCGTGACTTTGGGTATGAAGGGGTCTGTTGCCGTTACCAAGAATGGGGAAGGGTGGACCGTTCCGATTATGCCACTTGATCAGTCCGAAGTTGTCGATATTACCGGAGCAGGCGATGCGTATTGCGGTACGTTCGCAGCGGCTATTCATGAAGGAAAAACCTTGCCTGAGGCTATGCGTCTTGCCAGCGTTGCGGGAAGTTTGACTTGCCTGAAAGAAGGCACTCAGAATGCAATGCCGTATCTTGATGATATTTTGTCTCGTCTTGATGAGATGCCCCCCGCTGAAAAGCTGGACGTTTAAGCCCGTTATTTTTCCTAGGTTATTTTACCCTCTTGTCCTTCTATCGATTTTTTTGTTATTCTTGGAATCAATCAATGATTCACGAGAGTAAGGTGTTTGACGATGACTGCGAGAGCTTCATCTAAGCATGAAATTGTAATGAATTTTTCAGTTCCTCCGAGTGCGGATGATCTGGGAATTATGGCGCGTCAAGTTTTGGATACGCTTCCTGATGAGTTGATTGACAAATGTGAAGACACAGTTTTGGTCATGGAAGAGTTTCCCGATGATGCGACTGAGCAGGATATGGAGTTGAATTCTCCTTATGAGTTGTTGGCTCTTTATCATTCAGGGCGAGAAATTTCTCCGGGTGTTGAGAAAAAGATCGCCAATAGTGAAGATCGTCTTGTTGTCTATCGCCGTCCGATTCTTGATTTGTGGTGTGAGACGGGCGAAGATTTAGGAGTGTTGCTTCGGGAAATTTTGGTTGAAGAAATTGCTCGGGCTTTTGATTACTCTGAAGATGATATTACTGATATGATTTCTCGTCATCATCAGGGAATGTTCTGATTTCTACAAAGTTGTTACTTCTATTATTCCGGAATTTTCCAGCGTAAGGAGACCTTCTAATGCAGATTCCTTTGCGTAGGGTTTCTTTTCTCCGATGTTCAGTTTTGAAAATCCTGCCCCTACGAAGTTTACCAATTCTCTGGCATTGGGGATGAGGGAAGTCCAGACCATTCCGTCAATCAGATGAAGATTATGGCGTGTGGCTCCGAAAAGCAAACGGTTGAGAGGGGTTAGGTGGTAGTTATATTTTTTCTCAGGATTTTGCGGGTATGGATGAATTTCGGTTTTTTGTTGATTGGTAAAGTCTTCCTCCAAAAATCCTATGGCTGTATGGGTTGAGGCTATCAGAGAAAATATTTTTCCGTCGTCATTCACTGCGAGAGCACATCCCCAGAATGGATGTTTTACGGTCACGGATTGGATAAGTTTTTTTAGATCATCCTTGGTCGGGATTGTTAGATCGAGGCGCGGAAGGATTTCAATCGGATTGTCTTCTGCGGGGACATAATCTTTTTCCGGTTCATGAATCACGGAGACGGATTGTTCTTTGCGGTTTATCTCGTAAATTGATATGCCCGCGTGGGCAAGAATGTTGAGTGACATATTTTTGAATTCTTCGCCTCTGCGGGCTGCGAAATCTTTTTGAAAGCCTTTATGGTCGATATAGACGGTTTTAATGCCGGATTCAGAAATATTTTTTGCGCAATTGGGGCAGCAAGGGTCGGTGATGGCGATTTCTGCGCCTTGCGTTTTCTCGGGGAAGTGGAGCAGGCAATTGACTTCGGCGTGGACGGTTCCACTGCTGTCGCCGATGCGGATTGCCGTTCCCAATTTATCCAGAATGATTTGTGGCCAGAAGTTGGTTTGAGACAGTGTTGTTGTCTCGTTAAAAAGACTTGCTGCAACTTTATTGTCGGGGTGGGGGCTTGAGAGAACAATATCCACTGCGGACTGCATCGATGTAAGAGCTTTGGTTTTCATTTGTGCAGTCTATCAGGTTTGTGCTTCTTCTACGAGATGCTTTAACGATCCTTTCCCTCCTCTTGGGCGGCCTCCGGGATGGGAGAGGCAATCCAGGGCGCAAAGGTTGGCGAGTTTCCCGATGTTTCTGAGGGACCAGTTATAGGCTATGCCGTAGAGAATGGCGGCTGAGAAATGATCTCCTGCGCCAATGCTGTCTATTTGACCAAGATGTGAAATATCTTCGGCAGGTTGGAAATGGATGTTTCCTTTGTGGTAGAGATAGGCTCCGTTTGCGCCGTCTGTGACGGCTCCAAAAGTGAATGTTTTGGCTAGGATAGGGGCAATTTCTTCTGCAGATTTTTCGTCGCCGTAGAGGGCTTGGGCTTCTGCAAGGTTGCAGATAAATCCGTCACTGGCAGCAAGTAGTGTACGGATTGTCGTTTCATGCATATCAATCAGGCTGCGGTCTCCGACATTCATGCATGTTAGGCCGCCGTTTTTATGGATGAGTTTTGTGGCTTTTAAATAGGCATCAGGAATTGCCGGAGAGCAAAGAGTGTATCCATCAAGATAGAGAATGTCTGTTTTTTCAATTACGTCTTGTGGGATGTGTTCGTGGCTGAACTCTGTTGCAACACCATTGTAACTGGCGAAAGTTCGGTCACCGTCAGGAGTGATAAAACATAAGACTTGAGGGGAGCATAATTGTGTATTTTTTTCAACGTGCATTGCTGATGAAATACCTGCATCTTTTGTATTCTGAAGAAAAGAGAGCCCTTCACGGTCATTAGTGATTTTGGCTAAAAAATTTACTGTGGCATCTAGGGCGCTTAACGTATGTGCCGTGTTCGCTGCTGCTCCTCCTGAGATCAGCTCGTAAAAATTCAATGCGCTTTTGATTTCTTTCAGATGGTCTTCTGTTTCCAGATGGGTGCAGAAGGATTTTTTGATATTGTATTTTTCAAGAAATGCGTCGTTTGCAGACGTGATAATATCCGTACAGGCGTTTCCTATGCAGGTAAATAATGGCGAAGTCATTATACAGCTATTAGACGCAGAGTTTCAGGCACAAGTAGTCTTTTAGGTAGCAATTCGTCAGAATTAGGTAAGCCTGTTGCTCTTCGTACAATTGGTGTGTCATAGGCGTTGCGACCTAGCAAGGGGTCAAAAATTTGGGATATCCTAATGTCTTGCATGAGAGCAAAAGCATATTCTCCTAGACCATGAGCAGGTTGTGTATTGTTTGCACTATTAAACCTTTGGGATAAAAATTGTTTAAGTATGGGGTCTTGTTTTTTTGCAGTGGGGTATTCTGTGCGCTCTCTAATAAATTTGGCAACGGCTGCTTCAGCTTCTTCTAGCTTGCTGTGCGTAGATTGAGAAAAGTTGTGGTGTTTTGCTGTTGCGTAGATTGTGTCAAAGAGTTGATTTATAAGCTCTGCTTGTCTGATGGGATCAGAAAGAGATGGATGATTACCCATCAAGGCTTTCACTTCTAATTCCATTTCATTTCTGGACGTTAGGTCTGCAAATGCAACGGGTTGGTTGGGAAGGGCGCGACTAGAGTCGTAGGAGCCGTGAATTAAGGCGTAATGCTCGGTCTTTGGAATTTGTATGACTAAGAAAAAGCTAGTGCGAGCTGTCATGTTAAAGCACGTTACACGTAGGTCATTATCTTTAAGATGTTTGAATGGGGTGGGGAATGCCCCTTTTGCAATTCCTTTTAAGCTTTGTAAACATGTTGACGGATCGTGAATTGCTGTTTCCAATTCAATGCGATGTTCTCCGGATTGCATGGAGGACAGGTGATCTTTCATGTTTGCATCATATTGATTTGGAGGAACAATTGGGGAGGTCTCAGTTCCTCTCCCGCTCACAAAAATCGGGAATCGTACGCGTAGCTGCATATTTCTTAAACGAAACTCCGCAGTTGGTTGCGGAGTCGGGGTGTTTTGTGAGATTGCTACGGAGTCAAGACCTGCGCTAGTAAGTATATATTTATTGGGTGCAGTTTGCTCATCGAGGTAAGTACTTAATTCCGTATCAAGACACCTTAGCAAGGCCATGCAGTCTTGAGCGCCTTTATTGGCCGCGTTTATTGGGCCTAATATTTTCCCCATGGGAGTGTGTTTTAGTTTGCATTCGAATTCTAGTGGAAGCCCCTGAGGGTCGTCTGCAATGGTGTAAATATGTCCGAAATCTCGGTTGTGAAGCCTGCTAATGTTTTGAAGTGCTTCTTCGTGAGAAGGATCGTACGCCATTTAGTTAGTCTCCGTTTTGGTCTTATAAAAAAACGCTCAGCTTATGTCAATAAGAAAGTGTATTTTTTTGCCTCAGTATTCTGACTTAAGGTATTGAGTGATCTATATCTTAGAATTTGTTTGGTATCACTGATAAAATTGACGCACTTGAGGTTTTTCCCCTGAAAAAGTTATAAATAAAGAGCGGCAGGTGTGGTTGGCTGGTTGCAGAATTCCTGAACACAGGTATGATGCTAGGGCAGGGGGCACTTTTGCAGCCAAGGGTTTTTATCAGAAATTTTTATTCAATTTAGTTACATTTAGAGGCTTTTTATGAGCGATAGCAATTCTTATGATCTTATTGTAATCGGAGCGGGGCCAGGCGGTTATGTCTGTGCAATTCGTGCGGCCCAGTTAGGGATGAAGGTTGCGTGTGTTGAAAAACGCGGAACGCTTGGCGGAACATGTCTGAATGTCGGTTGTATCCCTTCCAAGGCGTTGTTATCTGCCTCTGAGAAATATCATGAAGCCAAAGATGGTCTGGACAAAATGGGGATTAAGGTTTCAGGCGTGAAGCTCGATCTCAAGGGCATGATGGCCCACAAGACAGGTGTTATCGATTCCAACACCAAGGGTATTGAATTTCTATTTAAGAAGAACAAGGTCGATTGGTTGAAAGGGGCGGGGAAGATTGTGGCCGCCGGACAAGTCGATGTTGGTGGGGCAATGTATCAAGCCAAGAATATTGTTATAGCTACGGGCTCGGACGTTGCTGTACCACCTGGGATCACGCTGGATGAGACACGGATTGTGTCTTCGACTGGTGCTTTGGAATTGACTGAAGTGCCTAAGAAAATGGTTGTCATCGGTGGCGGTGTGATCGGACTTGAGCTTGGCGCTGTTTGGGGCCGATTGGGCGCTGACGTTACTGTCATTGAGTATATGGACAAGATATTGCCGACGATGGATGGCGAGTTGTCTAAAGAGATGCTGAAAATCCTGACCAAGCAAGGTATGACCTTCAAACTTTCTACCAAGGTGGCTTCTGCTGTTGCTGATAAGAAAGGTGTGACGCTTGAGGTCGAGCCTGCTGCGGGTGGAGCCAAGGAAACACTTAAAGCCGATATCGTTTTAGTGGCTGTGGGGCGCAAGGCCTATACAGACGGGCTGGGGCTTGATGAGGTTGGCGTGGAGCGCGACGAGCGCGGTCGCGTTAAAACTGATGCGCATTTTCAGTCAAATGTTGCTGGCATTTATGCCATTGGCGACGTGATTGCAGGGCCGATGTTGGCGCATAAGGCTGAAGACGAAGGTGTCGTGTTGGCAGAGATTTTGGCAGGTCAAACGGGACACATTGATTACAATCTCATACCGGGTGTGGTCTACACTTGGCCGGAAGTGGCGAGTGTGGGGCAAACTGAAGAGCAGCTTAAAGGAGCTGGCGTTGACTATAAGATCGGGAAATTTCCGTTTATGGCCAATGGTCGGGCGCGTGCGATGAACTGCACTGACGGGTTTGTCAAGATTTTGGCTTGTGCCAAAACCGACCGCGTGCTGGGTTGCCACATTATAGGGCCTGAGGCCGGTACGTTGATTGCAGAAGTCACGGCTGTTATGGAGTTCGGTGGTAGTAGCGAAGATATCGCGCGTACCTGCCATGCTCACCCGACACTGGAAGAGGTTGTCAAAGAGGCTGCGTTGGCGGTCTTGGGACGTCCGCTTCACATATGATTGAGATATGATAGGGATGGGAAAACCCATGTCAGAAACACGTCAAAGCGGAAGCGCTCTTATACTCATCCTGATCGGAGTGGTTCTGTTTGGAGCCTTGGCTTATGCCGTGTCAGAAGGGTTGCGGGTTAGCGATGGCACGTCTTCCGGTGTTGGTCGGGAGAAAGCCGAGCTGGACATGAACTCGATCATGGATTTTATGTCGGCAACAGCTAATGGCTTTCAGCAGATGAAGCTCTCGGATGAACGTGATCCGGACTCCATCGTGTTTACCATCCCATCTGATGCCGGTTATGGCACTGCGCCCCATGATTTCAAGATTTTTCATCCGCTGGGGGGGCATGTCACCTATCAAAAGCCTTGGTCGACGCTTGATGACCCGTCTGAGGTTACGGCTACCGACTGGTTCTTCGTCCGCAATACGATTGACGGAGTTGGCGGCGCCGGAGATGAGGTCATCATGTCCTTGATCCGTGTGCCTGAGAAGATTTGCCAGCGTATTAATTTTAAACTGACCGGCAGCGAGACGATTCCATCCGAGACCGGGGATATGGACGCGATGTTTGACACTGGCGCTGACCCTATTGATGCGACCAACTGTGCTGCCTGCGAAGGCAAATCTGCGTTGTGTGTTTCCAATGGAAACGTTCGCGTCTTTTATTATGTGCTCGATCGCGGGTGAGCAGCCTTATAAATGCGGATCAGCTCTTCTGCATTGACCTCCGTATAGCGTTGTGTTGTTGACAAGGATGCGTGTCCCAGTAACTCTTGAATCTCACGTAAATTTGCTCCGTTTTCAAGCAAGTGTGTCGCAAAGGAATGGCGCAGTGCGTGCGGTGTTGCCGTTTCAGGTAAATTCATCAGCCCGCGCAAATCACGTATCGCTTTTTGGGCAACCCCTTGATTAAGACGCCCGCCGCGTTCTCCGACAAAGACAGGACGATCCGGCGTTTCAGCAAAGGGGCAGGACGAGCGATAGAGGCTCATGGTTTTTTCAACAATCGGTAGCACGGGGACCTGACGCTCTTTGCGGCCTTTCCCCATCACAATTAAAAAACCGTCACGCGGTAAATCCGAAATGTTGAGGTTAAGGGCTTCACTGATACGCAGGCCACAGGCATAAAGCAGTGTAAAAAGAGCGGTGTTGCGGATGTGAGTCCAGTGTCCTTTTTCTTTAGCCCCACGCGCATCACCCCCACGCGCATCACCCCCACCCTTAATTCCCTCCCCCGTCAAGGGGGAGGGAATTAAGGGAGAGGAAATGTCGAGCAAACGAAAGGCTTGCGGGAGCTCCAGAGGCTTCGGGAGTTTGTGCGGTAATTTCGGAGAGCGCACGTTGCCGATATGGGCGTTATGCATGACACCTGTTTTATCAAGCCATTTCAGAAAATTTTTAACACCGGAGAGTGAGCGCGCACGTGAAGATGCGGCAAGACCATCCATACTTTTACGCGAGAGCCATGAACGAAAATCGGCGAGGCGAACATTTGATAATGTGTTGATGCCGACGGCTTCATCAAAATGATCGTGCAAGAATTCCAGAAATTGCGTCACGTCGTTGATATAGGCGCGCAGGGTATGGGGGGAGACATTTTTCTCGACCTTGAGCCATGTCATCCATTTGCCGATTTGATCGGACAGGTCGGGCTTGGTGGCTAGTGCCAAGAGGTTGTCTAGTTTATCGGGTTTCATTTTGGGAATCCTTGTATGACGGGTGCATATTTTTCGTTCACGCGAAGGGACGAAGGTGTTTGCATCAAGGGAGATCCTTCGGCTTCGCTCAGGATGACAGGAAGGGCGGTATTTATTGGTCTGTCATCACCCGACTTGTTCGGGTGATCTAGCATTGTGTGGATTCCCCGAATAAATCGGGGAATGGCGGGTTTTGTTTTTTTACCACGAAGCACACTAAGGACACTAAGGACACTAAGGGTTTGGTTCTTTTGGTTGTCATCGCGAGCGACGGAAAGGCGCATGGTGATCCAAAGAGGGGTGTTGTTAGATTGCTTCCCCCGGATTAAGTCCGGGGTCGCAATGACGAGAAGAGACTCAGGATGACAGGAGGTTATTCTATTTCGCTGAGCCATGATTTGAACAGTCTTTCGATGACTTGGGCGAGGAAAGAGATTTGCTCGGTGCCTTGTCCTTCTTGAAATTGTTGCGGGTCGCGAGAGCCGAATGCCAAAATGGCAGGTGGGGCATGATGCCCGATATTGATACGGATTAAAACTTGGGAACGCACGAGGGATGCGCCCGCGCCGTATATGGCCTCAACGCCACCAATGTCGGATTGGTGCATAATCGATTTTTTGTCCATCCAGTTGCCTAATGTGCCTTCGGGCACTATGCGGATGCCGTTGGTTGCGATTTGCGGGATTTTGTCTCCGTCACTTTCGACAACAAGGGTTGTGATGTCCACGTCTAGAAGCGCGGTTAAATCTGATGTGAGGCTTTCGATAAAATGTTCAAAGTTCGGAGCTTCTAATAGGCGCAAAACTGCCGTATGGATACGGGTCTGGTTGTTCATGTTGTGGCGTGCGGTTTCGACAATCTCGCGCGCGGTTTTTACCGCTTCGGTTTTGTCTTCCTTCAGGCGTTCGATCAAATAGGACTGGAAATCCGCCACGTTTTTGCCGCTCTTTTGTTTGGGCGGGTTTAGCAGCTCGACCATTTCGGGATGTTTTTGGAAAAAATCCGGATGGGATTTCAGCCAATCGATGATATCGGAGGCTGTGAGGTCTGTTTGGGCGGGTTTTGGTGTTTCAGTCATAAGAAATGCGCGAATCTTTTCAATCAGGTCTTGTTAAAGGATCAGTGTAGCATGATTTATGACCAAGGGCAGAGGGTTTTGTCCTTTTTTGCTGTCGGTTTTGGCAGTCTCGTTTGTATAGTTCGATTTTATGCGCGCGCTGTTTTAGGCGAATGGTCTTTGATATTTGGGCCACGTTGCGTTCGACCCAGCGGACATAGAGGCGTTGGGTATAAAGAGCGCGGCGCAAATTTTGCCATTCGCGCGTGTACATGCCGTGTTTGACAGCGTTTTGTGAGGATATTCTTTTACCTTCGGGAGTCTTTGGCCCCGTGGATTTTTTCCACGGTTGCCAGAGTTTCATCGCCACCGCATGAAGGGCGCGAGATTCACTCGTCCAGCGGGGCATTGAAATACTCCCGAGGAAGTGGGGCCGTTGCCACCATGTGCAGGTTTTGTAGGACATGCACGGTTTTCAGATATTGTTCCTGAGACCTGAGGGCAATCAGGAATTTTTCGGGAGACGAGGCAATGTCTTCATTTGGGTCGATCTGGCTGATAAGCGTATGAAAGACCGAGTTGAGTTTGCTCATTTGGGCGAACATTTCGCGCTGGACATCTTGGGATGTGAATTCCAAAGGGAGTTCGATTTCAGGGAACGGGCAAGGCAGGCTTGAGATCGGGATGGATTGCGGGGCGGTCGGGTGTTTTGTTTCGGTGTCTTTGGTCATACCCTTTTATAGGATATTATTCCTAATAAGTCAAGGTTTTTAACATGGAGGAACGGAGATGTTTGTAGGTTCGTCATCACCCGACTTGTTCGGGTGATCTAGGGAGTGTGGATTCCCCGAATAAATCGGGGAATGACGAGGTAGAGAAAAGGGGGATCCTTCGGCTTCGCTCAGGATGACAGGAATGGTTGTGTCGTTCACGCGAAGGCGCAAAGGTTTCGCAAAGGACGCAAGGGTATTCAGGTTTTTACCACTAAGTCACTAAGAACACGAAGGGTTTGGAGGTTCGGGGATGTGGAGTGATTCAATCGGTTCATATTCTTAGAATTTTCTGACGAAAATTCATTATTCACCCTCATCCTGATTTTTCCCCTTAAGAGGGAATGAATAAAGAGTGAGGCAAGAAAACTTTGAGTGCTTTGCGGTTTCTTTGCGTTCTTTGCGTGAACAAATAGAGAGACATGGATTCCCCGAATAAATCGGGGAATGACGAAGGTGTGAGGATAAAGGGGGATGCTTTGACATGATTCTAATGTATTTGACATATATGTTATTTTATTATAGTTATTGATTTCAAATGAGGTGCGTTATGTCTAAAGAAAATTCAAATACTATCGGGCCGCTTCCTGAAATTGTTCTTTCAGTGGCTTTGGCTATTGCGGCTGCGCCGCTTATTCAGGATGCTGCGGCACGTTCAACTATGAGACAGGCTGAGGTAGACAATAATGCCAATTTGTTTGCAAGTGCTTTTCGTGATGCTTCCCCTTTTACACAGTTGCAGCAAATCGCGAGTGGGAATGCTCAAATGATTTGTGACGGAAAAGAGGTTTCTGTTGTCCGTGATCGGCGTGTTATCTCTGTTCACGAATTTGCAAGCACCCTTGATACCAAAGGATGCGAGATTCAATTTCGGTAAAAAATGATCGACCAAGAATTGTTACAAAAAACCCCGCGATTGGCGGGGTTTTGTTTTTTAGGGAGATCCTTCGGCTTCGCTCAGGGTGACAGGAGGGGGGGCATTTTTCTCAGCGCTTCTGTTTTTTAAATTTGTTGACATAATATATTTAATGGTGTAGGTTTGCGCAGAATTTAAACAAGGAGATTTTTATGACGACGAAGACAATTAGTGAAAGATTTGGTGAATTATCTGAAAGCACGAGAGCTGCGATTGTAAGTATTGGTATGCTTGCCGCACTTTCAACACTTTTCGTAAAAGCTGAACTGGAGCATGATAGAAATTTAGAAGCATATTCCCAATTTAATGATGCTGCGAAGCTCTTGGTTATTCAGAATGGTGGTGTGTACTATTCTTGCGCAGGAAAGAAGGTTAAGCCAAGCTCTTCGGGAGAGCTAAGGGTTGTTGAAAACACACCGGGTTGTGATTTAAAAATTTAAGGATATTTGAATTCTTAACGCCCTTCTCTTTCGTGAGGAGGGCGTTTTTTTACTTTTATGGATTCCCCGAATAAATCGGGGAATGACGAGGTAGAGAAAAGGGGGATCCTTCGGCTTCGCTCAGGATGACAGGAATGGTTGTGTCGTTCACGCGAAGGCGCGAAGGCGCGAAGGGTTTGGTTCCTTTTGTTGTCATCGCGAGCGACGGAAAGGCGCGCGGCGATCCATTAGAATGTCTGGATTGCTTTACTGTCTTTGCGGGGGCTTTGCGACTTTTGAGTGAACGAGATATGATCCAGATCCCCGCCTAAAGCGGGGATGACGGTTTTTAGAAGAGTTTTGCTTTGGATTCGATCAGGATGATAAGAGAAGTTGTTTGACATATTATTTTTTTTTGTATAGGATATTTAGAAATTCACAAGAAAGGCTGTCTATTATGAGTTTGAGTGAAACATATCGATGTTTATCTAGTTGTTTATATGAACAACACATGGAAACCCCTCGCTCCGATGGACTTAAATCATTCGAAACGCCTGCCCAGTGGGAGGAAGCTCTAGCCGATCCTGGTTTTTCTCCGTCCGAGGTTTATATGGGGGATAGCCCTTTGGTATCTGCTAATAAAAAGTGGCAGATAGTGCATGTCGCCACAGGTGATCGCGCCCTTGAATATGGGGATGTTGACAAAGCATTGAAGAATTATTGGGAGGCTGTGCAGCGTGTGGAGAATACGGGGTTATATAGAAAAATAAGCGAACTCTGTGAAGTCAAAGGCGATTTTTTAGGTGCTATGCGCGCTATGGAATCTTGTAGTGGGCTGTATGATGAGCTAATTTCTGATACATTGGGTGGTGATTGTAGAAAGCTTTATGAACGTCAAGAACAAGTTGCCAAAGAATGGGAGAGACTGGCACTAAAGCATGGCGCCCAGTTAAGAGATAGAGCTGCCTCTCCATTTCGGCTATCCTCCCCCTGAATGGAGAGAATTTAGTTTGTTTTATGCTTCTGTCGCTTTGGCGAATTTTGAGTGAACAAGACATGATCCGGATCCCCGCCTAAAGCGGGGATGACGGGGAGGTGGTTTGTGTTAGTGGGGATGACAGGAGATCATCCGTGTCGCGGAGTGACAGTAAATTTAAAGAATAGATTGGCCGGTTTTTTTCCAGTCTTCTACGAATGCCGCCAAGCCTTTATCGGTCAGCGGGTGATTATAAAGCTGTTTAATCACGTTTGCAGGGCAGGTCACAACATCGGCTCCGATTTTTGCACTTTCAACAATGTGCATCGGGTTGCGAACGGAGGCCACCAAGACTTCGGTTTGGAAGTTCGGGTAGTTATCATAGATGCCGACGATATCTTGGATCAGTGTCAGGCCGTCTGCGCCTACGTCATCGAGGCGTCCGACAAACGGAGAAATAAATGCGGCACCTGCTTTGGCTGCCAAAATTGCCTGAGCTGCGGAGAAGCACAAAGTCACGTTGACCATGGTTCCTTCGTCAGAGAGGCGTTTACAGACTTTCAACCCGTCAGGGGTGAGTGGAACTTTTACCGCGACATGGTCTGCGATTTGGCGCAGCTTGTCGGCTTCTTTCCACATGGTTTCGTAATCGGTCGAGGCGACTTCGGCGCTGACAGGGCCGTCAACAACGGCGCAAATTTCTTCGATGAGCGGTATAAAATCTTTGCCTGATTTCAAAATCAGGGACGGGTTGGTGGTTACTCCATCCAGCAAGCCTGTTGAGGCCAGTTCTTTAATTTCGTTAATATCAGCGGTATCGACAAAGAATTTCATAGTGCTTTCTTTCGTTTTCTTTTTAAGTGTTCTTTTGTATGGTCTGTTGAAGGGGCACTATGCCTATGTTAACCCATAAAATCAAGGTCAGGATTTTCCATGCCGTTTTGCTCGGTTTTGGTCACGTCTCCGGTCGATAAGGCCTATGATTACGCCATTCCTGAAGGGATGGCGGTGGAGGTTGGTGACTATGTTTTGGTGCCTTTGGGGCCACGCGCCGTGCATGGAGTGGTCTGGGCGGTGTCCGATCAATCGGAGGTTTTGGCCGCGCGGGTTAAAAATATTCTGGAAAAGTACGATGTGCCGCCGATGGAGCCTGTGATGCGCCAGTTCATCGATTGGGTCGCGCGGTATAATCTTGCGCCCAAGGGGGCGGTTCTTAAAATGGCGTTGTCTGTGCCTCAGGCTTTGGATGTTCCGCAGCCGATGACGGGTTATGTTTTGGGTGATGGCAAGATTGATCTCAATGAAGCTCAAAAACGCGTGGTGGCTGTGTCTCAAGACGGATTGCCGCGCCGCCTGTCCGAGATTTCCAAAGCTGCAGATGTGTCGAGTTCCGTTATCAAGACTTTGGTAAAGCACCGTGTTTTGGAGGCGATTGATTTGTTTGCCAAGGCGCCTTGTGCAAAACCCAATCCGAATTTTGATGTACCGCAGCTATCCAAAGGGCAGCAGGCGGCGGCGGATCAAATTCTTGGGGCAGTGCGTGCCAATAAAGCGCAGACATTTTTGCTCGATGGTGTGACGGGAGCAGGGAAAACAGAAGTTTATTTTGAAGCGATTGCAGAGATTATCAATCAAGGCAAGCAGGCTTTGATTTTAATGCCCGAGATTGCGCTCTCGAATTCTTTTATTACGCGGTTTCAAAAACGCTTTGGCTGTACGCCTGCGCTGTGGCATTCGTCGATGACTCCTGCGCAGCGTCGGGCGACTTGGCGCGCGGTGGCGCTGGGGCAGACAAAGGTTGTTGTGGGCGCGCGCTCGGCGTTGTTTCTCCCTTATGCGGATTTGGGGTTGTTGGTTGTCGATGAAGAACATGACGGGGCTTATAAACAGGAAGAAATTCTGATTTACCATGCGCGGGATATGGCGGTGGTGCGAGGAAGTCTTTCAAAAATTCCTGTGGTGTTGGCATCGGCGACGCCGTCACTGGAAAGTATTCAAAATGTTCATGACGGGCGGTACACGCATCTGGTTTTGCCTGATCGGTTCGGGGGCGCGCAAAAGCCTGAGATTCATGTTCTGGATTTGCGCAAAGACAAGCCCGAGCGGCAGCATTTTATTTCGCCTGTCCTCAAAGACAAGATTGAGGAAACCTTAGCTAAGAAGCAGCAAGTGTTGTTGTTCCTTAATCGGCGCGGATTTGCGCCGCTGACGTTATGTCGGACGTGCGGTCACAGGATTGAATGTCCGAAATGTACGGCGTGGTTGGTGGAGCATCGGCGCACACATCATCTGCATTGTCACCATTGCGGATATTCGATGAAGCAGCCCGAAAGCTGTCCGTCTTGCGGAGATCAGGAGTCGATGGTGGCGTGTGGGCCCGGGGTTGAGCGGATTGCCGACGAGGTCAAAGAATATTTCCCCGAGGCGCGCGCGCTTATCATGGCAAGTGATGTTCTTGATACGCATGATAAGTTATCAAATGCTTTGGCGGATATTCGTGAAGGTCGGGTCGATATTGTGATCGGAACGCAAGTGATCGCCAAGGGGCACCATTTTCCGTTGATGACCTGTGTCGGGATTATTGACGCGGATTTAGGACTGTCGGGCGGGGATTTGCGCGCAACGGAGCGCAGTTTCCAGCTTCTTCATCAGGTTGCAGGACGTGCAGGGCGTGAAGAGTTGCCGGGGGAAGTGTTTCTTCAGACTTATAATGCCGAACAGCGCGTGATGCAAATGTTGGCAGAAGATGATCGTGACGGATTCTTAGAAGCTGAGGCCAATGAGCGGGTGCGGGCGCATATGCCGCCGTTCTCGCGGTTGGCTGCGATTATTATTTCAGGGCCTAAAGAAGATGTGACGCGCGATTTGGCATTGGCTATCGGGCGAAGTGCGCCGCGTGCAGACGGTGTGCGGGTGTTGGGGCCTGCGCAGGCTCAAATGTACCGTATTCGCGGGAAGTACAGGCAGCGCATTCTGGTGCAGGCCGATAAAAATCTGGATATTCAAAAAATGATTGCGCAGTGGATCGGCGGGATTAAAGTGCCGTCCAATATCCGTGTGCAGGTGGATATTGATCCGCAGAATTTCCTTTAGGGGGGGTACGAGGCGCTTGTCGTTCATGTGTCTTTAAGTTCACGCGAAGGCGCGAAGGGTTCGCAAAGGGCGCAAGGGTATTCAGGTTTTTACCACTAAGTCACTAAGAACACGAAGGGTTTGGAGGTTCGGGGATGTGGAGTGATTCAATCGGTTCATATTCTTAGAATTTCCTGACGAAAATTCATTATTCACCCTCATCCTGACCTTCCCCCCTCACGCAGAGATCACAGAGAAGTCACAGAGTACAACAGAGATTTTAGTGCCTCTGAGACCTCTGCGCTTTCTCTGTGGCCTCTGTGTGATGTTTTTTGTTCATTAAAGAAAATTAATAAGACCGGATCCCCGCCTGCGCGGGGATGACAGGGGAATAGGTTGTGTGAGGGACAGTCACGTGGCGATCTAGGATATTATTGGATTGCGTTGTGGCTGGAGCTTCTCGCAATGACGAGCGAGGGGTACGCGAAGGAACGAAGGGCTGATAGAAGCGGTGGGAAAAGACCTTGTGTCAAGCACGGGGTTGCGGGTGGGGATGGATTATGTTTTTTCTTTGTATGTTTTTTGCAATGATAAAAATTGAGTCACTAAAAACTGTCGGAATGACGGTAACGGATTCTTATGGTATGATTCGCTGTTTTTTCATTCAAGATTTTATCCCTCTGATTAGAGGCTGGAGAAAATATGACCGATTCGACCCTTCCAGATTCTCTTTCTTCAAGGGCCGGGGGATCGGTGATGCGTCATTCTCCGTATATTACCAGCTATGATTTTTTGAAGTTTTTTGCTGTTCTTACGATGATCGTGGATCATGTCGGGTATTATTTTTATCCTGATATTGCTGTTCTGCGCTTGATCGGGCGAATGAGTTTTCCGTGTTGGATGTTTCTGATCGGGTTTGCCAATACGCGCGAGATTACCAAGCCTTTGATGGCGGGGTGTCTGTTTCTGGTTTTGTCCAATTTTGTCATGGGAACTTTTTTGTTGCCAATTAATATTCTCGGGACTGTTATCTTGCTTCGTCTTGGAATTGACCGGATGGCGCGATTTACATTCCGTGGGGCAGAGTTTGTTTATTATACGCTTTTGATCTCTGTTATTGTTGCGTTCCCTCTTTACTTTGTTTTTGAGTATTCCAGCTTTGCTGTTTTGATGGCTCTTTTCGGGTATCTTGCCCGTCATCGCGGAGAAACCAATTTAGGTTCTGTGTCCGAGAAAATGTTCTTCTTACTAACAATTGTGTTTTGTACAATTGGGCAAGGGATTTTGTTTAATTTCTCTGCTTTGTGGATGGCTATCTTGGGGGTTGGGTATTCTGTGATCGGGTATGTGCTCTATCGTTTTCAAGCGCATGAATATCCTGCATTAACACAGGCTTTGCCATTGGCGGTGGTGCGTAGTCTCCAGTTTTTTGGACGCTATACTTTAGAAATTTATGTTGTTCATGTGGCTTTGCTTGGCGTTCTTCAGAAAGTTCTTTCTGATGGGCCTATTCACTGGTTCCAGCCGTCCTTAATTTATCCGTGAGTTCCCGTCTTGCGCGTGCGGAGATTGAGTGCGGCTTCCATGAGTTTTTGAGTGTAGTCTTGTTGTGGATTATCAAAAATTTGTGCAGCTTTGCCGTATTCAACCATTTTTCCGTCTTTCATGACCAGAATTTCATGGGACATTGCGCGGACGACTTTTAGATCATGGCTGATGAACATATAGGATAGGTTGTGTTCGTTTTGCAAATCCTGCAGAAGTTCAACGATTTGTGCTTGAACCGAGACATCAAGGGCCGAGGTTGGTTCATCGAGAATAATCAGTTTTGGCTTTAGAACCAAAGCGCGGGCAATGGATATTCTTTGCCGTTGTCCACCGGAGAATTCGTGCGGGTAGCGGTGACGGGTTTCCGGATCGAGCCTTACATTTTCAAGGGCTGAAATGATGCAGTCTTCCCGTTCTGTTTTGGTAAGGTCTGGCTTATGAATTCCAAGGCCTTCGCCGATGATTTCTCCAATGCTCATTCGCGGTGACAAGGAGCCGTAAGGGTCTTGGAAGACAATTTGCATTCTGGAGCGGAGAGGGTGCATGTCGGCACGCGTGATGTCTTTGCCTTTGAACGCAATTGTGCCGGTTGAATTTATCAGGCGCAAAAGAGCCAGTCCTAATGTCGTTTTCCCCGATCCTGATTCTCCGACAATGCCCAATGTGTGTTTCTGGCGCAGGTCGAGCGAAATGTCATTAACGGCATGAACAAAGTCTGTGGTTTTTCCGAAGAAATTTTTCTTAACCGGAAAACGGACATTGATGTTGTCTGCTTTTAGAATAAGCGGTTCATTTTCATTGGCAGATGTTTCCAGTTTTCTCGGTTGAGCCGCCAGCAAAAGTTTTGTGTAGTCGTGCTGCGGCGTGGCGAACAGATCCGCTCGTTTTTTGTGTTCGACGACATGACCTTGCTTCATGACACAAACATCATCACACATCTTCTCAACCACTTTGAGGTCATGGGAGATTAAAAGAAGCGCCATATCAAGGCGTTTTTGTAAATCCTGTAGCAGTTCCAGAATTTGGGCTTGAATCGTGACGTCTAGCGCTGTCGTCGGTTCGTCTGCAATCAGTAGATCAGGTGTGTTTGCCAGCGCCATTGCAATCATGATCCTTTGGCGTTGTCCGCCAGAGAGTTCATGCGGATATGATTTTAAGCGGTCTTTTAGTTTTGGTAGTCCGACAAGTTCAAGCAGTTCCAAAACTCTTTGCTCGATATCTGCTTTATTGCTCTTGGGATAGTGTAGTTCTATGACTTCTGCGATTTGACGGTAGATTGTATGGAGCGGATTAAGAGAACTCATCGGTTCTTGGAAAATCATGCCTATTTTATCACCGCGAATTTCCCGAAGTTTTTTAAGCTCCATTCCTATTAGTTCTTGCCCTTCGAATTGAATTGATCCGCTCGGGTGAGAGGCTAAAGGGTAGGGGAGCAATTGTAAAATTGAAAGTGCGGTGACGGATTTCCCAGACCCCGATTCCCCGACCAGTGCTAATGACCCTGCCTTGGGGATTTCGAAGCTTACCGGATGGACGGCGTCGAAGTATCCGTTTGGAGTTTTAAAGCGAACGCTGAGGTCGTTGACTTGTAAAAGAGGGGCTTTATCCATCTCTATTGTCTAGCATTGCAGCAGATTCTAGGAAAGTGGAAAATATAGGGGCTTTTCCATTTCGCGCGTAATGATGATAAATGCCCTTCTGAGCGGAGCCGGAAGGGCTTTTTTTAAGTGTTACGCGAAGGAGCCCGTATCAGACAAGGGGGGGCAGGTGGGGGGCGTTTTTTCTTCGGTTCTTCTGGACTTCGCGTGAATAGAGAGTTTTTAAGCCACTATCTGGATTGCTTCCCCCGGATCAAGTCCGGGGTCGCAATGACGAGAGGGTGTTTTGTTACGGGTTAGCGTAAAGATCTTGGACGGTCTTTGTATGATGCATTCAGATCATCAGTGTATATCTGCCGATGAAAATCATCTTCTGTCGGGTTTGATGAGAAATAAATCATGTTGACTTTGTTGGTGAACTCCGGATTTGACTCTTCTGTCCACGGTTTTAAATCTTCGCTGACTATTTGTGCGCGGGTGTTCGGAAAGACCGAGCGGAATGTTTCATCCAGATTTGCAGAGAATTTATCTCTCATCATAGAATCGACAATAAAGTTGGCGGTTATTATTCCGCCTGGTTTCAGAGCGCTTCTCACTTGTTCAAGAAAATCTTGTGTAACCAAATGTTCTGGGACGTTGTAAAGCCCAAAATACACATCAATCAAAATAAGATCGTATTTTTTATCTGAGCTTGAGAGAAATCCGCGTGCCGGTGTGGCTTCGAACTTTTTGTTTTCGGGAAGGGGGGATTCCAGAATGTATTTTTCTGCAATCGGTTTCAGGCTTGCATCTATGTCTATGAAGTCATAGTTGTTGGTTAGATCATCTAATCCTACGGTAAAAGCTCCTGCTCCTATTACCAGAATTTCAATCGGCTTTTTGCTTTCCGGAACGGTTTTAATAAAGTGATCATCAACATATTGGATGTATTCGAACGGCTTTCCTTCTGTGTCTATTCCCGAAGATATCGTGTTGTTCAGAATTAAGGTTTTTGTTTCGTGTTTAAAGTCATCGCTTTGCGGGAATGTCTTTATGGCGATCAGGTTATAGGTGTTGTTTTCGACTATGCCCAATCTTTCAATCAAACTACCTGAATTCATGCCGATGGCCGTGATAATTAAAACACCGGCTCCGACCAGCGTTTTTTGTTGATCGAATTTAAAGTTAAGGCTCAAGTAGAGAAGGGAGGCCAATACAATATTGACTAAAACTGTGTTGTGAACGCCAATGGTTGCCATGAGAAATAAAGTCGTGAAGGTCGCTCCGACAAAAGATCCCAGTGTCGATATGAACAAGATTTTTCCTGTAACTTCGGAGAGTTTTTCTTTACTGAAGAAATTGCTGAGTAGTGGTGTGGTTTGGCCTAGAAGATAAACAGGGATAACCAGAAATACAGCAGAAAATAATGAAGTTACAACCAAACGGTCGGTTGAGACTGTTTTTATGATGCTCTCGATAATTATAATGCTGGGGAGAAAAGATAAACCTGCCAGAATGATTGCAGTTGCTACCAATATGTTTTGTGAGAGTTTTCTGCGGATTGTTTTGTTCCACGGCGCTCCTTTGAGGGACGGGCGGAATTTTCCTCCGCTGAAATATCCTGCTGCTAAAGGGAGCAAAACGGCAGCAATAATAATCGAGATTGTGTCTGTTCCGTTCCCGACATAGGGCACGAGTGTCCTGATTGCCAAAAGTTCTGTTGAAAGGACAATATAGCCCTCGATAAAAATGACGGCAAAAATATAGGCGATTGCGCGGGCGGACAAGGGCATGTGAACTCTGTAGTTTTGTGATTCGTTGTTATTTATCGTCGATCATAGCATTATCCGGTCTTACGTTCTATTTCATAAGAGCAGGGGAGGTTTTTCTTTCAAAACTTCGCGTGAAAAGAACATTTTTAAACCTCTACCTGTTATCGCGAGTACCTGACAGGCGCGGGATATTCAATATATCAGGATTGAGTCGTTGCTGACGCTCCTCGCAATGACGGTTTAATTTTTCTCACGCAGAGTTCACAGAGATTTCACTGAGTTCTCAGAGAGACGCGGTGATTTTGTGATCTCTGTTTTTCTCTGAGGCCTCTGTGTGATGTTTTTTGTTC
>JAGRKB010000057.1:29018-29580 GCA_020442425.1 Alphaproteobacteria bacterium | reverse complement strand
CTGCTGGTTCTGTCACGATTGCGGGAGCTCATGGCTCTTTGACGATTAAAGCGGACGGGTCTTATACTTATACCGGATCAAGCGTTGGTGCGGATCAATTTACCTACACGATTGTTGATCAGGACGGAGACCCTGCGTCTGCGACTTTGACGGTGACTGTCTCTGATATTGACGAGCAGCCATGTGTTGAGAACGAGTTTCTTACTGTTGATGAAACGATCGTTGATAATGCCGGATCACAGACTGTGAACGGGACTTTGACCTATGACTTCTTTGGGGATGGCCCGGGGACGATTAATCCTGTTGCGGGAAGCTTTGCGTCAGGCGGTTCATTGAAGAATGGTGCTTTGACTTCTAATGGTGTAGCAGTTGTGGTGACATTGGCCGGAGATACCTATACCGGTAAGGCCGGAGCCACCACGATCTTCACATTGACCATCAATGATGACGGGTCTTATAGCTACAAACAGTTTGGTCAGTTGGATCATGCGGATGCGACCAATCCTGATGATGTGATTACGTTGAACTTCGGGTTTGTTGCAACCGATGCGGATGGTGATAC
>JAGRKB010000057.1:0-28965 GCA_020442425.1 Alphaproteobacteria bacterium | reverse complement strand
TCTCAAGCGCCCGGTTCAGTCTCCGGCAACGTTACTTCAAACGATGATATCGGAGAAGACGAGCCCGGTTATATGGTGAAAGAGATCAGCTTTGGCGGCAACACGGTTGGTGTTCCTGCTGCTGGTTCTGTCACGATTGCGGGGGATCACGGATCGCTGACTATTAAAGCGGACGGGTCTTATACCTATACCGGATCTACGGTTGGTGCGGATCAATTTACTTATACGATTGTTGATCAAGACGGAGACCCTGCGTCTGCGACTTTGACGGTGACTGTCTCTGATATTGACGAGCAGCCATGTGTTGAGAATGAGTTTATCAAGGTTGATGAAACGATCGTTGATAATGCCGGATCACAGACTGTGAACGGTACGTTGACCTATGACTTCTTGGGTGATGGCCCGGGCACGATTAATCCTGTGGCTGGTAGCTTTGCGTCAGGCGGTTCATTGAAGAATGGTGCGCTCACTTCTAATGGTGTTGCGGTTATTGTGACACTGGTTGGAGATACTTATACCGGTAAGGCCGGAGCCACCACGATCTTCACATTGACCATCAATGATGACGGGTCTTATAGCTACAAACAGTTTGGTCAGTTGGATCATGCGGATGCAACCAATCCTGATGATGTGATTACATTGAACTTCGGGTTTGTTGCAACCGATGCGGATGGTGATACCGCGAACGGCACTGTTGTTGTGGCTGTTCATGATGATGCGCCTGTGGCTGTGAATGATGTGGCAACACTCTCTCAAGCGCCCGGTTCAGTCTCGGGGAATGTCACCACCAATGATGACATTGGAGAAGACGAGCCCGGTTACATGGTGAAAGAGATCAGCTTTGGCGGTACCACAGTTGGTGTTCCTGCTGCTGGTTCTGTCACGATTGCGGGGGATCACGGATCGCTGACTATTAAAGCGGACGGGTCTTATACCTATACCGGATCTACGGTTGGTGCAGATCAATTTACTTATACGATTGTTGATCAAGACGGAGACCCTGCGTCTGCGACTTTGACGGTGACTGTAGCGCGTGTTGATCAAGAGCCTACCGTTATTAACTCTGTAAAGGCCATTGATGAAACTGATCTTGGTCCAATTGTTGTGAATGGTTCGGTTAATCCTGATTATCACGGAGACGGCCCTGGTGTTGTGACAGCACGTCCAGTTTCAGAGATTGTTGTTTCGGGCAATGCACAAGGCGGTGTTTTGTCTTCCAGTGGTGTTCCTGTTGTGATTGCTCTGGTTGGAAATACCTATATCGGGACTGCCGGAGGTAAAGATGTTTTTACCCTGACTGTGAATGCTGATGGAACTTATCAATTCACATTGTTGGATAATTTGGATCACAGTATTGCTACCAATCACGATGAGACTTTGTTTATTACCTTTGGTGTGACCGCAACCGATGCGGATGGGGATAGTGTCAATGGTACGATCAAAATCGGTATTGATGATGATGGCCCTGTGGCTGTTGATGATTTTGCATCAGTGCCAGCAAGCCAAAGCACTGTTTCCGGTGATGTTGATCTGAACGATGATATCGGTGCAGATTTTACTGCGGATGGTGTTGCTTTCGTGAAGTTTGGAACAACAACTTATACTGTGCCTGTTGGCGGAACTGTTTCAATCAATGGGGCATATGGTGCTTTGGTGATCGGTTCAAACGGTGAATATACCTATACTGTTAATCCGGGAACAACTGGCGGCCAAGAAGTGTTTACTTATACTCTTCGTGATACTGATCAGGATACGGCTACGGCTAATCTGGTGATTGATGTGGCTCCACGTTATTTGCCGCCTGAGCCTCCAAGTGTTGAGACTTGTGATCTTTGCGTTTACGAAGATGGTCATGCGCAGATACAGGTTTCTACATCTGCTAACGGTGGAAATGGAAATGAGGTCATTACCTTGAGTATTTCCGGATTTGCTGCCGGATGGGTTGTTGATACATCACTCAGCGGCGGTGTTTATAACTCTGCAACCGGTGTTTGGTCTATTACTCTTGGTGCAGGACAATCGTTTTCTGGCGGGCCTGTTGTTTATCCTCCTCATGATAGTGATGTGGACTTGACCAATTTGGTTGTGACCTCGAGCGTCTATGATCCTGATAGCGGGCTGACCGCGATTGCTAACGGGTCGTTTGATATCATTGTTGATGCTGTTGCCGATCAACCGGATCTGGATTTGCACGATGTCTTTGCTGTTGGTTCTACCTTTGTTGCGTTGCAGGTCGATGTTGCTGTCACTGATTTGGACGGTTCTGAAGAGATCAAGGAAATCCGTATCGAAGGCTTGCCTGACGGGTTTAGTCTTAATCAAGGTGTTTATGATGCCGGAGCCGGACGTTGGGTCTTGTCTGAAGATCAGTTGAATGATTTGCAGATCATGGCTCCTGATGGATATGAAGGTCAATTTACTTTGCTTGTGACTGCGGTTTCCGAGGAAGTCAACCTCTCCGGTGAAGAATGCACGACAAGTAACAATATTGCTTATAAAGCTGATGTTGTGACTGTTACTTTATATGATGGTGCATGCGATTGTTATTGCCCGCCAACTTCTACGACGGTTATCACGATTAATAACACTGTTACGGTCAATTCCTTTGATGAAACTATTATCGATGGAACACGAAGCACCAGTACTTCTGAAAGTTCTAGCAGCTCCAGTAGCACGACAGTTGTGACATCGACCTCAGGAGGAGATGGTTCTTCCGGATTCCAGCCTATCGTTATCTCTGACTTTAACAAGGATGAGGGTGATATTCTCGATTTAGGTGGTTTGATAGATGTTCTGGACGGAACCAGTGTTGCGATCCAAGACTTTGTGACTTCTCGTGTTGAAAATGGAAACACCATTATTAGCATGGATGCTGATGGAGCTGGCGGCAACTATATTGCTCAGGATGTTGTTGTTCTTCAGGGGGTTAGCGATGTCAGCGTAGAAGACGTTGTCCGTTTGACCGGTCATGAGCAAAATCAAAGCGGTTTTGGAACTGTCTAATTATTTAGTTCTTGTTTCGGGGCGGTTTGTTCGCCCCGAAATGGCACTGTCTCTTGCAATTCAATAGAAAAAAGATCATAAATACTATCAGGTTAAGAATAACTATCTTGTCGCTCTTAGGGTCTTTGCCCTTTGAAATTAAGGAGAAAATTATGGGTTTTTCATATCGTAAACTTTTAATGGTATGTGCTTTGTCACTCGGCGTTCATGGATTTGGACAGGCTGCGGTGGCACAAGACTCTTCCATGGCTATGGAAAACCAAATGAGAGCTGAAGCTGATGCTTTACCGGTTCCTGAGGCTGAAAAACCACCTGTCCCTGTATTGACAGCGAGCAGTCCTGAAACATCTGCAGTTCGAAGTGTTGGAACCAAAGTCGGTTCTTATAATCCTCGTGCAGTAGATCGTATTATTACTTTGCGTGATGCTATTGGCGTTGGTGTTTTGACCAATCCTCAAACCGAGACAGTCGAGAATAATCGCCGTGCTACGGATGAAGAGTTGCAACAAGCCAAGGCATTGTATCTACCGTCTGTCGATTTGCGTGCTGATACAGGGTATCAAAGTATTTTCTCTGATCCTGATGGTGCTGTTGAAGGACATTCCGATTTGTGGCGGTCTCAGGCCTCTTTGACATTGACTCAAATGTTATTTGACGGAATGGAATCTCATTACGAGAATGAGCGTCAACGTCATCGTGTGCGTTCTGCGTCTCATCGTGTTCGTGAGACAGCAGAATTTGTCGGTCTCGATATTGTTGAATCCTATCTTGATGTTTTGCGCCAACGTGAATTGTTAGCGATTGCTGTCGAGAACCTTACTCAACACCGCTCTATTATGGGGCAAATTGAAGATAGCACCGGAGCAGGTCGTTCAACTTTGGCGGATGTTGAGCAGACAAAAGCTCGTGTTGCTTCTGCTGTGGCTCAAGAAGCTGCGGTTCGTCAGTCTTTGCGGAATGCTGAAGCCAAATATCGTTCTTTGGTAGGGGATATGCCTCAACCTGATTTGACCCGCCCTGTTGCTCCTCGCAATGTTTTGGAAGGGACTGTTGATGATGAGGTTAAACAAGTTCTTACTCATAGCCCGACTTTGGATATCAAAGAGGCGGATGTGAATGTTGCAGAAGCCGAGTGGGAGCAATCCAAAGCTACTTTGTATCCGCAAATCGATTTTCAGGCTGGGGCATCTGTTGGGGATAATCTCGACGGGGTTGAAGGGCGTACACAGCAAGCTAGTGCGTTGCTGGTTGCCAACTGGAATTTGTATCGCGGTGGCGGGGATGAAGCCCGTATCCGTGAGCATGTTTATCGTCATGCTCAATCTAAGACAGATCGCAATGCAACGGCTCGGGCTGTAGAAAGTGATGTGCGTCAGACTTGGGCGAACATGATTGCTGCCGGAGAACGTACAGAGGCGTTCCGTCAACAGGCTGATGCGAATGCTATGGTTGTTCAGGCGTACAAAGATCAATTTAATCTGGATCGTCGTACGTTACTTGATGTTCTTGACTCTCAAAACGAGTGGTTTGTTTCCCGCAGCAATGCGATAAATAACGGATATTTGGAAATGTTTGCGGTCTATCGTTTGTTGGCTTTGCGCGGCGTGTTGTTGCCGACAATGGGGATTCCTTATCCTCGGGAAGTTAATCCGGCTAATACCAGCCGCGGATAAAAGATTTGAAAGGCGGCACTGAGTGGCTGCCTTCTTCATTCGGGAAGATCTATTTGTGCAGAGCTTTATCGTCAATTTTCCCGGATCCGGGGCTATATAATCTTGGAATGATTTATGACTGATTCTGAAATAAAAACAGATGACTCAAATGGTGTGCAGGCTGATTCTTCGGGTCAGGAAGATCAAACGCAGCGGCCACTACAAGGTAATCAACAAATTCCTGAAAAAGAGGTTGCGGCTGACAGTTGGCCGCTAGAAGCTGATCGACTGGCGGTTCATTCTCCTTTGATCGAGTGTTTGCGAATATTGGCAGGGCATTATGGACGCCGTACCAGCGAGAATGCTTTGACGGCGGGGTTACCTATCCCTCCGACCGGAATTACCCCTTCGTTATTTGAAAGAGCTGCCCAGCGTGCTGACATGACAGCAAAATTGACAGAGAGGACTTTGGAAGCTTTGGCGATTGCTCCGAATTTGCCTTGTATTCTCGTGCTTGAGCATAAGCAGGCTTGTATCTTGTGGGAGGTGCGTTATCCGAAAGGGCATGCTCCGAAGAAATCAAAAGGAAAGAATGTTGAGGTTCATCCTGAAACGCGGCTGGTGTTACAATTTCCTGAAACTCCTGATGAGCGTAAGGTCGTAAAACTTTCTGAGCTTGCGAGAATTTTTACCAATTACTGTTTTTTTGCGCGGCCTGTTGCGCGAGTCGATGATCGGGCGGGGCCTGCTGAAATTGATACGGCGCGAAACTGGTTTTGGGGCACGTTGAAAGAGCATATGCCGATTTATCGGGAAGTTATTCTCGGAACGATCATGATTAACTGCTTTGCTTTGGCTAGTACGTTATACATCATGAATGTTTATGATCGGGTGATCCCGAATGGAGCATTCGAGACGTTGTGGGTTTTGTCAATCGGGGCGCTCATTGTCTATGGCTTTGATTTCTTTATGAAGAATATGCGTTCGTATTTTCTTGATATTGCGGGACGCAAAGCTGATGTGAAAATTTCTACCAAATTGTTTGAACAGGTTTTGGGGATGACTTTGGCGGCGCGTCCGTCTAGTGCCGGTGTTCTTGCCAGTAACATGCGCGAATTTGAAACTATTCGTGATTTCTTTACGTCGGCGACGATGGCGGCTTTGATTGATTTACCGTTTTCTATGTTCTTTATCATTATTATTGCGGTGATTGCCGGGCCACTTGCGATTATTCCTCTTTTGGCTATTCCTCTGGTTGTCGGATGCGGATGGATTTTGCAAAAGCCGATGCAAAGAATTATTCGCCAGTCGATGCATGAAAGTGCTTTGAAGAATGCCTTATTGTTCGAAACTATTACGGGGCTTGAGACGATCAAGACACAAGCGGCAGAAGGGCATGTTCAACGTCGTTGGGAGGAGTTGACGGATAAAGGGTCACAGACTGCTGTGAAATCCAAACGTGTTGCTGCCTTTGCGTTGAATTTTTCTTTGTTTATACAGCAATTCACGGTGATCTGCATGGTGATTGCAGGGGTTTATATGATTGCTGATGCCAATTTGTCTCAAGGAGCTTTGGTTGGTTCTGTGCTTTTGGTTGGGCGTGCTTTGGGGCCGTTGTCGCAAGTGGCCGGACTTATGACGCGTTTTAATCAAAGTATAGAAGCTTTGCGCCAGTTGGAAGATTTGATGCGTCGTCCTGTTGAGCGGCCAGCGGGCAAGCATTTTATTTCTTTGCCTCGTATTGAAGGAAAGATTGAATTTCGGGATGTCGAGTTCAAGTATGAAGGGCAATCTCATCCTGCGGTGCGTGGTTTGAATCTGACGATTAATCCGGGGGATCATGTCGGGATTATCGGGGCTGTCGGTTCAGGGAAAACGACATTGGCTCGCTTGCTTGTGAATTTGTATCAGCCGACCAATGGGGCAGTGTTGCTGGATGGGACGGATGTTCGCCAAATTGATCCGGGTGATTTGCGGCGTTCTGTCGGGGCTGTTCAGCAAAGTCCGAATTTGTTTTATGGGTCAGTGCGCGAGAATATTACGATGGGGCACGAGACTGCTCCGGATCGCGCTGTGGTGCGCTCTGCTGAGTTGGCGGGGGTCATGGAGTTTTTGCAAGATTCCGAGAAAGGTCTTGATACTCAGGTTGGCGAACGCGGCGAGGCTTTGTCCGGTGGTCAGCGTCAGGCGGTGGCGATTGCTCGCTCTCTCCTTTATGATCCTCCTGTTTTGTTATTGGATGAACCAACAGCGTCGATGGATCCGACTTCCGAATTGAAATTGCGTGAGCGATTGAAAGTTATTTCTCATGGGAAGACGACAATTCTGATTACGCATAAAGGTGCGATGCTGGATTTGGTTGATAAGCTGATTTTGATGGATCGTGGACAAGTGATTGCTTATGGTCCTCGCGATGACATTATCCGTCGATTGCAAGCGCGTGAATTTACGAGTGGGGGCGGCGCGCGAGGGGCGTCACAAAGACCAGATTCCAATTCGCCTAAATCGGCTTAGTATAGAGATTAGAGATTATGGCAGAGAAACAACAACCAGCAAAACCATCCAGCAAAGATCCTCGAGAGTTGAATATGAACTCCAACGAGGATTGGGGTGCTATTCAAGCAAATTGGGCTAAGCGCAATGCTGATAAGGCTGCGGCGTATGCTGACCGCTATTTTATGACGGATGATGATCTGCCTTTGCGTCAGCATCTTATTCTTGTTCTGACATTTTTCTTCTTTGTCGTCATCATTGCTTGGGCGAGCTTTGCTTATATTGATGAAACGGCTCGAGGAGAGGGGCAGGTTATTCCTGCCGGAGAGGTTCAGATCATACAGAATCTTGAAGGCGGTATCGTCGAAGAGTTTTTGTATAAAGAGGGTGAGACAGTCAAAAAAGGTGAAGTGATTATGCGCCTTAAGGATGTCGGCGCTTTGTCGGATCTCGGGTCTAATGAAGCGCGGTATCTGGGGCTTTTGGCTTCTGTTACAAGATTGCAAGCAGAAGTGGACGGAAAGGATAGTTTCGAATTTCCTGACGAGGTTATGAAGAAGGCTTCTGAGAGTGTAACGGAAGAGCTGAATGCTTTTAAGGCCAATCGTGAAAAGTTGAAAGGGCAGCTTGATGTGTTGGCTCAACAATTGTCTCAACGCAAGCAGGAGATTAGTGAGCTTCAGACCAGGGCGCGAGATTTGGCGTCTGTTATCAATCTCTCTATACAAGAAAAAAATATGATTGAGCCGTTGGTGGAAAAAGGCTCTGCTCCGCGTATTGAGTTGATCCAGTTGCAGCGCGGGATTCAGGAGAAACAGACGGAGTTGAACGGAGTGCGTCAGTCTATTCCTCGGGCTGAATCTGCTCGGGCTGAAGCTGAAGCCAGAATAGCCGAGATGAAGAAAAGTGCTGTTGCCGAAGCTCAGGCGGATTTGGCGTTAAAGACTATTGAGATGAATACGGTCAAGCAAACATTGGGTGCTTTGGAAGATAAGAAAGACCGAACAGATATTCGGTCTCCTGTGAACGGTACAATCAAGGATTACAAAGTCAATACGGTTGGTGGAGTTGTGCGGCCTGGGGATCCGATTGCCGAGATTGTTCCGGTTGATGATAATCTGTTGGTCGAGGTTAAGATCAAGCCTTCCGATATTGCGCGGTTAAGGCCTGATATGCCGGCAATGGTCAAAATCACGGCTTATGATTTCACGGTCTATGGTGGTTTGAAGGGAAAAGTTCAGGATATTTCTCCTGATACGATCAAGAATGATAAAGGCGAGAGTTTCTATCGTATTTTGGTTCGTACAGAGGAAAATTCTCTGAAGCACGATGGCAGAGAGTTGCCGATTATACCGGGTATGATTGCGACTGTTGATGTTGTGACCGGTGAGAAAACTATCATGGAATATTTGATGAAGCCGTTTTTGAAAACGGTTCAAAACTCCATGAATGAAAAATAGAGTTGGGTTTGGTTTCTTATGCCTCAGAATTTAAAGGATTCAGGTTTTGCTGTCATTGATATTGGTTCGAATTCCGTTCGAATGGTTATTTATGATGTGTCCCATGAAAAGCCCGTGCAAGTTTTTAACGAGAAAGTTTATTGTGCCTTGGGGCGCGATTTGAGCACTACAGGAAAGCTTAATCCTCAAGGGATTGTGTCTGCTGACAAGGCTATTCGCGGGTACCATCTTATTGCTGAGGCTTTGAATGTCGGGAATATAGTGGCTGTTGGAACGGCTGCTTTGAGGGATGCTTCGGATGGTGAAGCTTTCCTTAAATCTGTTAAAGACCAGTCCGGATTATCTATCTCGATTATTAGTGGTGAAGAGGAAGCTGTTTATGCAGCAGAGGGTGTCATGGCTCTTGATCCCCATGCTGATGGTGTTGTTGCTGATTTTGGTGGTGGGTCTTTGGAATTAGCCAGAGTTCAGAACTATACGGTTCTTGATAGAGTTAGCTTACCGCTGGGTGCGTTCCGCGTGCGTGCAATGAGTGGGGATGGAGATGCGGATCAGAAGATCAGGGATATTTTATCTCCTTATATCGGATCATTCGGCTCGCTGCGATCCCTATACGGGATTGGTGGAGCTTGGAGGGCTTTGGCTCAGGCTCATATGGTCGAGACACAAAATAATCAGGCTTTACAAGGTTATGCGATTCCATCTAGCCGATTTTCAGAATTTTGTAGTGAAATTGAAGCCATGGATGTTGCTGACTTGAAGAAAATTTATCATCTGGAAGATCATAAAGCCAAGTTAGCTGGTGTTTCAGCGCAAGTTCTTCGAGTTGTTCTGGATGTTTTCTCTCCGCAGATCTTCGTAACGTCCCGTGCAGGGGTTCGCGATGGATTGGTTCATGAATTTCTTTCGTCACGGGCAAAATAAGCGTATTATATGAGAGAATAAAATAGATTGGTGATAACGCGATGACCCCACATGATGATACTAATCCTGATGATCTAGACCTTCCAGAATATGATTTGGAAGAGCTTCTTTTTGATGAGGAGCGCGACGATGATGATGAGGATGGCAGTGATGGTAAGGGTGGCTCCGGCGGCAAGGGACGGAAGAAGTACCGTATTATTGTTGAGCCGTTTTTGGATTTTGCTGATGACCCTAGTTTGAGCCCCGAAGAGAACGCCGAGCGTAAGTTACGGTTGTTGGCGATCTCTCCGGTGAGTGTTCTTGTTCCCGGGGCGTCTTCATTTGCTTCTGAAAATGACCTTTCGCGTAAAATCTTTATGGCGGATGTCGGGAAAGCTAATGGTGAAGCATCTGTTACGGATATTGCTGACCCTGATTTTGTTGATAAGCGTGATGCGTTGCAGGCCAAGCGCAGGACTATGTTCGGATTGCCTCATCCGTCTCTTGTCTTGAGCGGAGGAGCGGCCTTGATGAGTTCTATGGCAGGTGCTTTGGCCAGTTTTGCCTCTGCCGTGACAGGGAAATCCAATCCTGAGAAAGCTGCCAAAAAAGCCGCAAAAACAGAGGCTAAAAAGGCCAAGTTGTTGGATTTTTCTGCTGAGAAAGAGTCCTTTGGTTTTTCTTCTGATGATGGTCTATCATCTGATGTGTCTTATGATCCGGAAAAACCTGATGCGGTTCATGATCATTCTTCGACAGAGTTTAGTGAAAATTTGCAGCATCGGGATGATGATGCTTCTTTGAATACGTCTCATCAAAAGGCGGCTATCGTTTTCAAAAGCCTTTCAAACTATTTCAGCTATTTGTCCGAGAAGGCCAAAAATCCTGTCCAGTCTGTCAATCTTTCCAAGAAGGATGATAAAAGCGGTAAGGGAGGGAAAGCCGGTTCTGATGCTGGTGGGCCAAGTAGTCCATGGCAGGATTTAAATCCGATTAAATAGTTCTTTATAGCTATTGGAAACAAAAACCCGAGACCGTCATTCCGGCGGTATTTTTTCAAAGAAAAAACTGACACTGCCGGAATCCATATGTGTCCGGCTTTTCCGGACGCGGTTCCCGGATCCCGGCAGCCTGCCCCGGCGAAGGCCGGGGTGCAAGCGTGTCCACGGACACGCGCCAACGGGATGACAGGTTTTTACTTCAAACAACTATAGCAGGCGCCATTGGCGCTTTCTTTATGCAGGGTATCCTCTGGAGTATCTGGAGAAGAGATAAGATTGCTCAACGCCCCATTTGAAAGTTTTTTGTTTTAGGGCTTTTAGTAGTTCATAAGCGGATAGATTTGTCCTCTGTTTTGAAAATAGAATGCTGGTGCCTCTGTGTTCTGGGGTTATTTGTTCAATTGCCCAAAGATGATCATTGTCATTGGCAACTAAGCGCATCTGAATTCTATAGTTTTTGGTTTGTCCGCCCGAGGAGATGTGGAAATGTCCTCTGGTATATAGTGCGCTTAAGAATGGTTTAGGATTCATGGGGTGGGGGGAGGCCTTTCCCTCGAGGCTTGTTGCTTCTATGCTTATATTTCCTCTGGCAAGGGCTGTTAGAAGGTCAATAGCTTTAAGATCACAAGGTTCTGTTTCTCCTAATGCTGTCCGAGAGTAGCGTTCAATTCCAGTGTCTCTCAGCACGTATTTTCCTGCTCTCGGGTCGTTGTTTGAATGGGGGAGAATGTGGAATGCTTCTCCATTCAGGATATGCATCATGACGTAGTCGTCTGTGTTTCTGTCAGGCGTTCCCAGTTCGGTGAAGAGTGGGCTTAAAACCAACATGGTCGTTATCCTTTATAAATTCTTTGATTTATTTGTTTTATTGATTTTCTAGCCTTTGCGTCAATAAAAAAAACAGCCGAGCAATGTCGGCTGTTTGAATTTTTAATATTTACCGAAAATTATTCGGATTTGCTGTCTTTCAGAGCTGCACCCAAGATGTCACCCAAAGACGCACCGGATTCGGTTGAACCGAATTCAGCCATAGCGGCTTTGTCTTCGTCGATCTCGCGTTGTTTGATCGAGAGAGTGAGGTGATGTTTCTTGGAATCAACGGCTGTGATTTTCGCATCAACTTTTTCGCCGACAGCGAAACGATCAGGACGTTGTTCAGAACGCTCACGAGAGAGGTCTGCACGTTTGATGGTTCCTTTGACGGTTTCGTTGACTTGAACTTCAACAGCTTTGTCGTTTACTTCGATAACGGTACAGGTAACAACTTGACCTTTTGCCAAACCGGACATTGCGCCGGCCATTGGATCATCGGTCAATTGTTTGATACCCAGAGCGATACGCTCTTTGTCTGCATCGATGTCAAGGATACGAACTTTAACGCTATCGCCTTTTTTATAGGCTTTCAGAGCGTCTTCGGTTGCATCTTCCCAAGATACGTCAGACAAGTGAACCATACCATCGATGTCGCCGGGCATGCCGACGAACAAACCGAATTCGGTGATGTTACGGATTTCGCCTTCCATGTCTTGTCCGACTTTATGCGCAGAAGCAAAAGCAGACCATGGGTTTTCCTGAGTTTGTTTGATACCCAAGGAAATGCGGCGCTTGTCCATATCGATCTCCAGAACTTCAACGTCAACCTGTTGTTCAGGATTAACGATTTTGTTCGGGTGAACGTTTTTCTTGGTCCAAGACATTTCAGAAACGTGTACGAGACCTTCGATACCTGGTTCAAGCTCAACAAATGCACCGTAGTCGGTGATGTTGGTGATTTTACCGGTTGTACGCAGACCTTTGGTGTACTTGCCGCTGACTTCTGCCCATGGGTCAGATTCCAGTTGCTTCATACCCAGAGAAATACGCTGGTTGTCTTCGTTGTAACGAATGATCTGAACTTCGATGGTTTGACCTACGGTCAGAACTTCGGATGGGTGGTTGACGCGTTTCCAAGAAATATCGGTTACGTGCAACAGACCATCTACACCGCCCAAGTCGATGAACGCACCGTAATCGGTGATGTTCTTAACGATACCTTCGACGATTGATCCTTCGCGGAGTTGTTCCATCAATTCTGAACGTGCCTCTTCGCGGCTTTCCTCAAGGATCGCACGACGAGATACCACGATGTTTCCACGAGCACGGTCCATTTTCAGGATCATGAACGGTTGTGGAGTTCCCATCAATGGAGAGATGTCACGAACAGGGCGGATGTCCACTTGAGAGCCCGGCAAGAACGCGACTGCGCCACCGAGGTCAACAGTGAAACCACCTTTTACGCGAGAGAAGATCACGCCTGTGACGCGTTCTTTTGCTTCGCATGATTTTTCGAGAACGGTCCAGACTTCTTCACGACGTGCTTTCTCACGAGAAAGTACGGTGTATCCTTCACGGTCTTCCATACGCTCAACGAACACTTCAACAGTGTCGCCAATGCGGATTTCAGGATCTTGGCCCGGCATACCGAATTCGCGTTTTGCGATACGGCCTTCGGATTTCAATCCAACGTCAACGACAACAGTGTCGTCGGTGACAGCGACGATCCGTCCATTGAGGACTTGACCGGCGAATTTAGTTTGCTGTTTCATAGATTGAGCGAGGAGAGCTGCAAACTCATTAGACTCTTCACGATCTTGTAGGTTAGATGCGGCGTGTGCCATAGTTTTGGTTTCCTTTTCGGAATAAAATATGCCTCAAGAGACAGAGGATAAGGTCAGGGCTTTGGGCCCCAAGCTTTCGTATCCGAGAGACAGGCGGACTCTTACGTTAAAAATGGGATATATGCAAGGGAAAAAGCCATTTTCCGAAGGCTCTTCCTTTAGAGATGTCTTTGCTGCGGTCGAAGACCCCGCATCCCGTGCGGGGATGCGGTGGGGAGGTGGTTTATAGGGTTTTAAACGCAAAGCACACAATGACACGCAAAGTTTTTTAGGCCAACTCCGCTTCTCTGGTTCTCCGTGTTTCATTTGTTTTTTAACCACCAAGACACCAAGGGTTTGGTGAACATCTATAATTTAGAGTAAAAATTGTAATAAAATTACAAATTATTTACATAGATGACAATTTTTATGGACATCTGGCTATTTATATGTAAATGTTTTTGCATTATGAATAAAAAAATCGTGGAAATAGGGATGTTATCGCTGGATCACTCAACCTCTTTGCGAGAGGGGGTTGAATGGCTTCGCGGGTATTATGCATTAAAGGGGCTGGATTATTCGCAACTGCGGCAAGATATCATATTGCGTTATAGCTGGATGGTCGATTTTGTCCCGTTTTCCAAATTATTGAACCAATATATTTATCATCTTTATTCCGAGCATCTGGAAGAGATGTGTCATGTTTCTAATGACAATGATTGGGTCGGTGTATGCTGTGCTTCCCCATATCATTATTATGCGGATATAGATTATCCCGAGTATGATTATCCTGGTCTATCAATGCGTGTGTATCATTTGAAGCGCGGGGATATTCTGTGTCGGTACGGATATATGTCGCACAAAAATTTAGTGCGCTCTATTGCTCATTCCCCGAATAGATTTTAAGCGATTTTGCTGCGAATGATATCGCATGCTTTTTCAAAAACCTCATCTGCTGAAAGGGAGGTCGTGTCCAGAATAATAGCGTCTTCTGCGGGTTTTAAGGGGTTTTTCGTTCGATTTTGATCTCTTGTGTCCCGCTCGATCATTTCTTGCAGGACTGTTTCTAAATTAGCATTTAGGCCTTTTTCTTGCAGTTCTTTTGTACGGCGTTGTGCTCTGGTTTCTGTTGAAGCATCGCAGTAGAATTTGACATCTGCTCTTGGGCAGATAATGGTGCCGATATCTCGTCCATCCAGAATGGTTCCTGACCATGGTTTTTGGCTTGGTTTGTGAGGAGGATGGGAGGCAAAATTCTTTTGGAATTCAATTAAGGCTTCTCTGAGGGGTGGGAATTGCGAAGATCGCGACGTGGCATCTGCTACGATATCGGTTCTGATCGCAGGGTCTTCCAACATCTCCCAACTAAAATGATCTCTAACAAAGATTGCGGATTTCAAAGCATCGTCTTCATTATCGGGATTTCCTCCCTGATCCAGAATATGTTTTGCCACGGCGCGGTACAGAGCGCCGGTATCAAGGTAGGATAAATGAAATTGTTGGGCGAGTCGTCTTGCGAGAGTGCCTTTGCCACTGGCCGACGTGCCATCAACTGCAATTTTTAGAAACGAGGTCATAATTCAGGGTAAAGGAGTTTTCGTTTCGGGGCAATATCCTAAAGATTAGCCCATAAGGATAGGTACTTAAAGCTTCTTTGAATTCGTGAAAATTTGACATTATATTTGAATTGATACAGCATATCGAAAATAAAAATATGTTGTGGCTTTAGGCTACTAATAAAACGGGGAAAATCTTTTGCGTAATCATATTTCTTCTCCACGACTTTCATCGTTCTTTATGGCCTCTGTCTTTGGATTTTTGGCATTTTTTTCAGCGTCTGCTTGTGCTTGGAGGCAAGCGGAGATTGTTGCAAAAGTGATGAGAGGGGGGGAAGGGGCAACCGCGCTCGAAATTTTTAAGTCTCGAAATGCTCATGTTGCTCTTCCTGCCGGGTCTTTGATCAAGATGCTGACGTGTTACATGGCCTTTTTGGCAATGAAGGACGGTAAAATAGAATTGGATCAAAAAATACCGATCTCTCGTTCTCCGTTGCTATATAGCACATTTGCAGAATATCCCGATGGCGTTAGAGAAGTTACTATTCGTGAGTTGATTGTAGCGACGGCTGTGCAGTCCAATAATTATGCTGCGCGGGATTTGGGCGTAAAATTAGAAGAGCTTGGCTATGATCCCAATCAGGTCGCCAAGGATTTGGGGTTGGATCGTACAACCAAGATCTATAATTTGACGGGATTGCCTGAAATTCGGGGTAATAATAAACTTTATACGATGACGACGCTTGGTAATATGGTTCGTCTAAGTGTGCGTTTACATCAGGATTTCCCTGAGTATGTCAGTTTGTTGCAAGAAGATTCTGTCTCCATTAATGGTCATCAGATGCATGTCGGGCGTTCAAGTCCGAGCAAGTTAGGTTTTGATGCATATGAAGGGGGGAAGAGTGCAACTCTGAACCGATGTCGTTCGGCCGTGGTGTCTCTTAAAGGCGGATTTATTTTGGCTGTGATGTGTGCGCGCGACCTAAATGCCAGAAACAGGATTTTACGTCAGCAATATGACCTGATTGATGAGTGGTTGCCCGCGACTGCCGTCTCTACTCAGGTTGATCCAGATCAGCGCCCAGCTCTGTCATTAGCTCGATGAAATTCGGGAAGCTTGTTTTGATCGGACGGGCGTCATCAATTGTAATCGGCTCTTGTGAGGCTGTTCCTAAAACCAAGAAGCTCATCGCGATACGGTGATCGAGCGCGGTTTCAACAGTTGCGCCGCCTTTAGGAGGTTTGCCTGTTCCGTGGATTGTCAACCAGTCGTCGCCCATTTCCAGATTAACGCCGCAGAGTTTTAGACCTTCTGCAACCATCAAGAGGCGGTCGCTTTCTTTGACGCGAAGTTCTGCCAAACCTGTCATGGTGGTTGTTCCTTCGGCGCAGGCTGCGGCCATTGCCAGTACAGGGAATTCATCAATCATGCTCGGGACGCGGTCGGCAGGTACATCAATACCTTTTAGCGGGCCGGTTGATTTTATAACCAAAGTTGCGATGCGCTCGCCTGCTTCGGTTGTATCGTTCTCAAAGGTGATTTCTGCGCCCATTTCCATGAGGGTGGTGTATAGACCAATGCGACGTTCATTTAAGCCGATGCGCGGAAGTTTAATCTCTGATCCTTCATTGATTAATGCTGCAACAACGGGGAAGGCCGCAGAGCTAGGATCACATGGCACATCTACGGCGCAGCCGAGCATAGATTGTCCGCCGTTAAGAGAGATGACATCTTCGCCTGATTCATTGTGTTCGACATTCAGTTTAACGCCGAAGTGGCGCAACATATTTTCCGTGTAGTTGCGGGTTGGGTGCGGTTCGATCACGGTGGTTGTTCCACGCGCATTGAGACCTGCCAACAGAATTGCTGATTTAACCTGTGCAGAAGCTACGGGCAGTTTATATGTGATGCCTTTGAGTTCGTTTGATCCACGCATCGCGAAAGGCGGGCGACCGCCTGCACGGGAGAGGAATGTTGCGCCCATTTCTTCAAGAGGCGTGATGACACGACCCATCGGGCGTTTGATTAAAGATTTGTCGCCTGTGAAGCACGCGCTGATCGGGTGAGCGGCGACAATACCCATGAGCAGCCGTGTTGATGTGCCCGAATTTCCCATCTCCAATACTTCGGTCGGTTCGATCAGATTGCCGAGGCCAACACCGAAACATCTCCATAGGCCATCATCGCCTTTGGTGATGGTTGCGCCCATGGCGCGCATGGCGGCGGCGGTGTTATAGACATCTTCACCTTCCAGCAGGCCTGAAATCATAGTTTCGCCTTCGGCTAAAGCTCCGAACATCAAGGCGCGGTGAGAAATGGATTTATCGCCTGGAATGCGGGCTGTACCGTTTAACGGGCCTGATTTTCTGGAACTCAAAGCGTTGGCGTAGAGTTCTGCGGGGTCTTTTTCGAAAGCAAATTGTGTCATGCCCAAAGTTATAGCGGAGGGCAGAAAGGCTTACAATATGGGATTGATTTTATTTTGCGGCTGTTGGGGCAGGGGCTGCTGGTGTTGGTGCAGGTGCGCCACAGATTTGACCGATTCCACTTGGGTTCGGTTTGCAGGCTCTCTCATTGGTTTTCGAATTTTCCGGTATGAGTGGGTTTTCTAGAAAGCTGATGGCGACGGCACCAAAATGTTTAAGCATAGCGTCATAGAATTCCAGCACTAATTGACTACGCGATTTTTCAGGAGGCGGGCTGTCATTGCTTCCAATTACTTGTTTATGGAGGTTCAGAAAGCTCTTACCGAACAAGTAGCCCATTGGGCCTAATGTGCCACGATGCGGTTGGTCGATTAGGGTTGCGCCTGCTGCTTTTTTGCCCTCTTCGCATTCGGGAATTTTTGTAACTTTATCACTTATGGATGCTTCAAGCAGGAATGGAACCATTAACGGCTTAGTCTGTTCTATTTCATTACAGCTATAACCATCTGTAAATCGTGTCGTGGCGCACCCTGTAAGGGTCGCTGCGAGAAATAATGCGCCGAGTTTCATAGGAATAGGTGTTCTCATGGGCGGTATAGTATATAATATCCAGTATTATGTCAATTATTTTCGAGATGAAATGTATTAAGAGCTTGTGGAAGCGTCATTTCCCTCTCCGGCATTACAAAAAGGAATGATGTATTTTCCGAGAGTGCTACTTGGTTGTATATCCTTCTAAAATCTTCAGGAGCTATGTTTAGGCACCCACTTGAGACTCTAAATTCTTTGCTGGGGATTGTTCCCCATCTTTTTAAGAGTTTTTGTCTGATCGGTCCGGCTTCGTGAATTAAGTACGCATTGGTTCCGACTCTGAAATATTGAATATCCTCACCATTCAGGAATGCTCTCATTTCAAAAATTCCTGCAGGTGTGGTTTCCGGATTTGTCTCTATTGTATCACCTACGTTCCTTCCGGAAATAACAGGAACGGATAACGTAACTTCACCGTCTTTAATTTGTTTTAGACGGGCTTCTTTTTCATTCAGTAAGTAAAATGCAGTAATGCCTTTTGCCTCTAATCCTTCTACTGCTTTTTGTTCATCTGCAGTCAGATTTGAAGCAAATGCGTTTGCCGTCACTGAGATTGAAGCGGCAAGAGTAAAATAGTTTATGAAAGAGCGTATATTTCTGATCATCATTCTTAATTATCTTAAAAAAAAGCCGACCAGTGGCCGGCTTCTTTGTTATCTTGATGAAGACTTATCTTGTCAGCCCGTTACCACAAATCAGAGTGTTTGTTTTCGCGTCATATTTAATGCGCTCAGGAGGGCAATCTTTTGGCACAGCTGGGCCTTCAGTTTTTACAACTGTGGTTGCATTAACTACGGTAGGTGCTTGAGGTACAGTCGCCAAGAAGAATGCGTCTTGTGCTTTACGATCAAGGGCTGCTTGTCTGCGCGCTTCATCTGCAGCATAGCCAAGCTTGCTTTTAGGATCCTCGGCAGATGCGGCTTCCCACTCCTTAAAGGCTGTAAATTGGTAGAGGCCACCTTTAGAGAACATGGTGTATTGACGTTTTTCTTCTTTATTAGCTCTAACGCATTCTTTGTACGCATCGCTGGATTTATCCACTGAACGTCCAAGGGTAATTCCTGCTCCTCCGAAGCCTACTGCAGAAGCTGTGAATCCAATGGTGCGGCCTTCGCCCTTGTCACATGGATCAAATTCTGGGCGGTCCACCATGCCGATATTTGCAAGTGGAGTTGCGTAATCTTGTTTTGTGTCTTTGAAGACGATGTTGTTTGCTGTGTTGTTGACAACATCGCCTGTTTTGGCGGTTAGTTGGTTGTCGTTTGTGCTTTCAACGCCGACACCTACTCCGACATCAACGGTTGTTGTTTGGTCACCGTTTTGTGCTGTTGCAGTTCCGCCACTTACGTTTCCGACAGTAGCTGCTGCAGTGCCACCATTGGCAACCGGGTTTGCCGTCGCTGTGGCATTTGATACCGGGTTTGCGGCTGCGCTGTTGTTCAGGTTGATCACTGTGCCAGCCGGTTGTGATGGTGTGCAGGTTGTGCAATTTGTGCCGGTTGCGGATGATACTTGTGCGAAGGCAGCCAAAATTGTGCCTGCTACTGCGGATTTAAGTGAAATAGTCATGTTACACGCCCTCCTTGGGGTTTTTCTGAATAAAATCAGTCAAGTTTGTCTGTTTCTTCCCATTTCTCCCGTAAAAAGCGCCGTGCTTGGCGGAATACAGAAGCCCGAAGATGGCCAGAAAATACGTCATTTCGTTAAAATATGTCAAGATTTATTTTTCAGAATATTTTTATTGCGTCATTTTTTAGAGTCATGATACAACAACCGCTAGCCATAAACCGCTAGCCATATTGGGTCGTTCGGATTTAGGGGCATTTATAGAGAGATAGAACAAGTAACACGTATTAATCGTGGGGAATTAATAGAGGTAAGATAATGAGTTTACGTTTGGTTCGTAATGATGAAGGTGCAGTTGGTGAAGATTTTGATAGTCCGAGATTGGTAGAACAATTAGCTGACAGGATTGCAGCAGAAGCAGTGTCCTCAGGCCAAGTTAATTCAGTTGAGACAGGTGCATTCGCTCATATTACTGTTGGTGATGATGAAGATTTGCCTGTGGTTGATGAAGTTATAGATATAATTCCTCAGAATGTCGATCCTGCCCCTCCAATGGAACTTGATGATGAAGGTCTACCAATATTAAGGGACAAGATAGAAATCGGTTCTGCTGCAACGGCTGAGGCATTTTCAGTTCTTCCTCTTGATGTGAGTCGCGCGCTTAAAGTGCCATCGAAAGAGAAAATAGGCCAACGGGCGGCGGCTCGCGAGGCAAGAATTCTTGCGGCTCAAGAGCATACGAATATTGAACAAAGTAAAGTAGGTATGGTTGTAGCCGCAGATGCTGTTGCTGTTGCTGAAGTGGTAAAGCCTGAAGAGACAGGCATTCAATCATCTAATGCAACAGGCTTGGTTGGTCGTGTCTTAGGGGTCGGTCGTTGGTTGCGTCGTGAAGTTCCTTGGATCGGGCTAAACGTAACGGCTGGTGTGACGGCTGCATTTGCTGCTAAGGCGGCGTTGACGGCAGCGCCTTTGTTGGTCGCTGCTGGTGTTGGCATTGTTGCTTCTAACATTGTGACCAACACAATTCGGTCTGCCAGAGAGGCTGCGAAGGCTGAACAAGAAAAGCAAATTCAGGACGGTATAGGTCAGACATCTTTTGGTAAGTTATTTTTCAAAAGCATTTTCTCCAGAAAAACGTACGATAGAAGTTTCTTGAAAAATACTGTCTCTGGCGTGGCATTTTCTGCTGCTACATTTGGAATTATCAGCAACTTTTCTGAAATTAAAGAATTTGTATCCGGAATTTTTGGCGGCGGGCACAGTAGCCCAATTAGCCATGCGGTGGCTGCAGGGGCCGCGGGAACTGAAGCTGTTACCGAAGCGGCGCAAGCTGTATCAGATTTTGACCCGATTGCCCAAGTGGAAGCTGATATAGCTGCCGGTGATGCAGGGACTGCGGAGTGCAGAGTTGTAAATCAAAGCTGGTGTGATGATCCTGTGGCGGCGATGGCTCAGCAAAAGATTGAGGCAGGGAAACTTGCTCAGGACTTCGGGCGTATTGCTGATGGCGCGAATGAGGCTATCAGCCTTGATCCTGCAAATGCGTCTCGAAATAATGAAGTTTATATGAAAGCTATAGAGGGGATGCAGACCGCAAATGATTTGGCCGGCGTGACCGGAGTGACTGAAGTTGCTGCGGCTCCTTTGTCAGCATTCGATCAAGCAAAAGAACTTTTGGGTGGGAATACTCTTTCTGCCAAGTCCAAGGCTTTGATCGAGGCTATGATTGCACATCCTGATAATGCGCAGCTTGCTAAGGATGCTGCACAATCTTTGGTGAAAGGTCATGAAGAACTGGCTAAACAGCTTTACCAAAAAGCCATTGATACTGCTCTTGAGCATGGTCAGAAGACCGCATGGGCGCAAGCCAGCATTGATTTGGCGTATTTGAACCATGAGACAGCCCCTGCCGAGGCAATGGCGCAGATGCAAACTGTTGCAGAAAAAACCAAGGGTGCCTTGCACCGTATTGCGCAAGAGTTTGTTGATCAGTGGAAAGGTGTTCATTCTACGAATGTTGCACCTGTTGATGTTGTTCAAAATCAGATGGCAGAAGAAGCTGCACGTAAGGCGGCTGAAGCTGCGGCGGCACCGCTTGATGTCGTTGAGCTTCCTGCCGGAGCGGATGGACGCATTCATTTCGAAATTCCTGCATCAGAAGGAACAGACATTCCTTTTGCTGATCCGTTAACTCCAAAAGCTGATGAATTGGCCCGTGTGCAAGAAGCTTTGAATGCTGATTATGCCCGTAAGGAAATGGTTGATTATCTGACTGCCACGGGACAAACCCCTGCGGAAGAATTGAGCAATCTGGAACTTGCGCAATTGATCGAGCCTGAGAACGCTCAGGGTGTGTTGGCGGGTCTTGAGGCGACTGCGCCGAAACTGGATAGCAGCCAATTTGCATTTGCTTGTGCGTCAGATATTCCTGCCGAAGTTCCTGTTGCAGGTGGGGAAGTGAATATTCATACAGATTGTAACGCATATAAATCCACTGTTTCTGACGGAGATTTTGGAACTGTGCGTGATCTGAACCGTCCGAACAGTCTGCAGTATTTCTTTATCAAGGCGTCGGGCTTTTGCTCTGCTGTTGCGGATTGTGTTGATAAAATTGTTACCCGCGAGATTGTGCCATCTATGCATCATTCTTTGCGTTAGGTTTTCTGATAAGTCTTACTGCGTAAGGGCGGGGAGCGTTTGTTTCGGCAAATCTCCCCGTTTTCTTTTTCGGTAATATTGTTATTTCTTTTATTTTCTTGACTTTGTGTGGAAAAACTGTGCATAACTCCCGCACGAGTGAATTGCTTTTTTTCAGCACATCTTTGGCAGGTTGCTTTCTGCCTTATGTTTACGGGTTTTTATAAAGACCTTATTTATGCCGTGTCGAACGAGAGCCAGCTTTGAAAATAATAATAAAACGAGCTGTTGATGAACTCTGATAGTGCTCATGGTGAACGTTGTCAACACGGACATAGATATAAGGATTTATAATGACCGGATTTTCCTCCTTCGGCCTCAATGAGGCTATTTTGCAAAAATTAACCCTGATTAATTTTGTCGAGCCGACAGATATTCAGACGCGTTCCATTCCTTTGGCTCTTGAAGGGCGTGACCTTTTGGGAACTGCCCAAACAGGAACAGGTAAAACAGCCGCTTTCGGTTTGCCTCTTGTACAACACTTGATTAACAACCCGCACAGCATGGCTTTGGTCATGACCCCAACCCGTGAGCTGGCGTTGCAGGTTCACACTCAAATCCGTTCTTTCTTGCCTGATGGCGAGACTGTGCGTTCGACTTTGTTGATCGGTGGTGAGCCGATGTTCAAACAATTGAAACAATTGCAAATGAAGCCACGTATCATTGTGGGAACTCCAGGTCGTATTAATGATCACCTTGAGCGTGATACATTGCGTTTGTCTAAATGTGATTTTCTTGTTCTGGATGAAGCAGACCGTATGCTTGATATGGGCTTTGGTGTTCAGCTTGATGCGATTGCCGAATGGTTGCCTGAAGTCCGTCAGACTTTAATGTTTTCTGCGACTGTTCCCCCGAACATTATGAAGCTTGCGGGTAAGTATCTGAATGATCCAGCGCGTGTTGAAACACACCAGCCACACCAAGCTGCCCCTAAAATACGTCAGGAACTAATTCATGTGAATGATGATGCCAAGCATGACCAATTGGTGAAGTTGATTGACGAGCGTTCAGGTCAGATCATTGTGTTTGTGAAAACCAAGCATGGTGCTGATCGTTTGGCGAAACGTCTGGCGCGTGATAATCATTCTGCTGACTCTATTCATGGTGATTTGCGCCAAGGTCAACGTGACCGCGTGTTGCGTACCTTCCGTAAGAACGAAGTTCGTATTTTGGTTGCAACGGATGTTGCGGCTCGCGGTTTGGATATCCCATTGCTTGAGACCGTTATCAACTATGATCTGCCGCAATGTCCTGAAGATTATATTCACCGTATCGGCCGTACAGGTCGTAACGGAGCGGAAGGTGAAGCGATTTGCTTGATCTCCGGTCAAGATAAATCCAAATGGGCGGCGATTGATCGTTTGATGAACCCGAAGAAAAAAGAAGAGCGTGGCGAGCGTGGTGAGCGTTCCGGTTCTTCCAAGAAACGTCACGAAGGCGGTCGTAACGGGCGTTCTGATGGGCGTTCCGGGGGACGTAACTATGGTCCTAAGAAGAGCTTCGGTGAACGCAAGTTTGGAGATAAACCGAACTGGAAATCAAGCTTCAAGAAAGATGAATATCGTTCAGATCGTTCTTCTTCTAAAGTACCTGTTCGTTTTGCCTCTGATGCTGATCCTGAATTGGCTCAAGCCAAGGCTGAGTTTTTTGAGCGCAAAGTTAACGAAGGGCGCGATGATACACGCCCTGCGGGCAAAAAGCCTTTTGCTAAGAAACCGTTCGGTAAAAAGCCATTCGGAAATAAAGAAGGCGGCAAAAAGTTCGGTGATAAGAAATTCGGCGACAAGAAATTTGGAGACAAGAAATTTGGAGACCGTAATTTCGGAGAGAAGAAACCGTTCGGTAAAAAGCCTTTTGCTAAAAAAGACGGTGACTTCAAAAAAGATTGGACCAAAGACGGTGCTCGCGAGGGTGGCCGTGGTGGTTCACGTGAAGGTTTTGGCGACGGAGCTAAGAAATCTTTTGGGAAAAAGCCATTCGGTCAGAAATCCGAAGGCAGATCTTTTGGAGATCGTTCAGGGTCTCGTGATGGGGCTCGTTCCGGTGAACGTCGTGAAGGCGGTTTCAAGAAAGAGGGCGGATTTAAAAAGAAAGGTGGCTTTAAAAAGTCAGGTGAAGGTCGTTCAGAAGGTCGCTCAGGTGGCTTTAACAGCAAAGGCCCGCGCCGTTCCAACCGCGCTGCTTAATCACTTTTAAGTTTCATTAAATTCCCGCTTTCGAGCGGGGATTTTCTTTTTTAAATTTGAATGACTAAGATATTAAACCCACTCAAATCTTTCTCCCCCTCCCTTGAGGGGAGAGGGTTGGGGTGAGGGTGTTTTAAACTCATTATTTTAAACGCAAAGCACGCCAAGGAACGCAAAGACATCTTTGTCATTCTGAGCGAATGCGAAGAATCTCTCTTTGTTTTAAAAGAAGGAGGATTCTTCGGTCGCGTTGCTCTCTCAGAATGACAGATTAGAGAATTTAAAAAGGAGCCGAATGGCTCCTTTATTTTATTTGCAAAGAATTAATGTCTATTTTTTTTCTTTGTACGTTTGCCGTACATGTGGTGCTTAAGTGATCATTGCTGCATGTTTGAATTATTGTTTCGGTGTATGTTTCCGGTTTAAGAAATAGTGCTGCATTGTTGACGTCAATAACTTCGCTTGAGCCGTCTCGTAGTTCAGTTCTTTGATTAGAAGTAAGTGTAAATTCTCTGATAATTTTAGTTTGCGCACAGGCTTTTTGCGCATCGTTAATGACAACACATGTTTCTGGGCCTTCATATAATATTGTTTTAGGATTAGCAACGTTGCTAGTTGACTTCATATTTTCTGGAGGATTTGGTTGAGTGCGGTTTTCCTGTGATGGAACTTCATTGTTGTTTTCTGCAAATGATGGGGAAGATAACCCTGCTATAATGGCCGCTGTCATCAACTGTATGCTAAGATTTTTCATTTTGAGCTTCCTTTTTAAGTATTAAGGTCGGAAGCCTAACAAAATATTTATATTATGTCAATTAATTTGAGTTTAGGGTTTTAAACAAGGGATTCTTCGGTTGCCTTGCTCTCTCAGAATGACAGATTAGAGAATAAAAAGGAGCCGAATGGCTCCTTTTGTTTTAAGGTGTTTCTGTGCAGGTAATTGAGCGCTCGGGGATGAGGCGTTCTTTTATATCCCAATCGAAGTTCAAGGTGCGGCCTCCGCATTCTGTCAGCCAGAAGTTCGAGCAGTATTTTTGATGGAATGTGTAGGATTTTGTATTTGCTTCTAAGTTTTCCGACCTTGAGATATTCAAGGACGTACGGCCTCTGTTCTCTCCGTATGTTGCCATGAAAACCAGAATGACATCCGAGAGGAGAATTTCGTCTTTATCTTCAAATAAGGCATCATAATCTCCGGACAGGTCGCAATGGTTATTTTCTGGCAGGATATAGACTTTTTTGTATCCCATGGCTTGCAAGTAATCCACATCGCCTGAGGTGATGGGGTAGTACATGAAATTAGAATGGAGCTTATAAATGTTAAAGGACGCATAACCAATTAGAAGGATCAAGAAGGGAATGCTCATTAGCATAATTTTTTTTACGTTCATTTGCAGTCCCTTTAATCTTATCCATTACTTGGGCTAGATCATTGCCATGCCGCCGTTGACGTGGATGGTCGCGCCTGTGACGTAGCCTGCTTCTTCACTGGCGAGGTAGGTCACGGCTGCTGCGATGTCCTGTGCGCTTCCCATTTTTTGCATCGGGATGGTTGACGAGATTTTTGCTTTTTGATCGTCGGTCAAAACTTCGGTCATTGAGGTTGCGATGAAGCCCGGTGCGACGCAGTTCACGGTAATGCCGCGGCTGGCGACTTCTTGGCCCATGGCTTTTGACCAGCCGATCATGCCGGCTTTCGAGGCCACGTAGTTACATTGGCCCGGGTTGCCCATTACGCCCACAACTGAGGCGATGTTGATGATGCGCCCATTGCGGCGTTTCATCATGCCGCGTTGGACGGCCTTCGCGAGTTTGAAGGTTGCGGTCATGTTCACAGCAATGACTTCATTCCACTCTTCGTCTTTCATGCGCATGGAGAGGTTGTCGCGGGTCAGGCCAGCGTTATTGACCAGAATATCAATTTGACCCATAGCGGCGTCAGCGTCAGAGACGAGTTTATCAACGGCTTCGAGATTTGACAGGTCAGCAGGCAGGACGTGGACGCGGTCTTTGAGGTCAGCAGCCAGTGTGTTTAGTTTATCTGTGTTGCGGCCTGAAATGCCGATGGTTGCGCCTTGAGCATGGAGCGCGCGGGCGATGGCTTCGCCGATGCCGCCTGTTGCGCCTGTTACGAGGGCTGTTTTTCCGGTGAGGTTAAACATGGTTTTATTCCTTTTGAGTGGTTACGATTAAGAGAGTTTTGCGATTAACGCTTCGATTTGGTCTGGTGTACCGACGCTTTCAGCGGCGACGTCTTTTTCAATGCGTTTGATAAGGCCCGAGAGAACTTTTCCTGCGCCCAGTTCAACCATTTCGGTGACGCCTTGGTCTTTCATCCATGTGACGGATTCTCTCCACCGCACCATGCCTGTGACTTGTTCGACCAACAGGCGGCGAATGTCTTGTGGGGTGGTGATGGCGCTTGCCGTGACGTTGGAAACAACGGGCAAGATTGGTGGGGCGATTGTGGTCTCACCCAATGCTTTTTCCATTGCATCTGCTGCGGGTTGCATCAGGCGGCAGTGGAATGGTGCGCTGACGGGAAGTTGCAGAGCGCGTTTGGCACCTTTGGCTGTGGCCAGTTCCATGGCGATGGCTACGGCGCCTGCGTGACCTGAGACGACTACTTGTCCGGGGGAGTTGTCATTGGCGGATTGAACCATTTCACCATTTTCGGTTTTGGTGTTGGCTTCAGATGTGATGGCTTCAACATCAGGGAGATCAAGACCCAGAATAGCTGCCATTGCGCCGATGCCGACAGGGACAGCTTTTTGCATGGACCTCCCGCGCAGTTTCAAAAGTTTTGCGCAGGTGCCGACATCAAATGCGCCGACGGCTGTCAGGGCTGAATATTCCCCCAAGGAGTGACCTGCAACGAAGTTGGCTGTCTTGGTTAGATCAACACCGCCTTGCTGTGTCAGCGTACGGACAACGGCCATGGAGACCGCCATCAGGGCAGGCTGGGTGTTTTCGGTTAGATTGAGGTCAGTGTCTGTGCCTTCGGTCATTAATTTGAATAGATTTTGTGACAGGGCGTCATCGACTTCTTGGAAGACTTCACGGGCAGGGGCGAAAGCATCAGCCAAATCTTTGCCCATGCCGATAAATTGTGACCCTTGTCCTGGGAATACGAATGCGCGCATTTAGAGAACTCCTAAGTTCGTCTCGGTTTGTCTTTAAAATATGGCGGGATTAGGGGCAATTTTGCCTTTCAAGTCAAGTGCTTTAGCTAGTGTGAGGCTGATCCCCCCAAGTTTTCCACAATTCTAATACTGATGGTATCGAAATTCTTCTTTACAGGCGTGACATTTTCGCATAGTATTTAATTACACAATCAGTGATGTTCTTGAAATATTACTGCTCCGCACAAAAGTGAAGGTTATTTTCTGACTTGAGCGGGATGTAATGTGGAGTTTGCGTACCAGAAAAATAACGGGGATTCGTTTTTTCTGCTTTATTGAGCGGTGAGAACGTTGGGGTCTTATTCGGGGTCTCAGTAGAAGGGCGTGTGCAAAGAAAACCATATATAAATGGAGGCATACGACATGGCATTTCACAATAATACCACGACCGGTTGCTCGGTCATCCATCATTCCATACGCAATGTTTTGGAAGAGGATAGTACGGCTTATACCGCGATTCTTGAATCCGGTGGGGCGCCGAATATGGATTATGCCGGTTATTGTTGTCATGTGTCTTTGAATCGTCTTCGCCAAAGTCTTGAAAATCCTCATATCAGCGCCGAGCGTCTGGAAGGTTTGTTGCGGCGTGCGGCGCGTAAATATTGCCATGAGAATCCTGCCGATGGCTGGGCCTATGTTATGGCGCGGTATTTGACCCGTCATGTGAACGGCAATCAGGCCGCCTTTTAATTTACATATATTTTTCTTGCTGCTGCGGTGCACTGTTTGCTATAAATCTTCCGTATTCTGGAATTATGTATTTCAGAAAAAAGGAATGTTTATGAGAGATGAACCAGTTGTAGCTGATCATGCTAAATGTTTACGAGACTATATCTCAGGATCGATGGGAGAAGCCTATACGACGCCCACGACCCGCTGTGTTATGGATCAGTTAATCGACGGCGTTTGTCGTGCAATTCGGAAAGAAATCAATGATCTAAGCTTTTCTGTGCGCGTCAGCCAGTTTGTTGCTTACTTTGATGATTTTGTTGAGACCCTGTTCAAGAAAACTTATTCTGAGTACAACATACAAGGGATGAATTTTTTGCGATGTGACTCGTTGTTTTGCCTCTTGTGACTTTATTTTGTTGTGTGAGCAGTTGCGTCTTCCCTCAAAAGATGAAGGTTTACAAGAGACGCGGGAATGGCTCTATGATCGTTTGGCTTGTGCTTATGCTTGTCGGGTTTTCCAAGTTCTCGAGATGTATACGCATCGTATTTGTAAAGGAGGCGGTGCTTCTTTTAACAATGTGAGCAATGAAGTTTCTGTAAAGCTCCAATTGTTGGCCGAGGCTATGGAACATCGTAGAAAAGAGCTTCTTGCTGCTTTGGTTGCTGTTCGCTCGAATGGTGATGCTTCGCACTCTTGGAGTTATAATAAATTCGTTGCCTAACTTCTTTAAAACGGTTTAAGTTCTGTTCCCATGGAAACAGAAAATTTTGATCGTCTTTTTACCGAAATCTTACAAGCGCGCACGCGTGTCTATCATGCGGGTGATCCGACGCCGCTCGAGAAAATCTCCGTGCCGTGTGTTGAGGCCGAAACGGGTGCTGAAATCTATGTAAAGCGCGAGGATTTGTCCCCGATTAATGCCTATAAGTGGCGCGG
>JAGRKB010000056.1 GCA_020442425.1 Alphaproteobacteria bacterium | reverse complement strand
AATATTCTGCCTCGATATAAGGCGTTGCGGTAAAACCGCGTTCCGGCAAAACATCCATCTCATATCCCAAACGTGCAGACCCGCCATACCCATAGCCTTCACTCTCACCATAGGAATAACTCCGTCCGCCACCATTCATATACCCGCGTGAACTATCAAGTGTGAGATAAGATGCGAAACCAATCAGATAGAGCCTTACTCCGCTTGGGTGTTGGTAAGACGATAAAATCTCTCCGCCATAAGATTCCAGAATATTTGTTCCGCCGTTGCCCAAATCAATGCTCGATTGCCCTGAGATCATCCCACCACCCACGATCCAGTTTTTATCGGCGCGGTATAAAGCCCCGACCGATCCATCCACCGCATGACTATCGGGATTGTTTTCCTGACCCATCGCAAATGACCCCAGCGAATAAAACGCCCATTTCTCAGGAGAGAAATATCCACTGCCCATTACACTTTCTTCCCCCGCAGCAGGCTCAATATCTGAAGGAGAAACACGCACTTTCTGAGGGGCCACAGCCTTCGGAAAATAGCTCATCGCATTCCGTGCCAAAAACAATCCGCGAGAATTATATACACCCATTTGTGATGTTGCTTGTTGATGCACTACACGCGCCTCGCTTAGGGATTCTGCTAGCCCGTCAACAGTTGTGAGACCAACCAATGAATCTGATACAATTGCCAGAAAAGCCACAAAATTTCCTGAGTAGGTAGCCTCTCCGACGATACGCTCTCCATTGTCGCTGACTCCTTCAGATGACTTAAGGACCCAACCTGTCAAGTCAACTCCAAGGCCTGACAGAACACTTTCCAGATCTCGCATACCATTCGCCTGATCCCAAATCATGGCAACAGAACCAGATGCATTTGTACCAAAACCAACAATGACTGTACCATCTGCATTGACTGCTTTAGCAGAACTATTAAAACTCCCTCCAGCCAAATCACCAAGGCCGACCATGCCGGTACCACTGGTCCAACGAAATGCCTCTGAACCAGAGGCCGACGTTCCACTACCAACAATGACCGTGCCATCAGAGCTGATACCGCTTGCAGAGCTCGAAAAACTACCTCCCGGCAAGTCTCCCAGACCAACCATGCCAGTACCACTGGTCCAACGAAATGCTTCGCTCCCATTTGCAGAAAAGGACTTTCCTATAACGATGCTACCATCACCACTAACATCCGATGCACTACTAAGATAGATACCACCAGGAAGCTCTCCTAACCCAACAAGACCACTGCCTGAAGTCCATCGAAATGCTTGTTGGCCACTAGCAACATAACCATAGCCTACAACAACTGTTCCATCATTATTCACTGCAAAAGATCTACTTGATGTTATTCCTCCTGCAAAGTCCCCCAAAGAAACCAGCCCAGTACCACTGGTCCAACGGAATGCAGTTGCGCCAGATGCTGTATACCCTTCTCCAACAATAACACTCCCATCTCCATTTACCCCGAGGGCTATACTCGTATATAACCCTCCGGGAAAATCGCTAATCCCAACTATTCCAGTACCACTTGTCCAATAGTAAGCTTCAATACCATTGATTGAGCTACTACGACCAATTGGTACCAGCCCATCATTACTAATTCCTTCCGAGAATGTGACGGGCGCCCCCCCTGGCAAATCTCCTAAATCAATCAGATTAGACGGCTCGGCCAGTGCGCTGGTCGAGCTGAGCAGTAATCCGGTCAGTGTGAGTGTTAACAGGGAACGCATAGAGACTCCTACATATCCAGATTTAGGGAGTCTTTGTTAACATCTTGTAAAGATTCATGAAAAATGGCCCCGAAGGGCCATTTCCGAATTCTATTTAAGCGCTATGAAAATTAAGCGGCTTTTTTAACTTGGTCAACGATGGCTTTGAATGCTGCTGCATCATTTACAGCCAATTCAGCCAATACTTTACGGTCAACTGCGATACCGGCTTTGTTGACTGCGCCCATGAAACGGGAGTAGGTCAGGCCGTGTTCGCGAACTGCCGCGTTGATACGTTGAATCCACAATGCACGGAAATCACGTTTCTTGTTACGACGGTCACGGTATGCATAGCGCAACGCTTTTTCAACGCGTTCTAAAGCAATACGGTAACAATTCTTGGAACGGCCGCGGTAACCTTTAGCCAATTTCAAAACTTTTACGTGGCGTGCGTGTGCACGTGGGGAACCTTTTTTAACTCGGGACATCTTTCTCTCCTATCCTATTCGTTTTCAACCGGAGCCGGGCTCGGATTGGCTTTGCTTTTACCGCGTTGGTAAGGCAGGAAGTTTTCAAGAATGATACGTCCGTCCATTTCAGCCAAAATGGAAGTTCCACGCGCTTTACGTTTCATGGATTTCGGTTTGTTCATTTGCATGTGACGCATTTTAGCAGGTTTGAATTTAACCTGACCAGAACCGGTCACTTTGAAGCGCTTTTTAGCGGCGCTTTTGGTCTTCATCTTCGGCATTTTCTTCTCCTTAGTTTGAATATTTTAAGTATCCGGTTAGCAGGATCTTGCCGAGGCAGCCGATTTTAGCCAGGCCAGAGCCATTCCGGGAACGGGAGGTTATACACAGAAATAGTCTTGTGATGCAAGCAGATTCCTTACGTTTTTATGATTTTTGTTGACATAATTATGATTTAATGTATTTTATGCGTCAAAAGATGCTTCTAAATTTTAATTCGAATGAGGTCATACATATGGGCAGTCTTACATTATGGTTTAAGAGGACTTTTGATATCCCGGTTAAGGTCGATGACTATGACCGCATGTGGGCCAACTGTCCTATGAGCGTGGGCCTTTCTTCCGAAGAAATCTCTATAGGTAAAAGAGTGGTTGCCATTAGGACCAAAAAGAATGGTCAGACCGCATGGGATGCTCATTTCGAGTCTCTGGAGTACAGACAGGATGACGGGTATGTATGGCGTCACGATGGTGAGGCTAAAGAAGGTCATGGCCTCACCACCGAAGCTATGATTGAATTTCTAAAAACATTTGACCAAAAATGTCTTTTGGATTGTCAGGGTCACGTTTCGCAAGTGTCAGCTTTAGAACCTTAATGATTTTACATTCTCGGCTTAAATGGTCGGAATGTTCTTTCCAGCAATTTATTCTTACTGAATCTTTTGTGGATCGGGGCAGAGGATGACTCCGTGATCGTCGGGATCTGTGTATTCGTCATGGATGCGATTTTGCTGAGTCTTGAGAATAACCTCGGATGCGTTGCGAAGAATCCTCCTCGCGGATTATCGATGCAGAGAAACATTGCATTAATCGGGATATGAGGAATTCTTGCTCTTTTATGAACACGGATTAAAGCCCGCATCATCGCATCGGCATTTTTTGTGATTTCTACAGCTAACAAATCGGCCTGATGCTCCCTTTCAAACATGATAAAGAGCCTTGTTAGGGATACGCCTAAAAACCCTAACCAAAGTGGAAGAAACAATAAATTCAGCACGAGCAGACTTGCTGCGGATTGTGCTTTTTCTTGATCCAGATTTTCAAAATGACTGTGATCTGTTAGAGCCGCCGGAAGACTGCCTAATAAATTGGTAAAAATTATCGATAGAGCAATCCAGCGTGTATCTTCATTGATGATGTGGGCGAACTCATGAGCCAGAACAGCTTCGACTTCATCCTTGCCGAGATTCTCTAATAATCCGGAAGTCACATAAATACGATCTGTTCCATCTGCCAATGTGCAAGCGAATGAATTCCTAGCCCATGTGTCTATTAAATATATTTCAGGTATTGAACGTCCCAATTGAATGGCCAAAGTTTCAACAGCAGAAAATAGATCAGGGTTATCTTTACGATCTATCCAGTTTGCGTGAAAAAGTCTTCGCACGATTTCGTCTTGGTTGCGCAAGCATATCACCAGCCAGATCACAAAAAAAATGACTATAAAGGGTATTATGTAGGGATAAATTGTATCGACCCGCTCAATATAGTGAGGGTTTGCTAATTTGCTCATTTCTTTATGATGGCACAGTATATACAGTACAAGAAATTGGTAGTATCCCGTGAAAATTACAATGACAGGATACAAAATCATCAGGGCTATGGATTTATTTCTAGCATTCCAGCGAGATGTAGCCAGACCTATATCACCGAGAGACATGGGCGCTACCCTTTGCTATTCATATCGAATGCAGGGACCTCTCTCTTTTGCGCCTCTTTTTCTCCTTCTATTTTGAAGAACGGCTCTTCCAGAAAACCAAAAATTCTTGCTAGAAAATTTCCGGGGAATTGTTGGATGGCGGTATTATATTCTGCCGTTGTCGAATTAAAGAAGCGTCTGGACGCCGAGATTTTATTTTCTAGTTCCGAGAGTTCATTTTGTAGATACAAAAAATTTTGATCTGACTTGAGTTCGGGATAATTCTCCACCAAGGCAAAGAGCTGACGAACTGCACGGGTCATTTGGGCCTCTGCTTTAAAGCGATTTTCGCCGACGCCGTAGGCATCTTTTATAGCTGTTCTTGCGGCAACAACATCTTTGAATACACGGTGTTCGTGACCTGCATATCCTTTAACGACTTCCACCATATTGGGAATTGTGTTGTAGCGTTGTTCCAATTGGACATCGATATCAGCAAAGGCATTCTTTCGGCGTTGAAAAAGTGCCGCGATCCGGTTATAAGCCACGATGATAATTGCAATGATACCGATAACAAATAGTGAAAGACTTCCCATTCCCCAGCTCCAATAACACAGATTGACATATATACAACAATCTATATATTATATATTACTATATAATATAGTATCAGGGCTGGTTTAAGAAATTCTTAAATCTTAAAGATGAGAGCCTATTTTATCCATGATGTGAGGCGGAAAATCCTGATCTTCCCATGGTAAATAGATCCAAGTGTCTTGGGATACTTCTTCTGCATAGAAATCAGCCAAAGGCTTCCCGACAGGTTTTACATGCAAGCAGACAAAATTTGCTTCCGGATAATGTTTCCTGAGAGCTTTAAAAGTGTTTCCCGTATCAGAGAGGTCATCAACAAACAAACAGCCTTTTCCGGTTCCAAGATTTGATGGCTCGTACAATATTTTAGCCTCTGATTGATCCTGATGGGCATAGCTTTCAACACAGACTGTCTCAATCACTCTGATATCCAAATCACGCGCTACGAGGCAGGCCGGAACCAAGCCGCCGCGTGTAATCGCTATAACACGATCCCACTCCTGACCACTTTCTTTTATTCGAGAGGTCAGTTTCTTTGCCAATATGTGTACGTCCTGCCAGGACAATGGGAGATCTATTGTCATGAACGCTTTTTAGCGTAGCGATTGCATAAAATCAATATGGATTATAAAGTGTAGGGATGATGACCCTTCCTCTTTACCGCTCTTTCTTTATCGTTGTTTTGTTGGTGCTTTTTTTGACCTTTGGTTCTGTTGCAACTATTGCGCAGGATAATGGTGGCAATGCAACCATAAAACCTACAAAAACTCCTGAGAAATCTATTGCGGCTCTGACCTATCAGAAGCCCAATGAAATAGCATCCGGCAATCGGTATTTTGGCTATAGCTGGCCCTTTGATGATCGCGATCTTGACCAAGAGATCGGCGACACTCCTGTCTTTGTGGAATTATATTCAGACGAGGCTTGTCAATATTGTTCTCCTGCTGACCTTTTTACTAATGACCTCGTCATGAAAACCAATTTGATTATCATTTCCTGTCATGTTGATAATTTAGGATTTGTACCGGACTCTCCTTTGCTTGCCTCGGGGTGCTTTGATCGGCAAGGCATGTATACAGCCCGACTTTGGAAAAGAAAAATTACGCCAGATTTTTTTATTAACGGTAAAGCTGAAGTCAAAGGATACTTGTTTCATCAATTTGCGGAAGAGCTTATCAGACAAGCCAAAGACAATCCGTTGGAAAGATTAAACATCACGAAATTGGCACAGAACAAATATACAATTCCGTTGGAGGCTCGAGACTTCGGGCCAACCGAGGGGTTTAATGACCGTGCCTATGTAACTTTGTTTGAATATCAAAAACCTGTTGAGTATAAGATCCCTTTCGGGCCAAACGAAGGAAGACGGCAAGTTTATCACAATGTTGTTTCTGAGATTATTCCCCTAATGGATTGGAAAGGACAAGCTGGCGATTATCAATTCACCTGGACACCATCAAAAAATGCGGCAGGGGCCGTTATTATTTTTGAACGCAAAGATACAAGTATTTTTGCTGTCGGTGAGATAAAGCTAGATTATTAACCGGTTGAATTATTCGTCTGCCGAGGCTGCTGCACGATCTATTGGCGTTTGTTTTTGTCTCAGCTTCATTTCCAAAAGCTCTGAGAGCAGCATCTCCTTACGACGATATGTCTCCAACAAGTCGCGTTCCTGCATTAGCTGTATCGCCAGCATAGCTACTTTCTGACGATCTACGTTTTGGGGCGTGTCATACAGGTTCACATAGAATTCTGGGTCTTGATAAATTTTCTTGGTTAGAACTTCCATTTGGGCATTGTAGCTTGGATTTTCTCCGATCAATTTTTTGGCATCTGCATCAGATAATCCCAACCCTTTGATTACGTTGTGCATGTAGGTTGCTGATTTGTTATTTCCTTTTGCTTTTAATGCAACCTGATTGGCAAATGTGTTAGCAACCAACTGACGAACGGCGTTCATTTGATGCATGTTCTGCAAGTCATCAGATTTATCCGGTTTTACGATTTGCTTTCCGTCCTCGGTACCGTAATTTGGGCTCATATACGAGATGTTGTGAAACAACGCCATGACAGCCTGTTCATCATTCGTCAGACTATTATCTGTGAAATCTACATTCAATGTTAGGGGCGTATCAAAGACGCGGGTATAGTCAATGTCTTTGCCGTAAAACTCATCCGGATTTGCCATTATAGAGTTACAATATCCCTCCAGTCCGCCGTTAGCATCTGTATCCATACAATATTTGGACTTGAAGTCATCGAGAATATTATTGAGTGCCATAGTTGCCTCGGTATACAATAAATTCTTCTGCTGAGCATTTCTGTCCAGAAACAATTTGCTAAACACTAGCTTGTTGGCGTCAGCTCTTTCTTGCGTTTCCGCAATAGAGCGCGATAGCGTTCCAAAGCGGCAAATCTGATCGCTTACATGATAATTTTTAATAGATCCTGCATTTAATCTTTGAATGACTGACAGGGATGCCAGTTCACTTCTGCCATCAATGAATGCTCCGATCATCATGGCCCGCCCAACGATTGCAGCGCGAACTTCGTCTGTGAGTTTTTTATATCCACCAACCCACGTAGCTTCAAAGTTTGCCATGGTCGCTGTCGGGACATCGATATTCAGCTCGATTTCAGATTCTCCAAGAACCATATAAGGGGCCGGAGATTTCTTTTCTTTTTCCTGAGACTCTTTTCCTCCATTTTTCTCTATGGGCAGTGTTTGTTGTGGTGCTGCATTATATTGTTTTGCATCTTCTTTTGCATTTTCGGGTACTTGCAAGTAACGGCTTTTTGTCGGCTTCGCATTTTCCGGCTCTTTATAGCCCCCTTGCGTTTCATCTGTCTTCTTCAAAGGAATACTCGAGAAGGAAATTTGAACCGGCATAACCGGAACCCTCATTTTCGGACAACAGGCCTCCCCAAGATTGGAAATATTTATCGATGCGACGGATGTTCCATCTGACAAGCCAAGAGGCGTCGATTCTAGAATCTCGAACTCCCCTTTTTCATTTGATATTCTTGAGGTTGCTCTTTGACCATCAACATTTACCGCTATTGTACTTTGAGGGGCAATATTCCCCTTAAACTCCATATACGAGCCAGACGGATTGTAAATAATATCAACAAGCGTTCTTTTGACACGGATTGTTTCCGTGCTTTGCTCTGGGAGATATAGGGACAGCTCCAATGGGGCATATGAGTAATATTGCAGACCAGAAAATGTAAAGCGTCCATCTTTATCTGCTTTAGAGACCAACTCCTGTTTTTTTCCGGCTAAAAGCTTTACTTCCGAGAGAGGAGGGATTCCCAGTCCGGAAATCATTAATGTTGCTTGTTGATAATCCGGCAGCGGGGTGGCATTAGAGCTTACCGGAGCAAGCATCATCAAGGCGGACGCGAGAATTGCTCCGCTTCTCATGATTTTATTCATGAGAGAATTGCGGGTTTTAGAATGTTGTCTCGTGGTCAATCTCATAATGCTTTTACCTGCACCGAATTTATCCGTTATCGGTTCTGTCTATTTTGTACTTCATCTTGATATTCGGAAATCTCCATTTCCAAAACCGTTGAAAGTAACATTTCAGACCTTAAAACAGATTCGTACATATCCCGTCTTTGCATGAGACCAAAAGCCTGTAGGGCGGCGTATTGACGCTCCACGTTGGCGGGGGTATCCATCAGCCTCACATAGAATTCAGGGTCCTGATAAAGTTTTTTGGTTAGAACTTCCATCTGGGCATCATAGCTCGGCTTTGTTCCCAAATATTTTGAAGCATCTGCCGCAGGCAATCCCAAATTCTCCAAAACTTTAAACATATATGTTTCCGAGTTTGCGGCGCCCAGAGATTTCATACCAACGATTGCATTGAATGAATTTTCTGCGACCGAACGTTTGGCAACGATAGCTCTTTGATCAAGATAAGTTGTTCTGTTATCGCTTTCATCCGCATCTGTCAAAGCTCCAGCCGGAATCCTTTCCAGCACATCATGAGCATAGAGATTGCTGGCTAGAGCCATAACAGCCTCTTCATCAGTCGAGGGGGACGCTTTTGCTGTGTTGCCTCTAAAATCCAGATTCAAAGTTCTTTTGGCATCGACAAGACGTGTATAGTTTACATCAAGATTTCTTGTTTTGTCGGTTGGCGCTGTCGGACAGACATTGCTCATAGCATTGCCGTAGTCCTGAGGATCACAGAAAGTTTTCACAAACTGGTCATATCTTGCTTTTCTTTCCTTGGCTCCGCCTTCTTCAGAAGACATTTTATCATGTCCAAGCTGTCTATTTTGAGAACGCTCCGCCATAACAATCTGGTTTGCGCGCGCTTTGCTGTTTGATCCTGCCAGCGAACGGCTCAGGGTTCCAAAACGGCAAATCTGATCGCTCACATGATAGTCCTTAATTGTATTGGCATTTAGTTCCTGAATGACGCGCAAAGAATTCATTTCTGTTTCGCCGTCAAGGAAAGCTCCGATCATAAGGGCTTCCCCTACGTGGGCGGCTCTAATCATATCTGTTGTTTTCTGCATCGCAGGCTTAACATTTGCTTCCCACCATGTCGTGATCATCCAATTCATATGGGCTTGCATTTGCTGCTGAACTTGCCCTTGCCATGTTCCACAATCCGCACACCCACCACAAGCTTGGGCTTGTCGTATGGGAAATACAAATGACAAGGTTGCTGCAAACAAAACTATCACTGCTAATTTGAGACTTCCGGTTTTCATGTCATCCATCCTCATAATTTTCTACCCACTGCCCCCTATTGTCTTACTTCAGAGAACTTGCCATAATTTTCATCTACTTGTTTCCTTGCTTCCATATCGAGAAGCAGCGCCATTAGCATCTCGGAGCGCGAAACCGCTTCATACATGTCTCTGGTTTGTGCCAGATCAATTGCTTCCATAGATGCTGATATTCTTTTTACGTTTGCTTTTGTGTCCATCAAATTCACGTAGAATTCCGGATCTTGATAAATTCTTTTCGCCAAGATATCCATTTGCGCATAATAGCTTGGCTTTTTAGAGTCGTCGTACCCGGCAACTTTTGGCCCCGGATTCCAAGCAGTTGTGTATTTATCCGCTTCTTGAGATGGTAACCCCAATTGCCTAATCAAAAACAAATTCATGAAGCCGTGGGAAGCCCCACTACCACTGGAGCGCATTGCCATCATTTTGCTAAAGCTATTTTGAGCAACAGCACGACGCGCAATCACAGAGCGGCTCTCGACATATTTTTCGATAGATCCGGAGAATTCAGAAATACTTGTTCCTGATAGGCGCGAAGAATCTTGAGTGTGTCCATATAGATAACTGAACAAATTAAAGACAGTATTTTCATCTCTGGTGAGAACGTTGTCCGTCACATCAATATTGAGGGTAGGGCTTTCTTCCATTGCTCGTGTATAATCAATGTCTCTGTTATATTCTATGTTTCTTGTTTCTGTTGCGTTTCCTACAGGGATGCATAATCCGCTTAACCCCATGTCGTTGTCCGAGTTATCACAGTAATAGGATACAAAATTCTTTAAACGTTCATAGTTATCCCGTCCTCGTCCCGCTGCGCCACTACTAAATTCGCGCCCCGCATTTCTGGCCATGGCCCGTGCCGAGAACACAGCTTGTTGCGTTTCCAGCATAGACTCTGACCTTGCTAAACTTTTTGAGAGTGTTCCAAAGCGACAAATCTGGTCACTAACATGAAAATCTTTTATCGTTTCTGCGTTTAAACTTTGCATGGTTGCCTGAGCCATATTTACGGCAGAACCATCCAGAAACGCTCCGATCATCATCCCTGCGCCAACAGCAGCAGCCCTAATATCATCGGCCATGGGCTTAAGCCCTTGTTGCTCGAACTGGTTGCGATAGAAAGAATTCATAATAAAATTGTTGCGATAATTATTGAATGCTTGCGTAATAAATCCGTTGGTTGCTCCGGGATTGCAGCACATCATGGGGCAAACCATACAACACCATGGACCTGCCATTGCCGGCTTTGGCGGTACCGCCCCCCCAATGAGCACGGCGAAAAACAAAATATGTTTCAAAAGAGATAGGCGTAATTTTTTCATTTATTGCTGCCCTTTCCCGAAGTAACGATCTTGCGCTTTAAGCAATTTCATCTCCAATAAAACAGACATGAGCATTTCTGAACGTTGTAGGCTTTCATACATATCGCGATCTTGCATCAAGGACACAGCCTTCATTGCCGTTTTCTGACGTTTTACGTTGGCTGGCGTATCATATAAATTCACATAGAATTTTGGATCCTGATAAAGCCTCTTGGTCAATATCTCCATCTGGGTATCGTAGCTCGGGTTTTCTCCGATCAGATTGTTAATCTCTGTGGTGTCAGTCAGCCCTAAACCTTTTATAACATTTTGCATGTAAGTTTTTGAAGCACCTGATCCAGCCGCTTTCTTTCCCGCCTGAGCGGCGAAGCTATTTCCTGCAACGCTTCTTTTGGCGAGGGTTGATCTAAAATCCAGAAGCTTACGAATTTGTGGGTCCTTTGCGCTGGCTTTAAGTGCGTGCAAATCGGATGCACCGAGATTAACGGATAAATCATGAGCGTAGAGGTTGGAGGCCAAAGCCATGATATTTTCTTCATCATTTGTTAGGCCTTGAGGGGTTTGATCGAATTCGATGTTGAGCGAGTTTGGAACTTCGAACGTTCTCGCCAAATCAACATCTCTGTTGGCCTGCTTATCCGTTGTTGCTTCACATTTTTCTGCGCCTGCCGTCGAGGTCAACAGACCGGTATTAATATCGTAGGGATCACAGAATTTTTTCTTAAATTGATTCCAGCGACCTTCTTTATCAACAGAACGGCCTATGGTGGTGGCATCCTTCGCTTTGTAGGCAGAATTATAATTGAGGCGCAAGGATTGACGACCGATCATTTGCTCCATAAGCCCCATTTGTACCAAATCGCTTTTTATATCGCTTTTCGCAAGAGAACGGCTCACGGTTCCAAAACGGCATATCTGATCGCTGGGGTGGTAATCGCTAATAGTTTCTGCATTTAGTTTCTGGATTGTAGAAAGAGCCTTAATTTCAGTTTGGCCGTCAAGAAAGGCTCCAACCATGAGGGCTGCCCCTACGGCTGCCGCCCGAATGTCGTCCGCCATTTGTTTCCAAGCAGGCTCCCACCTCAACTGGAATACCTGCTGAATATAGATATAGTTGTGCAGGTCTATTTGACCCGTCCAATTCAGAACACCCCAAAACATTTCATATTGCACTTGTCCAGGGAGAACACAGCACATGCAAATGGGGTTGTTATAAGGGGGGGTCAGATATGGAGAGGCTGATACCTCTTTATTGGACTGATAGCAAAAAGTTAGAAATAGTGCGCAAATCAACAGCAAAAATTTTGATCTACCGTTTGAGACAATAGATTCATGCTTTTTTGCAATGATTCGACTTTGAGGAATACGCATACCCCGACCACCTAGACCTACGACCAATTTGACACCTAATAAATAGGATAACACACGGAAAACAAAACAGAAAGTTTTAATGACTTTTCTGAAAAGGTCTTAGTGAGCTTCTGCCCAGTTTTTACCCAGTCCCGCCTCTGCCACGAGCGGGATTGAGAATTGGGCAACGGCTTCCATTTCTTGTTTGACCAGATTGGCCATTTCTTCCTCATGACCCCGTTTTATTTCCAGAATTAATTCATCATGGACTTGCAACAAGAGCCTAATGGGAAGATTTTCCTTTATCTGTCTTTGATCCAAACGGATCATGGCCAATTTTATCAAATCGGCTGCCGTTCCTTGCAATGGGGCGTTGATCGCTTGACGTTCTGCAAAGTTGCGGCGAGCGGGTATTTTATCATTGATGCCTGCTATAACACATTTTCTTCCCATTAAGGTGCTGACATAGCCTTTTTCTCTGGCTTCAGCTTTTAATTCCTCCATAAATTGCCCTAGTTCGGGGAAGCGCTCCATGTACGTACGAATGTACGTGCTTGCTTCGCTCACGGGGCAATCCAGTTGTTTTGCCAGACCGTATCCGCTTATCCCATAGATAATTCCGAAATTAATTGCTTTTGCTTTCCGCCTAATTTCTGGAGTTATGTCTTGTAACGGGATACCGAAAACTTCCGAAGCTGTACGTGCGTGAATGTCTTCGCCTGAGATAAATGCTTGTTTCAATGCTTCGATTCCAGCCATCTCAGCCACTAATCTCAATTCGATTTGGCTATAATCGGCAGACAGAAGGCTCCAGCCCTCTTCAGCGACGAACGCTGTACGGATTAGACGACCTTCCTCTGTGCGAATTGGGATATTCTGCAAATTGGGATCAGAGGAAGACAAGCGTCCTGTATTGGTTAGCGCCATCGAAAAGGATGTATGAACCCTACCGTTTTTAGGATTAATCGAGTCCTGAAGGCTTTCAGTATAGGTTGAGCGTAGTTTTGACAAATGCCGCCAATCCAGAATCTTTTGGACAATGTCATGCCCTTCAGCGGCTAATTTTTCCAGAACATCTGCTGAGGTCGACCAATCCCCTGTTTTTGTTTTTGCACTACCGGTCAATCCCATTTCTTCAAACAGGATATTTCCCAGCTGTTTAGGCGATCCGACATTAAACGGATGACCCGCCAGTTCATGAATTTCCGATTCCAGCTTTACGATCCTATCTGCAAAATTTTGTGAGAGCTGGCGCAAAACATTCCTGTCAATCTTTATACCCGTTTGCTCCATGCGCGCAATGACGGGAACCAAAGGACGCTCGATGTCTTCGTACATCACAGACATTTTTTCGCTTGCGACACGCGGTTTGAAAATACTGTACAGACGCGCTGTGAAATCTGCGTCTTCGGCTGCATAATTACAAGCCTGTTCCAGAGGAACTTCGGCAAAGGAGATTCTCGATTTTCCTTTGCCTGTTACCTCATCATAGGAAATCATTTTGTGACCACAAAATGCCATCGCCATATCATCTAAACCATGGCCATGGGCGGTTCCGTCAACAACATAAGAAATCAGCATCGTGTCATCCAGCGGTGTAATTTCACCAAATCCTGCGAGAGACAACATTTGTAAATCATATTTTGCGTTGTGTGCAACTTTGATAATTGACCGATCAATAAATAGCGGATCGAGATGTTTCTTTACAACATTGACTGAAAGTTGTTTGGGCTGGTCTGCGATGTCTCCAAGCAGGTCGGCTTTTTTTCCGTGCCCCAGCGGGATATAACAAGCGCGTCCTGCGCGTGTTGCCAAAGATATACCTACCAACTCCGCCAAGGCGGGGGTTAATCCTGTCGTTTCAGTGTCAAAAGCCAGCAGGCCTGTTTCCTTGGCATCCTCAATCCAAGCCTTAAGAACTTCTTCATCCTGAATTAAACAGTAATCCTGCACCACATCTTCATATTGTTTTGCTGATGATGCTGACGGCGTTGTTGTTTGCTCTGTTGTTCCTTCTTTAGAGACCTCACGGACAGATTTCTCAGGTTTTTTTCCAAAAGGAATTCTGGTCAAAAGCGTTTTAAAGCCCTGCGTTTCCAAAAAACTTCTTAAGTTTTCCGAGAAAGGCTCGGTTGGAATAAGCTCTTCTATGGGAATATCAACAGGCACTTCCGCATCCAGCGTTACCAGTTTTTTTGATATGCGAGCCAATTCTGCATTGTCTTCTAAAGCCTGCCTGCGCTTTGGCTGCCTAATCTCTGATGTTCGCTCTAGCAGAGCTTCAAGACTTCCATACTCGGAAATGAGTTGCGCGGCGGTTTTGATACCAATACCGGGGACCCCCGGTACATTATCAACCGTGTCCCCACACAATGACTGTACATCGACGACTTGTTCCGGCGGTACTCCGAATTTTTCTATCACTTGCTCACGGCCTATGGTGATCTGCTTCATCGGGTCCATCATCCCGATACCTTCTCTTACAAGCTGCATCAAGTCTTTATCTGATGATACGATGGTTGCCTTCATTCCTTTTTCAACCGCAAGGCGGGCATAGGTTGCGATTAAATCATCTGCTTCATAACCTTCTTTTTCCAGCGTTGGTAAGCCAAAAGAAACAGAGGCTTCACGAATGATGGGGAATTGAGGGATTAAATCTTCGGGAGGGGGGGGGCGGTTAGCTTTATAATCTGCATAAATCTCATTCCGGAAATTTTCCCGCGTATCGAAAATAATCGCAATATGTGCATTGGGATGTGTTGTCAGTAATTTATACATCATATTACAAAACCCCATCACGGCCCCAACCGGCGTTCCATCGGGTCGCGTTAAAGGCGGGAGAGCGTGATAGGCCCTAAAAATATAGCCAGACCCATCCACCAATAGAAGCTCTTTTCCTTCTTCAATTGGTGAGGCATTTTTATTGTCTAAAATTTCTGTTTTCATTGCTTGTGTCATGCCGTTTTTTGTTCCAGATAATCTGTTTTAATATCAATGGTCGAATGATGACCGACGCTATCAGCGTTTTCTTCAATCCATTTTTTGGCAGCTTCGCGCCCTTCATTTTTTAGCCTGTGTAGGAATGTCCATGAGGTATCATATTTTGATGCCAGATCATAGTGGCTCATTGCATCTTCCGCTCTGATGGCGTGGATCAGAATGTCTTTATATTTTTCTTGATATTCCATTTTTAGCATCTCTCGTCCAAGAAGTTTTTGAACAAATGATATGGCTCGCAGCTCTTTTAGAAGAGAGGCATTAAATGTTATTTCATTCAATCTGTTCTCGATGGAGGGAGCGTCTTTCGGCCACTCATTTCTCACCAGCGGATTGACATGGACAATTAAAATATCTCTTGTCTCAACCTCATAGCAAAGCGGCCATAAAGACGGGTTTCCAACATAACCACCATCCCAAAAAATATCTTGCTCTATTTGAACGGCTTGAAAAATATTCGGCAATGCGGCAGAAGCCATTACCATGGAAGGGGTTAATTCTTGTGTTTTAAAGATGCGGGCGTCGCCAGTTTTAACATTGGTCGCAGTGATAAAAAGTTGGAACTCTTTTGTTTTTCTGATGCGCTCAAAATCAACCTGATCTTCTATAATCTCTTGTAGAGGATTAAGATTAAAAGGATTGAATTGGTAGGGGGACAAATTTTGGGACATCAGATTCAAGAAGTGCGTTGCATTGTTTATGCTGTCCGCACTCCAGCCCGAGAAAAAATCAGGTAAACGCCCAAAGGAAGAGGTCAGGTTCGAAGATGCAGGACAAAAGACAGACGCGCTATCAGACACTTCTCTCCAGAAAGCATTCAATGCTTTTCTTGCGCCTTCTTCTTTTCCTTCAAGATATCCTGCCACCATCACAACGGCATTCATCGAACCCGCAGAGGTGGCACTAATTCCTTCGAAGTCGAATAATTCCGATTCCAGAAGTGCATCCAGCACGCCCCATGTGTAAGCTCCATGTGCGCCGCCGCCTTGCAGTGCAAGGTTGATTTTTTTCTGGTGTTTTTTTCCTGTCATGCCCCTAACTTAAGCACAAGATACGCAAAAGACCAGAGAGCACTTGCGCCTCTTCTCAAAAAAATGGATGATGGATGCTTAGGGAGTATTGATTATGAATTCACAAGAGATTATCCAACGCGAGAACCAATATCTTGCCCATAATTACCATCCTTTGCCTGTTGTCCTGACGAAAGGGGATGGCGTTTGGGTTTGGGATGTTGAAGGGCATAAATATCTCGACTTTTTAAGTGCGTATTCTGCTGTTTCTGCGGGACATCACAATCCCCGCATCATCAAGGCCATGATGGATCAAGTGGATCGTTTGGGTGTTCCGTCTCGCGCCTTTTATACAGATATCCTCGGCGCTTTTGCAGAAAAGCTCTGTGTTTTGAGTGGCATGGATCGTGTTCTGCCGATGAATACCGGTGCCGAAGCGGTCGAGACTGCCATCAAGGCTGCGCGGCGCTGGGGGTATAGGGTTAAAGGCATTCCAAAAGACAAAGCACGCATTATTACCTGTTTGGGGAATTTCCACGGACGAACGACGACAATTGTCGGATTTTCCCCTGAAGAAGACTATAAAGACGGCTTTGGCCCATTTGCTGACGGATTTGATCTTATTCCTTATGGGGATTTATCCGCGCTGGAGAATGCAATTACCCCCGAGACTTGTGCATTTCTTGTCGAGCCTATTCAGGGGGAGGCCGGCATCATTGTTCCGCCCGAAGGCTATTTGGCAAAGGCTCAAGAGCTATGCCGCAGACATAATGTGCTTTTTATTCTGGATGAAATTCAAACGGGATTGGCTCGGACGGGAAAGGATTTTTGTTTCCAGTATGAGATTGACAAGCCTGATGGGCTGACACTTGGCAAGGCTTTGGGTGGTGGTGTTTATCCCGTCTCTGCTTTTCTGGCACGAAAAGATGTCATGGATGTGTTTGATTACGGGTCGCATGGCTCGACCTTTGGCGGGAATCCGATTGCTGCTGCGATTGGGTTGGAAGCTTTGGATTTGATGGTTGAGGAGAGATATTCTCTGCGTTCTTATAAGCTGGGAGAGTATCTGCGCGGTAAGCTCGAAGCTCTACAATCTCCTCTTGTCCGTGAGGTGCGCGGAAAAGGTCTTTTGATCGGAATGGAAATTTATACGGATAAAGTTTCTGCGCGTTCTGTTTGTGAGGACTTAAAAGAGCGCGGTTTGCTTTGCAAAGAAACGCACGCCACAACCATTCGCTTCGCGCCTCCGCTTGTTATTACCAAAGAGCAAATTGACTGGGCGGTTGGTGAGGTTGAGGCCGTGTTGAAAAACAAATCCAAGTAGTTCTTTCAAGTCGTACATATCGTCGTTTCGGTCAAAAACAGCATATTCAATGGATCACCCCCATCCTGACCTTTCCCCCTCAAGGGGGAAGGAAACAAGTCCTCCCCCTCCATTTATAGCTAAGCACGAAGATGCTTTGTCATCCACGGCTGAAGCCGTGGTGTTCTGTCTTCGACCGCATAAAAAAAACCGCCAATGGCGGTTCTTGAATTCTTTATCCTTGGGCAATTTTAAGCAACCGGTGCATCAACCTTAACAGGTAGATCGGCAGCGATTGGCTCATCGGAGAGCATTTCAATCATACCGGTTGGTTGTACTGCAAAATTCGCGATGAACAATGCGTTGGAATAGTACACAACAGCATCGCACATGAAGTAGCCTTGCTCGTTGCGACCTTCGTAACTTGCAGGGCGCACTGTTCCTTCGATCACGGCTCTGGTCTTTTCGTCAGGCGCTTGTGGCAGGTAAGGATCCTGCATGCTTTCTGAAATCAGGAACGGACCTTCTTCTCCGCGAACGAAGAAGCAGAAGAAGCGTAGGTAATCGAGAACATTTTCTTCCGTTACAGAGATTGGAGCCTTGGCGTTGACTTCGTGAATGGGGGGAGAGGTTCCGTTCAGGCGGAATAGAGTTCCTTGATCGGCCAGATAGTAAATAGAGAGCTTTGGCTTGCCCCAGCTGCGATCACGCAAGCGGATCAGGACAACGTTTTCATAAAATGGGAGCTGGCGCCATGAGACCTCGGTTGTTGCCGTGGTCGCATTATATTTTCCGTCAATCGGGTTAATTTGTGAAATGAAACCTGCCAGTTCGTCGCCGACGACTGCATTCCAGTTATTGTCTTCGTACATTAGAAATCCTCAAGAGTTGGACTATTTCCAGCGGTTAAAATAAGCGAAAGACTATGAAAAGAAAAGCTTTTTTTGGAGTTTCATGGCATGTTTTCTACTTGCTTCCTCTCCTTTTAAATTCTTAAAACCCTGTTTTGGGAGCTTTCTTGCTTTTTTGGAGTCTTTTTGCGACTCTTTTGATTGACTCTGTGGATGAATTTCTTTATAGACTGCGCTTCGGAATTCAAAAAACGAGAAAGAATAAATTTCTGGAGAATTATTATGACTAAACGCACTTACCAACCTAGCCGTCTTGTTCGCAAGCGTCGTCACGGTTTCCGTTCCCGTATGGCTACTGCCGACGGAGCTAAAGTGTTGTCCCGTCGCCGTGCTAAAGGACGTAAGGTTCTCTCCGCTTAATTTGCGTGATTGAGCTTTTTAGCGCTTTTCCGGATTCGGCCTCTCTATAAGATCAGGATCGATTAGCCTAATGAAAGCGACAAAAGAGACCGGAAAATTTCTAGGCCGCCTGAAGCAACAGGCGGCTTTTGATTCTCTAAGAAAATCCAAGTTGCGCTGGGTTTCCAAGGGCTTTGCCCTTCAAGCTATTCCCCGATCTACAGTAGAGCAAAGTGCTCCTTTCAACGATTTTTGTGTGATTGCGAGCAAGAAGACTGCCAAAAGTGCCGTTGTTCGCAATAGAATGCGCCGTCGATTAAAAACAATGGCTCAAGATGTTTTACCGGAATGCGCAAAGAACGGTTATGATTTTATGATTGTTGCCCGTCGAGAGGCTCTTACTCTGGATGCTGATATTTTGCGGCGCGATTTGCAATGGTGTTTGAAACGTCTGGAATTGCTGAAACAGGATGATCCGTAACCCTCTCACATCTCTAATGCTTGGCTTGATCCGTGCCTATCGGCTCATTCTATCGCCTTGGCTGGGTAATCAGTGCCGCTTTCACCCGACTTGTTCTCACTATGCCGAGGAAGCTTTTCAAACTCATGGCTTTGTTAAGGGCTTTTTCCTTATGGTTTGGAGGATCTTACGTTGCAACCCATGGTATTCTGGCGCATGGACAGACCCTGTCCCGCCAAAACGATCTAATAAACCTTAATATCAGCGGCAAGAGAGGGTTTGCGCATATTGTCCTTTCCCGCTATAAGAATGCCACAGTTTAACGAAATTAATTTGTACTCTGTCGCTTTGATCGTGCGGCCTTTTTTGATCCGATCGAAGAGCAATAAAATTTTATAGACCTAAATGGAGCCTTATAAGAGATGACCTCTCCTATGAATAGTAATACACCTCAAAAACCTATGCATCCTCAGGACAAGAAGAACCTGATTATCTTTGCCGTCGCTGCTATCGGATTGTGGTTCTTGTTTGACCATTTTATTATGGGTCCGCGCGTTGAGGCCATGGAAAAGGCAAGAGCAGAAGCAGCCCAGAATGCTCCCCAAGCTGTGATTACAGAAAAAATTGCAACGCCTGAGGACGAGATTATCCTGCCGCGCGAAGATCGACTGCAGGAAAATGCGCGGATCACTGTCGACTCTCCGGAGATTAAAGGCTCTATCTCTCTTCGCGGAGGTCGGATTGATGATATCGTCTTGAAAAATTTTTATGATACGCTCGAGAGGGAAAATAATGTTGTTCTGATGTCTCCTTCTGGAACGAAGGGTGCCCATTACACCGAAAGCGGATGGTTAAGTGCTGACCTTTCCGTTCGCCTACCAGATCAGAATACAGTGTGGTCTGCGTCTTCAGCGGATGCGCGTCTTACGCCTGAAACTCCGCTCACTTTATTCTGGAAGAACGGACAAGGCATTACCTTCTCTCGCACCTATAGCATTGATGACCATTATATGATCGGCTTAACGCAATCCGTTGAAAATAACTCCGGAAAAGAAGTTAGTCTTTACCCTTATATTTCTGTTGCTCGTCGCGGTATTCCTGAAGGATTTTCCACGGGCGTCGCATTCGAAGGGCCGCTTGGGTATATCGGGGACGATATGCATGAGATTGATTATGATGATTTGTTTGAAGGAAAATCTCAAACTCACAATGCTTTAAACGGCTGGATCGGCTTTGGAGAAAAATATTGGCTGTCCGCTCTTATCCCATCCCAGATGAGTGAACATACATATCGGTTCCAAGCTGTTCCTAATCAGAAAGACCCTCAGCTTACTCTTTTCCAATTGGATGCTAGGGGGAGCGAGATCAAAGTTGCAAATGGCGCTAGCGCTGAAGATTCCAGCCATTTCTTTATTGGTGCTAAGAAACTTTCTTTGCTGAATGACTATGAAGAATCTTTAAAGCTCCGTCACTTTGATCTGGCCGTTGATTTTGGCGTCTTGTACTTCCTGACAAAACCTCTTTATACAGCCCTGATCCTGTTCAATGATTTCGTCGGAAATTTCGGCTTTGCGATTATTCTTTTGACGATTTGTGTTCGCATTCTAGTCTTCCCGTTGGCAAGTAAATCCTATCGCTCTTTCGCCTCTTTGAGAAAAGTCTCTCCGAAGATGGCAGAATTGAAAGCCCGCTACGGGAGCGATAAACAAAAGCTGCAACAAGAGCTGGTCAAGCTTTACGAAACAGAAAAGGTCAATCCTATGGCCGGATGTTTCCCTTTGCTTTTGCAAATTCCTATTTTCTTTGCAGTTTATAAAGTGATTACCATTGCTGTTGAAATGCGTCACGCTCCGTTTATCGGGTGGATTCATGATCTCTCGGCTCATGATACAATGTCAGTCTTTAACCTGTTCGGATTATTGCCATTTGATGTTCCGACTTTCCTGATGATCGGCCCGTGGTCTTTGGTAATGCTGGCTATGCTGTTGATCCAGAAACATTTCAACCCACCACCACAAGATCAAATTCAGCGTGATATTGCAAACTACATGCCTTGGATCATGACATATATGCTGTCCCGTTTTGCATCCGGTCTTGTGATTTATTGGGCGTTCTCGAATATTTTCTCTGTTCTGCAACAAGCTTATATCATGCGCTCTATGGGCGTTCCGATCTATCTATTCTCTCCTGATGCCGCTCGTGAACATCATGATGTACACAAGCGTGAAACCGAAAAAGTTCTCGAAGCCGTGAAAAAGGAAAAGGAAGAACTCGAAGCAGTTGACAGCGCCAAGAAAGACGATAAGAAAGATGGAGCGTAGATTATAGTGGAAGATCGCGCACGCACTATCCGAAAAGTTTTTTCCGGCCCTTGTGAGTTCCGACTAGGGATTGCAGATTTAAAGCAATTGCCCCCAAGCCAGATTCCCGAGATTGCATTTGCCGGCCGATCCAATGTCGGGAAGTCGTCGCTGATCAATGCGTTGCTGGGCAGGAAAATTGCCCACGTATCCCATACACCGGGGCGCACACAGCAGCTCAACTTTTTTGATGTCGGTGATCATTTCTGGTTGGTGGATATGCCGGGATACGGTTATGCCAAAGTCTCGAAAAAAATGAAGGAACATTGGAATTATATTCTTAGAGATTACCTCAAGGGTAGACCGAATTTGCGGACAGTTTTTTTACTAATTGATAGTCGGCATGGTCTTAAAGACTCGGATATTGATATGATGAAGATGCTTGATATGGCGGCTGTTTCTTATCGCATTATCATGACCAAAAGCGACCACCCAAAGAAATCCGATCTCGATAATACCAAGGCCGAGATTGAGACGATTTTGAAAAAACACCCTGCGGCATTCCCTCTCGCATTTCCGGTTAGTTCATGGAAAAAATTAGGGCTTGAAGAGCTTCAACAACAAATTCTGGATTTGATCTAATTACAAATCATTCAGCTTCCAAAAGGCTGTAGAATACATTCTTTCCACCAGCGTCTTGAACACAAAGGGCGGCAACCTCCTCGCAGGCAGCGCAATTTGCAACCATAAAATCAGCATTGGTTCCTACATGCAGCGTATCATCTATAAAGAAATCTTCTAAAGGCGATCCCGAGACAGTCGGGATAGTGGTTGAACCTGTCAGCTTTTTATTGATTGCTTCGCAAACGCTTGTCTTTATTTCATAAGCAACAAATAAAATATCCGGTGTTGTGCTTGGCGTCCATTCCACATTGTTGAACCTCCCCACATAATACCCTGGCACCGGATCAACAGAATCGTCTTCGATTGCCAGTTTGGGAAGCGCTCTATAATTCAGCCCTCCGCCATCCGGATGAAAGATTTTATAAATATTCGGAGCAACATTAAAGTTGGCATCGCTTGGCAGCATAAAGTCAATTTGGTCGTTTTGAACGTGGGTGGCCTGAAGTTGGGTCAGAGCATTGGTTGTGGTGGCGGCGTAACTCAATATTTCATTCACCGCGACAGCTTCCCGTCCTTGAGACAATTCTCCGGTTGAATCATCCTGATCGGATGATTTCGAGATCGCAAACATCAAAGCGCCAAACAGGACGACGGCGATCAGGATATACAGGAAGGCATTTCCACTTTCATTGTTCATATTATAATTCTATCATATATACGTGGGTATGAATATCCCTCTATCACTTTTCAGGATTATTATTTATTGGCGATAATGTTTCCGGAATGTTAGGATTTGGCATGTCTTACGATATTACTTTTGATTTATTGTCATTGGCCCTCGGCTTTTCGGGCGGTGCTTTGTTGATTTTTGCAGTGCTCTGGCCACGCATTTCCCGTATGCGCTCCCTTCAGGATCAGATGGGAATGGCCTTTGATGCTTTGGCACAAGAGTCTTTACGCAAATCTCAGGATCAGTTCCTGCAACTTGCTCAAGAGAAGCTCAAACAATCCCAAATGGAAAATTCTTTTGATTATGAGAAGCGTCAGAAGTCCATCTCCGATATGGTTGACCCGATTGGAAAAAGCCTTAAGGAAATGGAGCAAAAGATCGAGACATTAGGCAAGGCCGGTGCAGGCTTAGAAGCCCAGCTGAAAAGTTTTTCCGAGGATCAAAGATATTTACGCGAGCAGACTCAAAGTCTGGTTCAAGTGCTTCGTAATCCGACAGCACGTGGACGCTGGGGTGAAATGCAGCTTCAAAGAACATTCGAGCTAATCGGTTTTGTAGAAGGTATTCATTATTCAACGCAAAAAACTGTTATTGCGGACGGGCAAACCCAGAAACCCGATTTTATCGTAACTCTTCCGAATGGGATTCAGATTGTTATTGATGTCAAAACTCCGCTTGATCCTTATTGGACGCTGATTGATGAAACAGGAACCAGAGAACAAGAACAAGCTTTGGGACATTTCAGACAAAAAGTGCGCGATCATTTGAAGGCTTTGTCGCAGAAAGATTACTGGCGTCAGTTCGATTCTCCCGAATTTGTCGTGATGTTTTTGCCGTCTGAAAGTCTTTATTCTTTAGCTGTGTCACAAGATCAGTCTATTCTGGAAGATGCCTCTCGGGCTAATATTATCCTAGCATCCCCGACTACGATTATGGGACTGCTTCGCGTTGTTATGTATGGTTGGCAGCAGCAAAAGATTGCCGAGGAGGCTCAAAAAGTTGCGACGATTGGTTCTGATCTTTATAGACGTGTTTCTATTTTTGGCGATCACATGTCGAAACTAGGTCGCTCTTTAACTGGGTCTATCGAGAGTTACAACAAAGCAATCGGATCTCTTGATACCAATGTTTTGCCTGCTTTGCGCCGTTTCAAGGATTTGCAGGTGCAAACGGGGGGGAAAGACATGCCGGAGATTTCTGCAATTGAAACACCTGCGCGTGTTTTATCGGCTCCCGAATTCCAGAATGAAAACGGGAACGATATGAGCATCACACCGTTCCCTGAAAGATCAAAACATACTATCGAGCGTTAGTTGGGCTTATTGGTTTAAGCCTTTGCGTTCAGGGTCATGGTAAGCGAACAAACCCTTTTGTTTAAATTTAACATCTTTTTTGATGTTGAATAATTCGGTCTCCGTGATATTTCCCATGGCATCGATAATACGCCATTTTTTGAGTTCCAAATTTTTACTCTTATCTTCGGTGAATCCCAGTACCAATGTCCCCGATTCTTTCTGGTCGGTTTGAACCAGAGAAATCTGAACCAAATCACCAGAGCGCATGATTTTTGTAACCGTTAAGTCTCCGGTTAGTTTCATTTTATCACGCAACAAAAAGTACGCTAATGTCTCGGAGATCGGTGCATGGGATTGCTGTTTTAATTGTGAGTCGTAGAAATAGATAAAGAGGCCGTCTGCTACGACAAAATCCTCATTGGGAGCATCATATTGAAAACGCAGTTTTCCGGGGCGATCAAGATAGAATGTTCCGCGTTGCTGGCGACCATCGGCTGAGGTCTGCACAAAACGTGCCTGTACTGTATTCAAGCGCGCGAAATAATCTTCAGCTTTTTGTACTTCCACAGGTTTAGTGTTAGCGGCTTCCGCTTTTTGTCCAAAAATAGGGGCTATAAAAACCAGCGTCAAAGCGATCAAAAGTTTCACAGGGTGATGAGCCATAATATTTCCTTTTCTTACTTCTTACTTAGACTAAAACGATAAAAAGGGAAAGCCTCCCCCGCTGATATTGCGTTATTGCAATTCCAATAAAAATCCCTATGCTCTGTTCATGATGAATTCTGCCCTATCCCCTGCTTTTCCGCCCTATCTTGACGGGCTTAATTCTGCGCAACTGGAAGCTGTTGAGGCTCTTGACGGGCCGGTTCTGGTTCTTGCCGGAGCGGGGACAGGAAAAACACGCGTTCTGACCACACGTTTGGCACATTTAATCCAGACTGGGCGGGCTTTTCCGTCTCAAATTCTGGCGGTCACTTTTACCAATAAGGCTGCTCAGGAAATGAAAGAGCGCGTTTCACGCATTCTGGGCGGTGCTCCGGTTGAAGGCTGGGCATTGGGAACGTTTCACGCGTTGGCTGCGCGTCAATTAAGGCGTCATGCGGAATTGGTGGGGTTGACCTCTTCGTTTACAATCCTTGATCCTGATGATTGTTTGCGACTGGTTAAACAGATTATTGAGCCCCGCAATATTGATACAAAGCGTTTTCCTCCCAAAATGATTTTGGCGATGATTGAACGCTGGAAAGATCGCGCTCTAACTCCCGGAGATATCAGCCCCAAGGAGGCGGGTGATATTGCTCACGGACAAATGCAGTCGATTTATGCCGAATATCAATCGCGCCTTCGGAGTGTCAATGCTTGTGATTTCGGAGATTTGCTTTTGCACATGATCTCTATCTTGCGCGATCCTGCGCATACCGCAATTCTTGAGGATTACCATCGTCGTTACAAATACATCATGGTTGACGAGTATCAAGATACCAACGTTGCCCAGTATATGTGGCTAAGATTGTTGGCTCAGGGTTCAAATAATTTATGTTGTGTCGGGGATGATGACCAATCGATTTATGGTTGGCGCGGGGCAGAGGTCGGAAATATTCTTCGTTTTGAAAAAGATTTTCCCAATGCCAAGATTGTTCGCCTTGAACAGAATTATCGCTCGACCGGTCATATTCTAGCTGCGGCCGGGGGCGTGATTGCCAACAATACCGGGCGACTTGGCAAGACACTTTGGAGCGAAGGGGAAGACGGTCAAAAGGTTCGTGTACAAGGTTTGTGGGATGGGGAAGCCGAAGCCCGTTTTGTCATTGAAGATATTGAAAGCCTTCAGCACCGAAAAATGTCCCTATCCCAAATTGCCATTCTGGTTCGTGCAGGATTTCAAATGCGTGAATTTGAAGAACGCTTGATCCAGATGGGTGTGCCTTATCGTGTATTCGGAGGCCCGCGCTTTTACGAGCGTCAGGAAATCCGCGATGCTTTGGCTTATTTACGTGTGGTGGCCCAGCCGTCGGATGATCTTGCTTTCGAGCGAATTGTCAATGTGCCCAAACGTGGCATTGGCAATACCAGTATAAAAAATATTCATGAATATGCGCGTGCACATGGAATACCCATGACGGAAGCGGCTACGGAGATGGCTGCAAACGGGACGATCAAAGGTAAAACCGGTGCAACGCTTGGGGCCTTGATGAATGATTTTGAACGCTGGCGCTCTTTGGTTTCAACAACGGCTCATGGTGATTTGGCGGGGCAAATTCTTGATGAATCCGGTTACTTGACGATGTGGCAGATAGATAAATCTCCTGAAGCACAAGGGCGTGTTGAGAACCTCAAAGAATTGATTTCCGGTATGGAAGAATTCGAGTCTCTTGCTTCTTTCCTTGAGCATGTTGCGTTAGTCATGGAGACACAGAATGCGGCAACAGGGAGTGATGAGTTCATATCCCTTATGACTCTTCACGGCGCCAAGGGTCTTGAGTTTGATTGCGTTTATCTCCCCGGTTGGGAGGATGGTTTATTCCCATCCCAGAAATCCATGGATGAAAACGGATTAAACGGGTTGGAAGAAGAACGTCGTCTGGCCTATGTCGGAATCACTCGTGCGCGCAAACAGGCCACCATTACTTTTGCTGCTAACAGGCGCATGTACGGGAATTGGGTTAATGCCTTACCATCCCGTTTTGTTGAAGAGCTTCCAGAAGATCATATCGAGGCTATATCAGAGAGCGGTCTTTATCGACCCGGGCGATCCCAGCATTGGGATTCATCGGGTTATTCTCGTGAGAGTGATCGGGGCTCTTCTTCTTATCAAAGTAGCTATCAGGCGCCTGCTTCTCCGCCTCAGAATCCTAGTTATACCAAACCATCAGTTGCAGGGTTTCAACTTGGGGATCGTGTGCGACATGCTACCTTTGGTGAGGGACGTGTTATACATGTCGCGGGCGCAAAGCTGGATATCCGTTTTGCTGACGGATCAACAAAACGTTTGATGGATTCATTTGTCGAGAAAATTAATTAAGATGATTTTTGTTTATTAATGCTATTGAGGACCTGATGAGCCGCCTTTTATGTATCCAGCCGCTATCGCTGTCAGAATCGCACCCCCCACAACAGCGTAAGGTGCTCCATTAGAGTGCGCCATACTGAAATGCGTAACAGCTATCAGGAAATTAATTCCCATTGAGACTCTTTCGAGTTGATTGAACTCACGTGTTATACTTTGTTTTTTCATAAACTCTTTTCTCATATCTTTTTGGTTTTTGCAAGAAAAAAACCCCGCCACTGGGGCGGGGAGAATTTTGGAGGTTACCTCTATGAAACTTTATTCTGCTGCTTCTGCCGAGATTTCAGCCTCAGTTGGCAGCGCAGCGGGGGCATCGGCCAGACTGCGCAGATAGGCTAGAACAGCTGCACGGTCTTCAGTTTTTTTCAATCCGGCATAGGTCATTTTTGTCCCTTTTGCATAGGCCTTTGGCTTATACAGGAAGTGGGATAATTCGGTATATGTCCATGTATCTCCGCCTGTTTCTGTCAGGCTTCCGGAATAGGCAAATCCTTCGTGGGATTGTTTCTTGCGGCCGACGACGCCATACAAATTGGGGCCAACGCCATTTTTTCCGCCCTTATCAAAGGTGTGACAAGCAGCACAGGCTTTGGCCACTTTTTCACCACGTGCGAGATCAGCATCTTTTAAAAGCGCCAGAATTGGTTCCGGTCCACTCTTTTTGGATGCTGAGGCTCCGGCAGTTGCGGTTTCTGCAACTTCGATTTTTACCGCATCTGCTTTTATTTCTGCGGGATTAACCAATTGACGGGATGCAAATCCTGATAGCCAGGCAATGATACCGGCACAAACCAAAGCAGATAGAGCTATATTTGATCTCATATTCATAGCAAAAACCTAATTTTATAAATTTTGTTGCGTTTATCTATACAAAGAGACGGGGTTCCGACCTCTTGTCGGGCACTATAACATAGTATATCACAGGGTGAAGACTGTTTTTATAAGGAAATTCAGACAAAATGACGCAAGATTTCACAAAACGTACAGGCAAAATATCATTCCAGGGTACATTCGGTGCTTTTCACGAAATGGCGTGTAAGGAGATGTTTCCTCAGATGGATACACTACCCTGTATGACATTTGAAGAGACATTCTCTGTTTTGGAAAATGGGGAGGCTGATCTTGCGATGATTGCGGTCGATAATTCTCTGGCTGGTCGGGTGGCGGATGTTCACCATCTTTTGCCGCAAAAGAAAATGTTTATTATCGGCGAACATTTCCTTCCGATTTCCATGTGTCTTCTAGCCTTGCCTGATGCAAAAATGGAAGACCTCAAGGATGTTCATTCTCATACACATGCTCTTCCCCAATGTCGAAAAATTATTAAGGAACTTGGCTTGACCCCTCATGTTCATGCCGATACAGCGGGAGCTGCGGCAGATATTGTGAAATGGAATGACAAAAGCCAGTGCGCCATTGCCTCTAAACTAGCGGGCGAGATTTACGGGCTACAAATTATGCGTGAAGGTATTCAGGATATTCCTAATAACACCACTCGCTTTCTGGCTCTCTCTCGCGAGATGGAAAGACCGACCAAAGACATGGGTCCGATCTTATCCAGCTTTTTCTTTGAAGTTCGCAATATTCCTGCTGCTCTTTATAAAGCTTTGGGTGGATTTGCGACCAATGGTGTGCAGATGACCAAGCTAGAAAGCTATATTGATCCGCAGTTTAATGTTGCGCGGTTTTATGCTGAGGTTTTGGGGTCTATCGATGACCGTAATGTTGGGCTCGCGCTTGAAGAATTACAATTCTTTGCCAAAGAAGTTCAGATTATGGGGTCTTATCCTGCCCACCCCTTTAGAGCATTGTAGAGTCATATCGACTTTCTTCAACTACATTGCTGTTTTCTTCATCATCTTCATTATATTGAAAGTTCACTCGTACATCGTGAGGAACATGGCGTTGCATTCTTTTGAAGAATTCAGGATATTCAGATTCTTGAGTTACCCATTTCTTCAGCCATATTCTGGCTACGCCATAATCCTTTCCTTCAGGATAATAATAGTCCCAAGGAAATGATTTTTTTTCACTATACGAGCTATATTTATGGACATCGACTTCAAAGACCATTTCCTTTTCAACAAATTCAATATGGATTTCGTTCCAAGGCAAAAACTCCCTATTATTAAATTGAATTCCGTTTCGATAAATCATGATCGAAAGTGGTGCTATGAGCTGGGCAATCTGTTTTGTTGAGTTCAAGAGTCCTATCAGGACTATTCCAATGGCTATAACTAAGCTATTGAGGGTCAAGATATCTCCGTTTAGTTTCTCCAGAACCTCTTCTCTTCCGAATTTTATGGAGGCCGCAAAAAAGAGAATTACTGCTGTCGTCAAAATTTTTAAAAGAATGAATTTTATCTGCCTCAGACGACTACTTTTGAATTTATAGAGAGGGGTTTCCATACTTTTTCCTTTATTGTCGCGGGATTGCGTGCTAAGGGTAGGCGCTTCAAGACAAGAATTATTATAACTTAAGGAATTTAATATGCCAACTCATGCACAGCTCGCCGCACAACTTCTTCGTGACGCTGCAACCTTTTTTCGTACAATTGCCGAACAAAACGAGCATTTGAAAGATCAAATGGGCGAGAATGCGTCCGTGTTTGAAGAAGTTGCCAATTTGGTTGAAACTAATCCGATGGGTGAAATTGCCGGTGGCGAAGGTGGACATGGTCACCATCACCATGAAGGCGGATGCTGTGGCGGCCATGGTCATGATCATGACCACGATCATGAGTCCGACGAAGGTGAATGTGATGGTAATGGTGGTTGCGGTGGTAAAGGTGGCTGCGCTCACTAATTATTGCCAATCCATTTCTAGATTTTTAGACCTTCTCCTTCTGGGGAAGGTTTTTTTGTTTCCTGTTTCTTAGGAAAACTGTCTTTTCTTTCTTTCATTGGCTGACACGCCTTTTTCAAACGCTCAAATTCTTTTTTCGTCAAAATTGATTTTGGAACTTCCGGTGGATTATCGATCTTGAGCAACTCCAGACGCTCTTGTGTTTTGGGATGTGTTGAGAGTAGCGTAAAATCATCATTCATTTTCTTGAGCAATTCCGGTGTGTCTCCATCCAATCGCGATAAAAAGTCAATAACGCCCTGTGTGCCTATTCCCGAATCCTCAAGAATTTTTTTTGCGTAGCGATCCGCTTCCAGTTCTTTGTCCCTTGAGTAACTTAGACCTGAGAGGGAATTAGTGATTTGAGCCAGCCCCGCACCATCCCCTGTTGAGATAGAGAGCAAGAAGCTCGTTCCCATTTGCTGAATCAAGTATTTTATTGAGTGGCGGTGGGCAATATGACCCATTTCATGAGCCAGAACGCCTGCTATTTCCTGCTCACTTTTTGCTTCAGCCAAAAAGCCGGACAAAATTGCCATATGCTCTCCCGGTACGGCAAACGCATTGGCTGTTTTGGTTCTAAAGAGATGTATATTAATCTGGAGATCATCATCCTCTTGATATTTAACAAGCTCGCTTACAAGTTTATCCAACAACGCTTTCGCCTCTTGATCTTCGCATGGGCGGAACTCATGTGACATGGCTTCGATAGATTGTTCGCCAATATGATTTTCCAATGATTTCGGAACAAAGATTGCTGTTGTTTCCATGAGCTTTGTAAAAAGAGGAATTCCGATTACAATAAATATGATGGTTGCAGCCAACAATCCGAGCAAGGATTTATTGCTGGTCGAGAAAATATAGGTTGCCTGATCAAATCGTTTTAGTGATTTTTGAATTCTTAGAAATGTTTTTTTGGAACGACAATCAAGAATTGATCCGAAATTTTGCTTATGCTCAAAACTTCCGCCGATCTTGTCGTTCCAGTCGTGATTGACTTTCATTAACTCAAAAGGCCAACGCGCGACCAGTTTTAGACATTCTTGATCTTCGTATATACAGATCCCTTGCCGAAAAATTTTTAGATAGACTGTCCTCTGGCGGGAGGTTTTCCCGTCTGTAAATCTTGCAGAATATTTTGAAGCGGCGATCATAGTCTAGAATCCAATATCTACCCCGAAATCATCAGCGAGAGAGTCTCCGGTTCCATCAGGATCGGTGTTTTCAACCTGATCAACGTGGAGCTGATTGACATCACCGCCGAGCTTTATGCACGAGAGATAATAGCGCAAATTCCTTTGATAAATAAAAGGCATTATCAATCCCAGTGTTAAAATAATCATCACGAGATTGCTGGTTTTGAGCCAGAGCAGCCCCCCGCCTGTCAGTGCGCATTTAAACCGGATATCGTTAATGGTCACCCCTCTGAACTGCTCTCTCCAGAGGGCCGCTTGATACCACTGACGCGCGGCCCACCAAACCAGAAAAATAGAGAGTGACCAGCCAAGCCCATAAATGATTGCGATGATTTCCTTATCTTCTTTAAAAGAAGATTTGGCAGCGAAGACTGCATCATGACTGATTATTTTTGTTTCTTCCAAATCTGTTTCTTTGGGCGCCGGTTCGGGCTTCGGATAATTCTCGTCAGGAAAGGGGCTAGTCTTTTCTATTTTTTCGATAGAAACTTTTGGCTTTTCCATGACAGCTTTTTTCAAAGAATTTATTTCATCTGAAAGGCTAAAAACCAAGGGGATAAATGTTATCAACGTGTAGGCATATATAATACCCATCGTTTTCAAATTTGTACTTTGAATTTTTTTCTCATCGCCTTGGAATTTGAAATTGGTTTTTCCAAAGCTCATAAAATTTGCAATGTAGGTCCATTTCACAATGTCGGACTGCGCAACTTTGTATCCCAGTGTTACAAAGTTCCAGAGCGTGCGTTTCAATGCGATTTTTAGAAATTCACCTGCATGTCCTGCAATGGCAAAGCGTATTCCTTTCCATCTGGTTCTTGAAAGGCGATAGCGGAGTGCCATGTACATAGCGAGAGAGATCAGACAGAAAAAACCTATTAATCCGAAGATATATATTTCGGGGACGTTCATCGCAAAACTCACCGGCCAATAGATCAGGATTGCTTTTAAAAATCCGATGAACAGTTCTTTTCCTGTTCCGGTATATTCCATTCTGTTTCCTGCCAAGACAGTTTGAGAGGCCATGTATTTGCGAATGCGCGTTTTTCCCCAGAACGAATAGATTCCGAGTGTGCAAATGTTGAGCAAGACATTCACCAAAAATATTTTATAAAGCTCCAGTACATTTCCCGTGTAGGTCGGTTGATAGACCGGTACTTTGATTTTTGATGGTTCTTTATCTGTTAGGGCACTATTCATAATTTATTTTTCTGGTTTTCCGCTATATACTTTACCCTTAAAAGTCTTAAACAAATCTTATAGTTAGTTGGTGAAATGTTGTCGTCTGTCCTTCAGTTTTCCCTGATGACATAATCTGACAATATTCCCATCAGAAAACTTGCCTTTGGCGCTCGATACCGTTAGAATTTAGCTTCTTTGGGGATTTCACCGCCCCCTCACCCATCTTAACATAACATCCGAAAATTATGGCCCGCTCTTCTTCTCTTCGCGCTCAAAAGCAATCCTTGTTCCTTCGAATATTTCCAGAAAGCTGGCAAGATTATCTTCTTGAGCGTTTGCGGGATTTGCGCGCGCTTATTGTGACCTTTACAGGCTGCTTTTTTATGTTGGCTCTTGTGAGCTATCACGCCGAAGACCCTTCCCTTAATACAGCAGCCAATCCTGACAACATCCATAACTTTATGGGACGACCCGGAGCTTACCTTTCCGATTTTCTTGTGCAAATTTTTGGGGTCGGGTCGATTGTTCTGGCTATCGGATTTCTGGTTTGGGGATGGCGTCTTTGGAAAAAAGATGATTTCGGCCCTCTTTGGGGGCGCATGATTGCTCTTTTATCAGCAGCCCTTTTGCTTGGTATTGCGGGCGGTGCTGTTCCAGGTGGCGCCTGGATTTCCCATGCGACTATGGGGGGGGCCGGAGGAGTTTTACTGCTCAATAAAATAACAAGTTTGCTGGATGGTTGGCTGAGTTTTTATCCACATATTGTTATTGCCTGTGTTTGTGGATTTCTTGGTCTTTCTTTAGCCGCAATCGGAATTGCCTTGCGCCGTAGCGAACGACAAGCTGTTGTTGAAACTTTCCTGAGTGGCGGAGCTGCAACAATCGGTGGGGCCAGTTCACTCTGGGATCGTTTCCAATTATGGAGAGACTCTCGTCAAGTTGAGGATGATGCGGAAGACGATGATTCCGAGTATGAAGAAGATGACGAGGATGAGTATGAGGAAGAAGACGATGATTCAGAATATGAGGAAGATTCTGATGAAGAGTACGAAGATACGGAAGAAGAATACGAAGACGACGATGACGCGGAAGAAGAGATTGCCGTTGTTCGCCCCAAAAAAGCTCCTGCCAAGCCTCTAAAAACCAAAACTACGAAGCAAACCAAGCTTAATCTGCGTGATAGTTCGGAGTGGGATTTGCCGCCGGTTGATATTCTTGATGAAGTCCCATCTCAGCAAAAAGACGATCGGCTTGATGAGACCGCCTTGCGTCGTAATGCCGAGCTTTTGCAAAATGTATTAAATGATTACAACGTGAAAGGCGAAATCAAGAGTATTTACCCCGGCCCTGTGGTTACGCTTTACGAACTTGAACCGGCTCCGGGAACAAAGACTTCTCGTGTTGTCTCCCTATCGGATGATATTGCCCGCTCTATGTCTGCCGTGTCCGTTCGTGTGGCTGTTGTCCCCGGTCGTAATGTGATCGGTATTGAACTCCCGAACAAACGTCGTCAGACTGTTTACCTTCGCGAACTCATTGAAGGGAATGAATTCGAAAAGACCCAGAACAAACTTCCTTTGGTTTTGGGTAAGGATATTGGTGGGACTCCAATTATTGCCGATCTTTCCCGCATGCCTCACCTTTTGGTCGCAGGAACAACCGGTTCGGGGAAATCCGTTGCGGTTAATACCATGATTCTCTCGATGCTTTATCGTCTTCCGCCCGAGAAATGTCGCTTTATCATGATTGATCCGAAGATGCTGGAATTGTCGGTTTATGATGATATTCCACATTTGTTATCTCCCGTAGTGACTGATCCGGGTCGCGCTGTTGTGGCTTTGAAGTGGGCCGTTCAGGAAATGGAGAACCGTTACCGCAACATGTCCAAGTTGGGTGTTCGTAACATTGAGGGATATAATGCGCGCATACGTGAAGCCATTAAAAAGGGCGAGATTCTGATGCGCAAAGTGCAAACAGGTTTTGATCCGGAAACTGGAAAGCCTGTTTATGAAGAGCAACCTCTTGAATTGACCGAATTGCCTTACATTGTGATTGTCGTGGACGAGTTTGCTGACTTGATGTTGGTGGCGGGCAAGGATGTCGAGAACGCGATCCAACGTCTGGCGCAAATGGCGCGTGCTGCAGGCCTTCACCTGATCATGGCGACGCAGCGTCCGTCTGTTGACGTTATTACCGGTGTTATCAAGGCTAACTTCCCGACTCGTATTTCCTTTGCTGTTACTTCGAAAATCGACAGCCGAACCATTTTAGGTGAAGGCGGCGCAGAGATGTTGCTCGGCATGGGAGATATGCTCTATATGGCGGCGGGCGGTCGTATTACTCGTGTTCATGGGCCATTTGTCTCTGATAAGGAAGTAGAAGAAGTTGTGACTTTCCTGAAAGCTCAAGGCGAGCCTTCTTATCTTGAAGAAGTAACCGAAGGGGATATGTTCTCTGAAGGGGGCGAATTCGGTGAAGACGGCGGCGGAGGCGCGTCTATTGATGCTCTCTATGATGAAGCTGTTGCTTTGGTGGCCCGTGAAGGAAAAGCTTCGACCAGCTTTATTCAAAGACATCTCCAAATTGGTTATAACCGTGCGGCTCGTATTATTGAACATATGGAGAAAGAGGGCGTTGTCTCTCCTGCTAATCGTGTCGGTAAGCGTGAAGTCCTTGTTGGAAGTCGCTGATTTCTGAGCAAATCTAACCTTATGTTAATATTTCCCATGGTATTCTGGTAATGGTTGGGTACAATTTATTAACGTTGGGTTAACTTCTAATATATGTCTGATTTCGATACCTCTTTGCCTGAAGCCCCTATGGGATGCGGCTGTGCGCAATGTCTTTCCGGAACGGGTGCGCCGTCCGGAGCCTCTTCTATCTCGTCTGATTATATGGAGAGTTCCACTACTACTACCTCTGAAGCGAATAGTTTAAAAACAGCTTATAAATGGGGAACCACTTCCCTTGATTTTATTTTTCTGACTTCTGTTCCCGGTTATTATTCTAGCACGGACACCGAGAGAACCAATTTCCAAGAATTTACAACGCAGATGAAGAACGCCGCTCGGGATGTTCTGACTCAACTCGAAGGCTTTACTAACCTTACTTTCAATGAAGTTACCAATGTTGCGAATTCGGATATTACATTTGGTCAGGCTCGTCTTCCAACTTCTGCAGGGGCTTGGGCTTATTACCCCCAAACCGCATACGGTAAAGGCGGCGATGTTTGGACCAATAATTATTATTCTGCAACAAAAACTCCTGTACAAGGCAATTACGGGTTTTATACTTTGTTGCATGAAGTTGGCCATGCCCTTGGCCTTGAACACTCCTTTACAGCAGGGCTAACCGGAGATGAAAACACGACCATGTATACGGTTATGGCGTATGACTGGTCACCTTATTACGCTTCGACATACATGATCTATGACATCTATGCGCTGCAGAGTTTATATGGCGCAAATATGAGTCACGAAGCCGGCGATACTGTTTATGTGCTCAATGCTACCAAAGGCTATACGATCTGGGATGCAGGCGGGAATGATACATTTGATGCCTCTGCTCAAAGCTCTGACGTTACAATTAATCTGAATGACGGCGAGCTTAGCTCTGTCGGATTGTCGCGCAATATCGGGATTGCTATCAATGCAATTATTGAGAATGCAACAGGCGGTGCGGGGAATGATACTCTCATCGGAAATGATGTTGCCAATGTTCTGACAGGGAATACCGGCAACGATATCTTTATCGGTAGTGACGGTAATGACCAGATTGATGGAGGGGCGGGAACGGATCTAATGGTGTATGATCTGGATATTGCCAACTTTGCCTTTAATGTCATTGATGCGGATACTATCGAAATCCTTGATTTAAGCGGAACTTATGCTCAAGACACGGTAACCGGTGTCGAGAATTTTGAGTTTAATGACACTTTGTTTAGTTTCGACGATTTGGTTACAGCTTCTGAAAGTGGTGTTTCCTTTGCATCTCACGTGGGTGTACGTTTTCTTAACAGCATGGGGCGGTGGGTTTCCATTGATTCCATCCAAGAGGGGGTGGAAACCTACACACTATCTGATTTGCGCATGCGGGGGGATGATGACCTTCTAACCATCACACGAAATCCGGGCTCTGTAGAAGATGATATTGACATTTCTGTTAACAGCCTATTCTCATCCTCTTTGCGCAGCATAAAATTTCAGGATCTTGGTACGCTTGATATTATCAGCGTGTCCGACATTCGTCAGGGAATTATTATTGATGAGAAGGCTACCCAAGATTTGAGCGTTGCTCTTGATAATGTTTTCTTCACAGTTATCAAAACCGGTAGCGGATCAGATACAATCGATATTACAAATATTCTGACGGAGGCTGATAAGTCTGTCCATAAAATCTTCACGAATGATGGAGATGATACTCTAACCTTATCCATGGACTCTGATTTTGCAGCGCTCGTTACCAAGCTCGGAAACGGCAATGACGTGTTGGACGCCTCGAATTTTGGGGGACAATTCATTAAAGCCTTTGGAGATGATGGTGATGATCATCTGATAGGTGGCGATAGCGCTGATAAACTCTTTGGCGGCAATGGTAATGATACGCTTGAGGGCGGACTTGGCAATGACTTCCTCTTTGACCGCGACGGATTAAACAACCTTTTGCAAGGCGGTGATGGTGATGATCGTGTCTTTGGGAATGGCACCTTAGAGGGCGGAAATGGAAATGATCTTCTTAAGAGCTACGGTGCGGACACCACTCTGAATGGTGGGAATGGGGATGATAAAATTTTTGGTCACAACGGCAATGATATTTTAAATGGCGGATTGGGGTCAGATTTTCTTTATGGTGGTCGCGGCAATGATATCTTCGTCTTTGATGATCTGGATAACGCTGACTTTGTGAAAGACTTTAATGCAGGACAAGATAGCATAGATATTTCTACTTTTTTGTATGCCTTTGATCCCCTTACTGATGCAATCACTGATTTTGTTCATATAACAACAGTCGGGCGCTCTACATTCCTTCAGGTGGATGTTAATGGAAGCGGAGGGCAGCTTGAACCTTTTCTAGATATTGCTCAAATTAACGGGTTAAGAAATGTAGATATTCAAGAGCTTTATGATAACGGGCAACTCATTACCACAGGAGTAGGCCTGGCTCCTTGACAGTTCAAAGCCTAAAGAGGAAGTATAGATACCCACGGGTAAACCCGT
>JAGRKB010000055.1 GCA_020442425.1 Alphaproteobacteria bacterium | reverse complement strand
TCATCCAATTCTTCTGCTAACTCTATAGTCACTTGAGATAATAATCGGACGATTTGATGATATTGATGATGGGGTCATTTGGATTGGATTGACGGATTTTTTTGAGAGTGCCAAAAGCCTTTTCGATGGGATTAAAGTCTGGAGAATACGGCGGTAACGGCAAGAAAAAATGTCCTGCGTTTTTCAGACATTCAAAAATCTCTACCTTTTTATGAAAGGCTGCATTGTCCATCACAATGATGCTGGGTTTATCAAGTGTGGGAAGAAGTTTTCCCGTGAGCCACTCCATAAATTTCTGAGCATTACAACTGCCTTCGAAGGTTTCAGGAGCCAGCCACTTTTTTCGTCTCCACGCCATGATAAGATTTGTACTTTTGCGGTTATTGCCTGAAACATCGCCATAGACTTTCTTCCCGCGTTTTGTCCAGGCCTCCATGCGATACGCGTGTTTTTTGAACCCGCTCTCATCAACATACACAATGTTCTCGGAACCGTAGGTTGGGATAAGTTCCCTCAGGCGTTTCAGATACGTCATCCTTTTCATAGTACAGCGCTCAGAAAATCTACGCGCTTTTTTTTACGATCTGCATCTGACGTAAGTGGTAACTGATCGCACTTGGATCGACCCCAAAATATTCCGCTCGTTCTCGTAAAAATAAATCAGGGTATTTGTTGACATGCGCTTCCAACGCCGCACGGTCAATCTTCCGCTTCCGCGTCTTGACAGGTCGTGGAGACAAATCATCTCCCCGCTTTAACCATTCATATATCGTGTTCGGTGAAACCTTGAACAGACGAGCAGCCTCGCGCTTGCCCATTCCATCTTTTATTAAGCCAAGAACCTTGGCCCTTAATGATACTCCGTATGTCATCCCTCATTCTATCACGTCCGATTATTATCTCAAGTGGCTATATAAGAAAGCCGAGTTGTTAAAGAGAGTAGAAAATCAGCACATTTGATGTCTTGCTCTCTAAGTTCTACTGACATTTAATTGTGTTATTTACTGACAATTATTTCTGCAAATCACAGGGATTACCGTAGAAATAGGTATCTTATTTCTAACAATTCTTGCTATAATAGGTAGTAATTAATTACTACCTATTATAGGCGGACAAAATGGAACCACCCCAGAAACTTTCAGCTGAAAAACGCAAAAATATAACGATTGAAACGGTTATTGAGCTTGCGGGGCAACAAAACCCCAGTGAAATCACGACAGCCGCCATTGCAAAGCATATGGGCGTAACGCAAGGAGCCTTGTTTCGGCATTACGCCACGAAAGATGATCTATGGCAGGCTGTTATGGAGTGGGTTTCTATCCGTTTGCTTGATCGTTTGGACGAGGCTGCGAGGGGGGCGTCTTCGCCGATAGAGTCTATGAAGGCAATGTTTCTCAGCCACATAGAATTCGTTGCCGATCATCCTGGTGTGCCGCGCATGATGTTTGGCGAGCTTCAACACTCAGAGTCAACTCCTGCAAAACGTATGGCCCAGACACTTATTAAAAACTATAGGGAACGTCTTTGTGCTGTGATTGAAGAGGGGAAGAAATGCGGCGAAGTATCACCTTCTCTTGATGCAGAAGCCGCCGCTGTTCTTTTTATTGGCATGGTACAAGGCCTTGTCATGCAATCTCTTATATCCGGTGATATGGGTTCTATGCGTGTTGCGGGCCCTTCATTGTTTGCAATCTATCAGCGTGGAGTCGCAGTAAAAGCATGAAAAAACTTTCTCCCATCACACGAAGGAAAATTGGAATCATCCTTATCTTGCTTCCGCTGGTTTTGACGTTTGTATATGTGGGAGTCAGGTCAGGCCCTCTTGCTCCGGTTTCTGTGACAACGGTAAAAGTTGACATCAAAGAGATTTCTCCTTCCTTGTTTGGAATAGGAACCGTTGAGGCTCGGTATTCCCACAAAATAGGGCCAACAACGGCGGGGCGCATCAAAAATCTGAATGTTGATGTTGGAGAGGCTGTTCAGGCTGGGCAATTGCTTGGCGAAATGGATTCCGTTGATCTCGAAAGCCGCTCATCGTCTCAGTCCTCAAACATTAGGCGAGCCGAGGCACTTCTAAAGCAGTCCGAGGCAACATATGGCTACGCTCGTGATGAGGCCAAAAGAGCAGAAAAACTATTCCCTGCCGGAGCCGTGAGTAAATCTCTCCTTGATGCAAAGCGTCAAGAACTGCGAGTGGCCGAAACTGCTTGGATGGCCGCCAAGGAAGATCTCACTCGAACAAAATCAGATTATGATGCGATTGCAAACCAGCTTGATAACGCACAATTGATAGCTCCGATCGATGGTATTGTTGTTCTAAGAAATGCAGAAATCGGAACAACAGTTGTTGCGGGGCAGACGATCTATGAAATCATTGATCCTAAATCAATCTGGATCAACGCCAGATTTGACCAGATCAGTTCTTCGGGGCTAGAAAAGGGGCTCTCCGCACAGATTGTTCTTCGCTCAAGGAATGGGGAGTCTCTCATCGGCCATATTCTCTATGTCGAACCAAAAGCGGATTCCGTGACTGAAGAAACTTTGGCAAAGGTCATCTTTGACACGATCCCCAATCCCCTCCCTCCATTAGGAGAGCTTGCCGAAGTGACCGTAGAGTTACCCCCTCTTCCTCCTTCCCCAACAATTCCGAATGCCTCTATCCAGAATGTAAATGGAAAAACAGGTGTCTGGGAAATAAAGGACGTGAATCTTTCTTTTGTTCCTGTAACTCTGGGAAGCGCAGATTTGGATGGACAGGTTCAGGTTAAGAACGGCCTGAAAGGAGGAGAGAACATTATTCTCTACAGCGAGAAACTCCTCTCCCATCTAAGCCGCATCCGTATAGTTGATAAAATCCATAAGGCCGAACCATGATTAGCCTTGCTGGCCGTGACATTCTTCATGCTTGGGGAAAATTCGTCTTTACCGGCATCGGGCTTGGCCTTCTGATCGGTGTTACGCTTGTTATGGCCGGAGTTTATCGCGGCATGGTCGATGATGGAAAGGCTCTGCTTGATAACAGTCGATCGGACTTGTGGGTTGTACAGAAAGACACACTTGGCCCTTATGCGGAGTCATCAAGCATCAATGACGATATTTATCGCTCTATTTTTCTAATGCCCGGAGTTAACAAAGCCACAAATGTTACCTATCTGACCATGCAAGTTAAAAAGGAAACCCAAGATGTAAGAGCGATGGTTGTTGGAATAATGGCAAATTCCGAACCAACCTCGTCTGGCTGGCCCCCTTACCTCATCGCGGGGAGACATATAACACGATCTCATTACGAGGCCGTTGCCGATGTCAAAACAGGGTTTCATTTAGGAGACAAAATTGTCATTCGCCGCAACAAATATGAGGTGGTGGGGCTGACGCGACGCATGGTCTCTTCTAGCGGAGATCCCATGATCTTTATCCCGCTCAAAGATGCGCAGGAGGCGCAATTTCTGAAAGACAATGATGCCATTTTGCAAAATCGCCGCCGGACTTCAGAGAATCCTATATTCAATCAACCAGCGATCCCAAATCTTCTTGAGTCAACCATCACCGCCCAAAGCACAAACAGTTTTGTGAATGCCATTTTGGTCAAAGTCTCTCCCCTATATTCTCCAGAAGACGTGGCAAACAATATTGCGCGCTGGAAAAGACTGACCGTTTATACGAGAGATCAAATGGAAACAATATTGGTCGGAAAACTGATTGCCACCTCCGCAAAACAAATCGCCATGTTTCTTGTAATTCTGGCCGTGGTAAGTGCAGCCATTGTAGCGTTCATTATTTATACCCTCACGATGGATAAAATACGCGAGATCGCGGTGCTTAAGCTGATTGGAACAAGAAACAGTACAATCGCATCTATGATCTTGCAGCAGTCTTTGGCTCTGGGTTTTATCGGGTTTATCGTAGGGAAGATCACGGCAACATTCGCAGCACCTGCTTTCCCTAAATATGTACTCCTCATCCCTCAGGACTCTATCGTGGGATTTTTTATTGTGATGCTGATTTGTACATTGGCGAGCATCGTCGCTATTCGGATCGCGATCAAAGTTGATCCGGCAGAAGCTATCGGGGGATAAAGTGGCAGGAAAAGGCATTCGCATTGAAGGGCTAAAGAAACGATATGGCGATGGCGATACGGCAGTTTATGCCTTGAAAGGCGTAGATATGAAGGTTGATGCCGGAGAGGTTGTCGGATTAATAGGCCCGTCCGGCTCTGGAAAAACAACACTCCTAAAATGTCTGGGCGCGGTTATTGATCCAACAGAAGGGCGTATGACCTTGGGCGATGAAGTTATTTTTGATAACGGCTGGAAGGTTGATGATTTGCGGGCCTTGCGCCGTGATAAAATCGGATTTGTGTTTCAAGCCCCCTATCTTATTCCTTTTCTTGATGTAACCGACAATGTTGCTCTTTTGCCAATGTTGGCAGGTGTTCCGAACGAAGAAGCAAGGAGGAGAGCTAAAGATTTGCTCACTGCTTTGGACGTTCAGCACAGGGCAATCGCGATGCCGTCCCAGCTTTCAGGGGGTGAACAACAACGTGTGGCAATAGCCCGCGGATTGGTAAATCACCCCCCCATTATTTTAGCAGACGAACCGACTGCCCCGCTTGACTCTGAACGCGCTATGGCTGTTATCCGTATTCTGAACAATATGGCGCAAGAATATGAAACGGCGATTATTGTGGTCACGCACGACGAGAAAATTATTCCAACCTTCAAGCGCATCTACCACATCCGAGATGGGATTACCCATGAAGAGAGAGGGGAAGGAAGAAATATTGACTAATTGTTTAGTCCCACGGTGTGCTGGAATGGGTTTATAGTAAAGCGATCTGGCTCATTTGTCCATATTTTGCAGATGTATTCGTAGGGGGTTAGACCTTTGAGGGTTTTTAACCTTCTGGCAAAATTGTAAGCCATCAGGAATGTTTGCATATGCTCTTTGAGCTGGGCGTTGGTCTGATAGTAGTATTTTTTGACAGTCGCATCCTTTAATGTACTGTTCATGCGTTCGACTTGCCCATTCGTCCAAGGATGTTTTATTTTGGTCAGGCGATGATCGATTGTGTGAGCAAGGCAAACCTTGTCGAATGGAATATCTCTGTAATCTTCAGTTCCTTCGCGTTTGGCAAACTGGATGCCGTTGTCTGTCAGAATGGTATGGATTTTATAGGGAACGGTTTTGATAAGGTTTTCCAGGAAATCTCTGGCAATCATACGGGTTGATCTATCATGAAGTTCCGCATAGGCAAACTTTGATGTGCGGTCAATAGCAACAAATAGATAAAGCTTTCCTTCTTCTGTCTGCACTTCGGCGATATCAATATGAAAGTACCCAATCGGATATTTCTTGAAAGCCTGTTTTGCGGGTTTATCGCCTTCGACTTCTGGCAACCTTGATATACCGTGCCGTTGGAAACAGCGATGCAAATTCGAGCGCGTCAGGTGGGGAATGCTGGATTGCAGAGCATACAGGCAGTCATCCAGAGGCAAAAGTGTGTAACGGCGGAAAGCTACAACCGCCATCTCTTCCTCTTCCGTCAGAACTGTTGAGGACGGCTTCTTTGGCCCCATTGATACATCATGGACAAAATCCCGTTTGCGCCATTTGGCAACTGTCTTCGGGTTAATCCCGTGCCGTTCGGCCAGAACCATCAGGCTCTCTTGACTATGTTGTATCGCTCGACGCACTGCCGCTGTTGTTTTGGCGCTTCCATGCAATATCTGTCCCATAACTCCTCCTTCGGTAATTGGTTATAATATACACCAGCACACCGTGGGACTAAACAACTAGCTGATCTAACACTTCTTGAGGAATGTTCATTGTATTCTCCCATGTTGATAGTGGGTCGGGAAAATAACAACTTTTGAGTAAATTATACAGCGCAATTCTTAATTTTCATAAACAAATCAACGGAATATTGTACATTAGACCTGTTGCAAAAGTAGCCT
>JAGRKB010000054.1 GCA_020442425.1 Alphaproteobacteria bacterium | reverse complement strand
GCGGGTGTGGCGAAATTGGCAGACGCACCAGATTTAGGTTCTGGCGCCGCAAGGCGTGGGGGTTCAAGTCCCTTCACCCGCACCATTTTAAGTTAAACTCGAAAGTGAAGAAAATAATGCAAGTAGCTGTACTAAAAGAAGAAGGTTTGTCTCGCGAGTTGGAAGTTACCATTCCGGCCTCTCTGATTTCCCAACGTATTGATATGGAACTGACCGAATACGGTAAAAAGGCTAAGATTTCCGGTTTTCGTCCGGGCAAAATCCCACTACCTGTTCTGAAAAAACAATACGGCAAAATGATTTTGGGTGAAGTGATTGACAAAACCATTCAGGAATCAGCTGCCAATGCGATGAAAGAAAAAGAAATTCGTCCTGCAATGCAGCCAAAAATCGAACTCAAAGACGGTGAGCAATTCGACGAAGGAAAAGACCTTATCTACACAATGAAGATTGAAGTTCTTCCATCCTTTAAAATTATGGATTTGTCAAAGATTGCCGTTGAAAAGCCCGTGGCAAAAGTTGAAGACAAAGTCGTTCAAGAAACTTTGGAACGTATTGCTTCCAATAACCGCAGCTTCTCGAAAGTTGAAGAAGCCCGCGCCGCACAGATGGGCGATATTTGCGTTGTGGACTTTGACGGAAAAACCAAAGAAGGGGTATCTCTTCCTGGGATGGCAGGAAAAGCCATGAGCGTAGAGCTTGGCTCTGGTCAATTGATTCCTGGATTTGAAGACCAATTGGTCGGCAAAAAAGCTGGAGATCACGTTGAAGTCGACGTAACGTTCCCTGAGGATTACGGCGTGAAAGAATTGGCAGGGCAGCCTACCATTTTCCACGTAGACATCATCGAGCTTCAAACTCCAAGCGAGACAAAAATTGATGATGAGCTTGCCAAAAAACTGAACTTCGAAAATCTCGATACTCTGAAAGACGCTGTCGTCAAAGAAGTGACTAAAGATTATGATCAATTGTCTCGATTGCGTCTGAAACGCGCTTTGTTGGATACTCTTGATGAAAACCACAGCTTTGACTTGCCTGAAACCATGGTGAATATGGAGTACGATGCAATCGTTCGCCAAATGGAACAAGAGAAAAAGCAAGCGGGTGAAGAAATCTCTGAAGCAGATAAAGAAGAGTTGAAACCAATTGCAGAACGTCGTGTTCGCCTTGGGTTGGTTCTTGCTGAAATCGGTCGCGATAATAAAGTCGAAGTGTCTCAAGAAGAGCTCTACAAAGCAATCTATGCTGAGGCTCGTAAATTCCCGGGTCAGGAACAACAAGTTCTGGAATTCTATTCCAAGAACCCTCAAGTGATCGAAAGCTTCCGCGCTCCGATTTATGAAGATAAGGTTGTTGACCATATTCTTTCTTTGGCGAAAGTAACCGAGAAAGAAGTCTCTCTTGACGAACTGACTGCCGAGGAAGAAGAGGGCGCATCTCCTGCTAAAAAGCCTGCTAAAAAGAAAGCTGCCGCTAAAAAGAAAGAATAGGATTTTATATCCATTGAATTTCAAAAACCCTCCAATCGGAGGGTTTTTTATGCCTTATTTTACTTCAGGAGTTTTGTTCAATTTAGGGGCTGCCACATCCTCAATAATATATTCTCTGTTACGAATAAATCGGACATTAATAGCGGCCAATGTCCAAAAAACCCCTTGGGCAAATAAATACCAATCCCTGTGAGCGTACCCGGATGCAACGGCATAGGCCGCAGTACAAGTCATCACGTTAGACGGGTTTCTGGCTAATGCACACGTAGATTTCTGGAAGGCTAGTTTTAAGGCTGCTGTGGTTCCTTCATCATTAAATCGATCCCGTATACTCAAACTTTTATATCTCGAAGTAATCTCTACGAGTTCAGGTTCAAAGGCTTTCGTAGCGGAGGATGCAGAAAAAATTGCATTGGAAATCGCCGTATCAATCATATTATTCTGAACGGAATATCCAACATATAAAAAACCATAGATCATATTAAGAAGATATGTAATGCGTGTGGGGTTGGACTCAGGCCTCCATTGATAAGGTATTTTTAAGTAAGTCTTAGGCATTAGATCAAGAAAACGTTGCTTTAAGCCAGTTCTTCCCTCTTGTCCAAACGCAATCCCTATTGACTGCCCCAAAAGCCCAGAAGCACTGCCTATAACCCTTAATAAATTTTCCTGTACACCGCTGATCATGGAGGCAAACCCGATCACATCTGACACAAGATAGAGTCCGGTTGTGCTACGCAAGGCCGTTTTATGAAGGATTTCTTTTATTTTTCGCATATCTTTTTTACAGTCTGTTCATATAGGCTGCATGGTTATGGCAAATATTAGCTGGAATGTCCAGATAAAACGCTCAAAAAACAAAGAATAGAGACTTGAAAGAAAAGGGGGTGCAAGTTAATCTTTCGAAGTTCTTATTAACCCACCAAATGATTCGCAAATCCAAAAGGCTATTATGATTAGAGACCGCGACCCTATTGACGTATACAATAACTACCTCGTTCCGACTGTGATCGAGCAAACCAGCCGCGGAGAGCGCGCATTTGATATTTATTCCAGACTGCTTAAAGAACGTATTATTTTCTTGGTCGGCGGGGTAAATGACAATGTTTCTTCTCTGATCTGTGCGCAGTTGCTGTTTTTGGAATCCGAAAATCCGAAAAAAGACATCTATTTTTACATTAATTCCCCGGGGGGCGTTGTTAGCTCCGGCTTGGCAATGTATGACACGATGCAGTATATCAAGCCTGATGTTGCAACCGTTTGTATCGGTCAAGCCTGCTCAATGGGATCATTCCTGTTGATGGCAGGAGCCAAAGAAAAACGTTTCTGTTTGCCGAATTCCCGTATTATGATCCACCAACCGTCAGGTGGAGCTCAAGGGATGGCCTCTGACATTGAAATTCAAGCAGCAGAAATCATTCGTTTGAAAAAGATTTTGACCGAAGCCTATGTCACGCATACAGGCCAGAAATACAAAACTCTGGAAGAACTGATGGATCGCGATAAATGGTTATCTGCAGACGAGGCCAAAGGTCTCGGTCTGGTCGACCATGTCGTTAAGTCCCGCGATGATGTCCGCACCGACGACAAATAAATCTTAAATCAAGATTATAAAAAGGCTCCGAATGGGGCCTTTTTTGCACATTTTTCACAATTTCAGGACTAAATATAAAAAATAAACGCATATTCTTTCAATAATGGGTACGACTGCCGTCCATATACCTTGATTTTTTCCAAAAATTAACCATTTCCTCAGGTACAACCCCTAATCTGGTTGATATACAGCGTTTAATCAATTAACGTGTCCGCTCACATATATAGAGGTTCCTCAATGCTCGGTTTCAAAATCTCAGATGCCCCACTAACATGCCCGGTTTTACCGCTGCGCGATATTGTGGTTTTCCCGCATATGATTGTGCCGCTTTTTGTCGGTCGGGAGAAGTCTGTTGCTGCTCTTGAAAAAGTAATGGATGCAGGAAAACAAATAATCCTGCTGACACAAAAATCCCCTTCAGTAGACGATCCTGTTCCTGATGACTTATATCAAATCGGAACAATCGGTACGATTTTGCAACTTTTAAAATTGCCCGACGGGACAGTAAAAGTTTTGGTAGAAGGGGAGCGTCGCGCTCGTATTTCAAAATTCACAACAACTGATCCGTTTCTTGAAGTAGAAGCAATTCCCGTAGAAGAAGAAAACACCAACTCGACAGAATTGGAGTCCTTGGCACGCGCCGTTGTAACCCAGTTTGAAGAATACGTTAAACTGAACAAGAAAATTCCTCCTGAAGTGATTGTCTCCATCGGGCAAATTGAAGAGTCTTCAAAACTAGCAGATACAATTGCCTCTCACTTAACTTTGAAGATCGAAGAAAAACAAAAACTTCTCGAAGTCGAAAAGGTAACAGAGCAGCTGGAACAAATTTTCTCACTCATGGAAGGGGAGATCGGAGTCCTCCAAGTTGAGAAAAGAATTCGTGGCCGTGTTAAGCGCCAGATGGAAAAAACCCAGCGCGAATATTATCTTAATGAGCAAATGAAAGCGATTCAGAAAGAGCTTGGAGATGCTGAAGGCGGCTCCGGTGAGTTGGAAGAGCTGGAAAAGAAAATCAACGAAACGCGATTCCCCAAAGAAGCTAAAGAAAAAGCGTTGGGTGAGCTTAAGAAATTAAAAATGATGTCTCCGATGTCTGCGGAGGCAACAGTTGTCCGCAACTATCTAGACTGGTTACTCTCCGTGCCATGGAAAAAAACCACCAAAGTTAAAAAAGATATTAGGGCTGCAGAAAAAATTCTGGATACAGATCATTATTCACTCGAAAAAGTGAAAGATCGCATCCTCGAATATTTGGCTGTACAACAGCGCGCCAATAAACTCAAAGGGCCAATCCTATGTCTCGTTGGGCCTCCTGGTGTTGGTAAGACATCCCTGGGGCAGTCTATTGCAAAGGCTACGAACCGTAACTTCGTGCGTATATCTCTTGGCGGTGTGCGTGACGAAAGCGAAATTCGCGGTCATCGCAGAACATATATCGGGGCCATGCCGGGTAAAATTATTCAAGGCATGAAAAAGGCCAAAACGTCAAACCCACTCTTCCTTTTGGATGAGATTGACAAACTGGCCTCTGATTGGAGAGGGGACCCAAGCTCCGCATTGTTAGAGGTTCTTGACCCCGAGCAAAACGGAACATTCAGCGATCACTATTTGGAAACAGATTATGATCTCTCAGATGTCATGTTTATTTGTACGGCAAACTCTTTGAATATGCCGCGCCCGCTTCTTGATCGTATGGAGATTATCCGTGTATCAGGATATACCGAGGATGAAAAACTTCAGATTATCAAACAACACTTGCTTAAAAAGCAGATGAAGAATGCAGGTCTGAAGAAAACAGAATTCTCGATTACGGATCATGCCCTTCGTGATCTGATACGGTACTACACTCGTGAAGCAGGGGTTAGGAATCTGGAACGGGAGTTGGCAAATCTTTGTAGAAAAGCCACCAAAGAGATTCTGCAGAATAAACGCACAAAGCTTTCAATCACTCCAAGAAACCTTGGGAAATACGCAGGTGTTCGCAGATACAGCTTTGGTGAAGTCGAAGAAAATAACCGCATAGGAGTCGTTAATGGCTTAGCTTATACGGAAGTCGGCGGAGATTTACTCTCAATCGAAGCAGTGACAACTCCGGGCAAAGACGGAAAACTCACAACAACCGGAAACCTAAAAGAAGTGATGAAAGAATCCATTACGGTTGCTGAGATGTTGATTAAATCCCGTTCGGCTCAATTGGGAATCTCGTACGAAAAGCTCAAGGAAATGAATATTCACGTTCACGTCCCAGAAGGAGCAACACCAAAAGACGGACCATCAGCAGGTGCCGCGATGGTGACGGCAATTGTATCTGCTTTGACTGGAATCGAAATCCGTCGAGACATTGCAATGACTGGGGAAGTGAACCTGCGAGGCTATGTCACGGAAATCGGCGGCCTGAAAGAAAAGCTATTGGCGGCTCTTCGTGGGGGAATCACTAAGGTTCTAATTCCACAAGATAACGCCAAGGATCTTGAAGAAATACCTCAAAATGTGAAGAAAGGGCTGGAAATAGTGCCCGTTCGAACCATTGAAGAAGTGCTTTCTTATGCCCTTGTGACCATGCCGGAACCACTGAATTCTGATGAAAATGGAGAAAAAACGGGGGAAATTGAAAAAATATCCCCAAAAACCGCAGAAAATCAGGGCGAAGACGTAATTCGCCATTGAGATTTTTCTCAAAAAGGCATAAAAATTGATTCTACGAATCGCCGATACACCTTGCGAATCAAGGCACAGAGGCAGGACGTAGAATCTTTTTTTAACTCAACTTTCGAACCCGAGGGGTTACTATGAACAAATCTGAACTGGTTGAAGCCGTTGCTAAGAAAACCGACATGACCAAAGCTGCATCTCAAGAAGCGATCGAAGCGATCATTGAATGCATCTCCAAAGCTCTGAAAAAAGGCGACGAAGTACGCTTGGTTGGCTTCGGAACTTTCTCTGTAGCAAAACGTGCTGCTTCTACTGGCCGCAACCCACGCACCGGCGAAGCGATCAAGATCCCTGCTTCTAAACAGCCTAAGTTCAAAGCTGGTAAAGAGCTGAAAGACACCGTTAACAACCGTTAATCTTAGTCTTATACAGAATTCAAACAGCCCGACATAAAGTTCGGGCTGTTTTTTTTAAGAATTGCAATTTTTCCTCTTGCGCTAAGGCAAAAATATGGGTAGAAAATGCGTCTCTAAAGCGCGCTTAGCTCAGCGGTAGAGCAACTCGTTTACACCGAGTGGGTCGGGAGTTCAATCCTCTCAGCGCGCACCATTTTTCCCCTCTTAATATGAACAGAAATCTAATTCCTATAATTCCTGTATTGGGAATAGAGTGGACGCTCGGCTGCTGGTTTGGGAAGGAAGATATCTTCGGTATAACGGCTGTTCAGGGGAATTCCCAACAACACTCGCCCATAGGGGTCAACGACAGTTGAAAAACCGGTATTCGCGGAACGCACAACGGGAAGACCTTCTTCAATCGCTCTATAAACGGCATGTGCCATATGTTGGAATGGCCCGGGAGAAATACCGTACCAAGCATCATTGGTAACATTGACAATCCATTCTGGCCGCTGAGGATTGTCGATGGTCACTTCGCCGGAAAATATAACTTCATAACAAACAAGAGGGCTAAAAGGAGGAATGCTGCCGACTTTTGCAGTCTCTGGCCCATGCCCCTCAACAAAGCCGGTAAAGCTAGTGACGGATTGAATGGGAATATAACTCTGAAAAGGAACATATTCACCAAACGGAACCAAATGAAACTTATCAAATTGATAAATTTGCTCTGCTGATTTGTTCAAAGCAATCAGACTATTGTGGTAGCCATCCTTGCCCCTAAGCAACGCTCCAGTCAGAAGAAAAGTATTTTCCTTGAAATGATACAAAGAACCGCGCAAAGCTTCCAAGGCGCTGTCTTCGCTTAGATGATGATAATTCAAAGCTGTCTCGGGAAGGACAAGAACTCTGGTCATGTCCTCGCTCCCCATTGTCAAATTCATATCGTATTTAAAGATATTCAGAATATCGCGATAATTATCCCAAGTCAGGGCAGGGTCCCATTTTTCAGCCTGCGGGATGTTGGGCTGTACTATCTGTACTAATACATCATCGCGAAACTCGGTTTGGTTTTTGGCAAGTCTCATATCCCCATAAGCATATAGACCGATACCGACAGAAAATGCGGCAATCAATACGCCATAACGAACAGCTTTCTTGGAGGTTCCCGCAAAGGCAAATCCCGGAGCGCTCATCATAAATACGGATAAAAAAGTTAAAAGCTGAATGCCGCCAATTGAGAGTATTTGCAGCATCTCCAAATGCCCTGTCCAAGCCATACCAAACAGGTTCCATGGAAAGCCGGTAAAGATAAAACTTCGTAAATATTCAACCGCCATAAAGGATACGAGGAAAGTATCGTAATCATAAAAACGTCTTCCGGGAGTTATCCAACGTGTAAAATAAGTCGCAAGCCCATGAAATACGGCAAGTCCGGCAGGAAGCCCGCAAATTGCCAATGGATAAACCCATTGATAAGGATTGCCCTCTACCAAAAGAGCGTTACCGATCCAGTAAAGACTATCCAGAAAATATCCGAATCCGAAGAGCCAGCCGCAGACAAAAGACTTCCAGCGAGCCTCTTGCGAAAAGCTTGTGAAAATAACCCAGAGGAGGGATAGGGCAATAACGAGGTTATACCACAGATAAAGTGGCCCCATAGCACTCCCGCCTATTGCACCCAATAGAAAACAAAAGAAAAAACGACCGGCCGTAGATGTGGGCAGGAATTTTTTACGGAAGAGCTGCATGACAAGTCCAGTCTTATTCTTTGTTATCTGGGGTGTGTGGTTCGGAAGTCTCAGGAGGACGAACCCGAATGCGCGTTACACGTCTAGGGTCGGCATCGACAATTTCAAAAACAAAACCTGTTTCTTCATGGGTGATGACTTCCCCACGAGCAGGAACGCGCCCTGAAATCGTAAATATAAATCCACCCAAAGTATCGGCAACATCGCGTTCTTCGGCTGACAATATTTGACCGAACTTTTCTTCAAAATCCGAAATTTCAATTCTGGCGTCAACAATATAACAACCATCCTTAGCCTCGACAATTTCAGGGATGATTGTCTTATCGAATTCATCCTGTACTTCGCCTATGATGCTGCTAACTACATCGCCGATAGTAACCAAGCCGTCTATCCCGCCATATTCATCAACAACAAAAACAATCTGCTGACGAGTTTCTCTCATCATCAAAAGAAGATCAAAGACAGGCATCGCAGGAGACACAACGGGAGCTTCCCGAACCAGAGATTTAATCTCGATTTCTTTTTTCAAAATCAGAGATTCAAAAACATCCTTGATATGGATGACCCCGACAATATCATCGAGCGTCTCGCGGTAGACAGGGATACGGTTATGCTGTTTTTGAGCCAGAAGCCCAAGTAACTCATCCGCAGGTGTAGAAAGATCAACGGCAACAATATCAATTCTGGGAACCATAACGTCTTCAGCCGTACGATCCCGAAGTTCCAGAATATTGCTTAAGAGTTTTAATTCGTGAGACGCCGCGCTTTCGTTTGATCCCTCCATGGAAGACATTTCTTCGATGTAGTCTTCAAGAACTTCGCGTAAAGACTCGTCACTTTCAGGCTTTGTACTCAACAAATTCTTTAACCAGACAACGACACCGCTACCACCACTTTGTTGTGGTTGATCCTCCGTCTTAATCGACGATCGGGGAGATGGTTCTTTATCAGCTTCAGTAGGCATGGGGGTAAAAATCCTTTTTCTAACTATAATAATTAAAGATAAGGGTTGTCTATGTCCAGAGTTTTAAGGGTTTTGACCTCTAAGGCCTCCATAATCTTGGCGTCCCTATCCTCAATATGGTCATATCCCAAAAGATGTAGGAAGCCGTGGACAATCATATGGCTAAAATGACTACGCAAGGCCTTATTCTGCTCAATCGCCTCGCGCTTGATAGTTTCAAAGGCCACAATAATATCCCCAACGGGTACCAATCCGATGTCCAGCGGGATGTCGTCTATAGCGTCCCAATCAGGAAAGGATAAAACATTGGTAGGCTTGTCTTTGCCGCGATGATCTTTATTGAGAATTCGGATAGAAGCGTCATCAGTCAAAGTAACACTAATTTCAGGCAACGTTCCCTTGGGCTTTTTCGGAACTTTTAACCAAGCTGCCAGAATGGCATCATGAACAAGCGCCTTTGCCCCAAGTCTCGATTTTCCCCAGAGGGGTGAGTCAAAATAGATATGGATGACAGGAATCTTCGACATTCTAAAAACTAACGCGATTTTTTACTGGCATCATAGGCATTGAGGATTTTACCGACCAATTTGTGACGCACAACATCCTTGTTCTCGAATTGGATAAAGGCAATCTCTTCAATCTTGCTTAGGATCGTCATGGACTCTTTCAGTCCAGAAACTTCTTTATCAATTAGGTCAGTTTGACTAGGATCACCTGTGATAATCATGCGGGAATTTTCTCCCATACGGCTCAAAAACATTTTCATCTGCGTTGATGTTGTATTTTGCGCTTCATCCAATACGACATAGGCATGAGACAAGGTGCGTCCTCGCATAAAAGCAAGCGGGGCAATTTCAATCTCGCCGCGCTCTAACATTTTTTCAACGCGGTCACTTCCCAAAAAGTCATTAAGAGCATCATAAATAGGGCGTAAATACGGATCAATTTTTTCGCGCATATCTCCGGGAAGAAAGCCAAGCTTTTCTCCGGCCTCTACGGCAGGGCGACAGAAAATCAGTCGCTCGATCATTCCTTTTTCGTACATCTCGACACCAACTGCGACGGCCAAATAGGTTTTACCTGTACCGGCAGGCCCGACACCATACACCATTTCTTTGGAACGGAGTGCATCGACATAGGCCGCTTGATTTTCAGTACGAGGGCTTAAAGAGCGACGCTTGGTATGAATAGCATTCTTATCATCAATGGCAGTAGAAGTTCTCAGAATAGCAACGGGCTGATCTTTATCAGACATGTTTTTTTTCTTCCTTTCTTCGGAAGGGTGAGAAGATGAAGTTTCAGGATTAGTAAAACGGATCATGGCATCGATATCGGCAGGAGAAACCATAACAGGCTTCTTCTGGTGAGATACGCGATCCCATAAAGACTGGATGATATGTTCTGCCAAAGCAACGTCTGTGGCATCTCCGGAAATAGAAAGAATATTCCCTCTGTCTGCTATATTCACTTGAAGAGTTTTTTCAAGATAAGAGATATTGGAGTTATGCTCTCCATAAAGAAGCGGGAGCAGGGATAAGTCATTGAATTCAAGAACAGAAATGGCAAAACTCCTAAACTGGTTAACCTGTAATTATTATAGCAGAAATTGCAGTTTCGATCTAAGAAAAAAAGCCCGTCTGAGAAGACGAGCCTTTGATATTCTTGTCGCAATGAGGGGGGGTAAAACCCGCTTTCTCAAAGCATCTATATACAGGATATTGTTTGTGGGTTATAAATGTCAAGTATTTAGTTTGCATCTGAGGTAGAAAAATGACAATTTCTGCAGAGAATATTGTTGAAATTCAACGTATATTATCTGAGCCTAGGTTTGCAACTTATTTGCAAAATTGTAATGGAAGCAGAGAAAATGCATGCAATTTATACCAATGGAATTTAAAGCTTTCATCCGCTTTTATTGTCCCCCTTCATTTGATAGAAGTAAGTATCCGAAATGCAGCAGTAGAATGCATAGAAAAAGTACATACATCAAACTGGCCTTGGACAGAAGGTTTTATTCGCAGGCTTCCTAATCCGAAAAAGGGATACAATCCAACACGAAATTTGAAGGAAGTAGCTAGAATGCATAACCCAACAATGGGAAAGGTTGTTGCTGAATTAAAGTTTGTTTTTTGGGAGAAAATGTTTACCGCAAGGTATGATGATGCGCTTTGGAATAAGCATATAAGAATAGTTTTTCCAAACGCTCCAGTTGAAATGACTCCTGCTCAGATTAGGGAGGAAATACACATGGATATAAGTGAAATAAGAAAGCTTCGTAATCGTATAGCTCATCATGAACCGATTTTCTTACGTGGTAATCGTGATGATTACGATAGAATATACAAACTCTTAAATTGGAGAAGTAAAGCTGTTGCAGAATGGATGTCCGAAATTCAAACTGTTACTGGTTTAATTTTAGAGCGACCGTAATTTGATAAGCAAAATTCTACGCCGCTAGATCATCATCCTGTATAGCTACCGATCCGTGTAGCGCAGTATTCCCCGCACTGTTAACGGTCACATCGGCAATTTGTCCGAACAAACGATCAGGCGCTTCGACATGGATCGCCTGATTATATTCGGTGCGCCCATGAAGAAAGCCCGGCTTGGTCTGGCGTCCGTCAAATAAAACTTTCACGGTTTTTCCGATAAAGGACTGGTTGAATGCGACAGCCTGCGAACTGAGCAAGGCCTGTAACGCATGAAGACGTTTATCTTTCACATCTTCGCGGACAAGATTCTGCATATTGGCCGCAGGTGTGCCGGGACGCGGAGAATATTTGAACGAATAGGCAAGGCTATAACCCACTTGTTCAACCAAGCGCATCGTGTCTTCGAAATCCTGATCTGTTTCCCCTGGAAAGCCGATAATAAAATCGGATGAGAGTGCAATGTCGGGCCGCATATCACGGAACCGCGCCAACGTATCCAAATAAGACTGCGCCGTATGTTTGCGGTTCATGGCTTTCAGAATGCGATCAGACCCGCTTTGAACGGGTAGATGCAAATACGGCATCAATTTTTCACAATCACGGTGCGCGGTAATCAGATCGTCTTGCATATCGCAAGGATGGGAAGTTGTGTAACGAATACGTTCCAACCCGTCGATCTCGTTCATCTCGCGGATCAAACGACCCAGCCCCCAAGTCTTGCCATCTGGCCCGTCGCCGTGAAACGCATTCACATTCTGTCCAAGAAGCGAAATATCTTTAACCCCAGCGGCAACCAATCTCTTGGCTTCACTCAAAATACCGTCAACCGTACGCGAATATTCAGACCCGCGTGTATAGGGAACAACACAGAACGAACAAAACTTATCGCAGCCTTCCTGAACAGACAGGAAAGCCGTTGGACCTGTCACGGCATTTTCTTGCGGTAAATGGTCAAATTTCTCTTCAACCGGAAAATCGGTATTGATAATGCGCTCTTGCCCGTATGCCCCTGTGATCTTTGCAATCATCTCGGGCAGCTCATGGTATGTCTGCGGGCCAAAAACCAGATCAACATACCGCGCACGGGACAGGATAACATCACCCTCGGCCTGAGCCACGCATCCGGCGACTGCCAGAACCATTTGCTCGCCTTTGTCTTCCTTGGCTTTTTTATGCGGGCGAATACGCCCCAAATCGGAAAACACCTTGTCAGTCGCTTTTTCACGGATATGGCAAGTGTTTAGGATGGCCATATCGGCATCCTCGTAACTATCGACAGACTCATACCCCAGCGGTCGAAGGATATCTTCCATCCGCTTGGTGTCATAGCTGTTCATCTGACAGCCGTAGGTTTTGATAAAAAGCTTCTTTTTGCTCGTTGTATTGTTCATAGCTTTCCCATTCGCATTGACGGCCTTTTAAACCACGGCTAGACTGAAAAAATCAATGAAAAATCTAGGATTCCGTGATGAAAAAGACAATTTTGGCCTTGGGAACGATGCTTCCTCCTGAAATGGCTGAACTGGAAGAAAATTTTAACCTGATCCGCCTCTGGAAGGAAAGCGACCCTGAAGCCACACTTCAGGCAGTCAAACAAGACGTAGTGGCGATTGTATCCACCTTTAATGGAATGCAGGTCTCCCGTGCAATCATAGAAGCTTTGCCAAATTTGGAATTAATTGCCCAATACGGAGCAGGGGTTAATAATATTGACGTAGAGGCAGCAAAAGAGCGTCATATCGCTGTCACCAGCACACCCGAAACTCCGATGAATGATACGGCAGACACAGCCCTAGGCCTTATCATCAATACACTACGCCGCTTTGTTGAAGCTGATGTTTTCTTACGAATTGGCAAATGGAACTCGTCTGGCTTTCCCTTAGCGACCTCGCTCACGGGAAAACGCGTCGGAATAATTGGCATGGGAAGAATAGGCCAAGCCATAGCGCGTCGCTGTGAGGCCTTCGAAATGCCTGTTTCTTATTTTGGCCCAAGAAAGAAGGAGGGGCTAAATTACCCATATTTTTCATCTCTTACTGAGCTTGCTGCAAATGTGGATGTTCTTGTCTGTTCTTGTATAGGCGGAGCAGAGACTCATCACATAATCAATACTGCAGTTCTAAAAGCTTTGGGACCAAAAGGCATACTAATAAATGTGGCGCGTGGAAGTGTAGTGAACACAGAAGATTTGTTGGTCGCTCTTTCTAACAAGGATATTGCAGGAGCGGGCTTGGATGTTTATGAAAACGAACCATCTGTGCCTGAATCTCTAATTTCTATGGACAATGTCGTGCTTCTGCCCCATATAGGCGGTCATACCCATGAAACCAAAACGGGCATGGGGAAGGTGGTCATTGCAAATATTGAAGCACATTTCAATGGCCGGCCACTTCTAACTCCATTTGCAGCGTGAGGCTCGATTGAAAAATATTATTGTATTTCTATTGGTTATTGCTTTTTCCTCACCTGCTTTCTCAAAATGCTACTCCATGAAAGAAGCCGAGGCCGAACAGGGAATTCGCATCCACTCGGAATTGATGGTGATAGGCCTCAATTGTCAGCACTTAACCCCAAAAGGGCAGACAAATCTGTATACGCAATACAAAGATTTCACTCAAAAGAATGCGCATCTTTTTTCTGGATATGAAAAAACTCTGTTGAGCTTTTATCAGTCAGAAGGTGTAAAAAATCCTGAACGCCATTTGCACGAGGTTCGTACGGATTTTGCCAATAAAATTTCTCAGGATGTCGCGAAAATGCGCCCAGATTCTTTCTGCGCAGCCTATGCGCCTAGAATATCCAAAGCAAACCAGATGGACACGGCCAAGCTCAAGAAATGGGCAGCAACGATTTTCCCTGGCCATCCGGTATCCCGTCCTATCTGTGCAAAAAACTAATCGCGACCTTTTGTCTCCCTTGAAAATCCGATAGGTTAATTCCTAATTATAATCGTCATCCCGTTGGCGTCCGGCACAAGCCGGACTGGCACGTACGGGATCCAGGAGCTTGCGAAGCACCGCAAAACAGGGAGACCAACCACATGTCATCAAATACTGAAAACGGCTTGGAAGCCGCTCTAACAAGCATTTCGGATGTTGTCAGCTCCATCGTGTTCTGGGGGCCTGACATTGCAGGGGTAAAATTTCCGTTTTTGGTTGCGTGGTTGGGTTTGGGAGCGCTCTTCTTCAGCCTATATCTAGGATTTCCGAACATTCGTTTTTTGGGGCACGCTTTTCGCTGCTTGGGAAATAAATATGACGAGCCAGACGCCAAGGGGCAGACCTCAAACTTTGAATCTCTCTCGGCTTGCTTGTCGGCAACCATTGGGTTGGGGAATATCGCAGGCGTAGCCGTTGCGATCTCTCTTGGCGGCCCTGGTGCAGCGCTTTGGATGATGATCTTGGGGGTTTTGGGAATGGGCTCAAAATTCGCCGAAGTCTCCATGGGGCATAAATACAGACAATTCCCGGACGAAATGCGCCCTGATGAAGTCTCTGGCGGGCCAATGTACTACCTCAAAGAAGCTTTCAACCGCCATAAAATGCCTGTGCTAGGTAAAATCATAGCGGCAATTTTTGCTGTAACAGTGATTGGTGGAGCATTAGGCGGCGGTAATATGTTTCAATCGAACCAGCTTTTCGAGCAAACCCTTCGCGCGACAGGCGGAGAAGGAAGCTTCTTTGTTGGAAACGGATGGATTTTTGGACTGATTTTAGCATTAGTGACAGGAGCAGTCATTCTTGGAGGGCTGAAATCTATCGCCGCTGTGGCCTCAAAACTAACGCCCGTAATGGCGGTATTATATACGATATGCGGCTTAATAGTGATTGCCGTAAATTACGCCAATATTCCTGATGCTCTCGCAACAATTATACAATCCTCTTTCTCTGCAGAAGCTGGCATGGGTGGATTAGTCGGAGCCATCGTTGCCGGTGTCAAACGCGCTGCATTTTCAAATGAATCAGGTCTGGGGACCGCAGCCATCATTCAGGCTTCAGCCAGAACCAACTTTCATGTTCGCCAAGGATTAGTTGGTGGGCTGGGTCCGTTCTTTGATACGGTTGTCGTTTGCACAATTACAGCCTTAGTTATTGTAGTTTCAGGCGTTTATGTCCCCGGACAAGAGGTGACAGGCATTGATCTGACATCTCGCGCCTTCGAAACCGTAATTCCATGGTTTGAATATGCTTTATTGATCTGCGTGGCTCTCTTCGCATTCTCAACCATTATCGTGTATGCCTACTACGGAGAAAAGGCAGTTGGTTATCTGTTCGGAGATCGCAAAAGCGTCGCTATGACATACCGAATAATTTATCTGGGTTTCGTTGTCTTGGGAGCTTCGGCGAGCCTCGGCGTAATTATTGACATATCTGATGCCTTATTTTTATCTATGGCAATTCCTAACCTGATTGGGTTATACTTGCTAGCTCCCGAAATCAAACGCGACTTGAACGAATATATGACCCTGATGGGCGAAAAAAGTACAAAAACGAACTGAGTTTTATGAGACAATTTCAGGGATTAGGAAAAATAAGTCCTCAAGAAGAGGCATGAGGCTTTTTCCATCAAATCAATAATTGACAGAATCTTATTCAATAAAATTTCCTATGAATAAAAGTGAATAACTCGACATAGCGTCTTGAGTTCAAAGATAAAACATGCCAGCGTCAATTATCCCAAACACAAAAAGTTGAACACGGAGCACGCTGCTCATGACTCTAATGGCCAAGAAAGAACAGGATACCTCTGTTCACGAGATCAATGCATCTTCGGCAGAAACCGCTGCACCGGAAGAAAGAAATGATGATCAATACGTTGAAAGCAGCGTGTTTTCCGGATCACAGCCTGTTTTGAAAAACTGGAAAATTTCTGCAAGACAAGCTGAAAATGAAGATCTGGATCATCCTCAAAACCCATACGATGAAGATGACGCCCAAAATGAAGACAATGGTGATGCGCCAATGACCTCAACTGGGGGAGATGATCCGACAGGAGGTGTACCGATTTTAAGAGGATACGCCGACCGCCGCATCAAAGCAGCAGCTCCATCCGCCCCTTATTGGCTTCAAATCGGACAAGCTGTTGCAGTCTTTCTAACCGTAGCATGGATTACATACGCAGCACTGTATATTCTCTCGATTCCAGGTAGTGTAAAATCAATTACAACATCTCCGTTGGCACTTGGTTTAGTACTGGCTTGCGTTATGACTCCTGTAGCTATGCTGTGGTTATGTATCTCGGCTTGGCAGCGCAGAAGTGATGCTCATATTTATGCGCATGCCTTAAAGCAAGAATTGCGCGACATGCTGTTCCCGAGCGAGGAACAATCTCGCTTGATTAGTGATGATATTCACTTGCTCATGAAGCAAGCTTCAGAAATGTCAGCGAGTTCCCGTGCTGCTATTAAAGCTATACAAAGAGCACGATCAGGTCTCCGTACAGAAATTCGAGACTTCTCAGGCGTAACTCAAAAAGCAGAATTTCACATTGACCGTTTGGCAGAAGGTTTGGGCAAAAGGGCAGAAGAACTGCTGAGCATGACGGAAACAATCGAGGCTCAGTCAGATTTGATTACACAAAAATCTCAGCGTGGTATCCAGAATTGGGAAAATGTATCCGCAGAGATTTCTGAGATTGGCGAAGAAATTGAAGAAATGTTTGCTAAAGGATCTGAAAAGATTGTTACAGCAGGAGCTGCGGCAAACGATAAAGTCGCCGATATAGAAGAGGGGCTGGCCCAAGCCGCCGAAAAATTCTCGACCCGTATCGGAGAAGTTGCTGTACAGATCGAAAACACCCAAAGCAAAATTGATGAAGACACAACCCGCCTTGGTGAAATGGCTCAAACAATTGCCAGTGGAGCAGAGCGTCTGGAAGTCACTCTAAAAGGTGCCGAGAAAATCTCGACAGCTGTAGAAGGCGTTATGGATGTGATGTCAGGTAGTTTGAATAAGGTGGAAGAAACTTCCAGACAACTGATTGAACGCACAGATGGTATAGAGCATAAACTGACTGAGCGCGCTCAAAACCTCGAATTGTCAGCAGATAAACTTCTGTCCAGCACGAATGAGCTGGAAAAAGTTGGAGATCAAGCCACTCACAAATTAGGTGAAGCTTTGTCAATGGCACTGTCAGGTGCAGAAAACATCACATCTGCTGTTCGTCGTTCCAAAGAGTTGATGGACAAGGCAGTTCAAGAGGCGTCCGGTCAAATCGAAAACTCAACACGCATGGCAGAAGAGCGCATGGACAAAATTATGGCGACGGCAAGAGAAAATCGCGCTGGCGTCACATCCATTCTTTCTGACATTGAAGATAAAAATGCGAAGCTGACCGATGTAACGGGCAAATTGGGTGACGAGCGCGTCAAGACACTAGAGATGATGAGCTTGGCTGCCGAAGCGCTGGAAAAATCAGCAGAAATGGTGGCAAAACGCGCGCAAGAGCCTGTGGAGTTAATTGCAGGCTCTATTGCCCGCTTGTCAGAGCAAACAGATGATCTTGATAACCGTCTCTCTGTCCGCATTGTAGAATTAGAGCAAAGCCAAAATAAAATGCGGGGCACTGTTGAGGATGTAACGAACATGATGAAAAATTCGTTACAAGATACGGCGTCAGTTACAGGTCAAATTGTTGCTCATTCCAAGCAGATCAATGAGCAGATTGGCGAACAAAAACGCGGGCTTGGGGACTTGGTGGACGAGTTGGAACGCCGTACTGTCGAAATAGCACAAATGCTGCAAAACCAGACACAGAGTTTAACAGACACTCTGAATGTCTCCGAAAGCCAGATAGGACTTCTTGGTCAAAACTTATTTGATAAGAGTGATGAATTCTTGGGTCGAGCATCAGAAGTGACCGATGAATTGCAAGGCATGGAAGCAAAAATCACCGATGCTTTGGAGGTCATTAGCCGCAAGACAACAGAGGCAGGCAATACAATTCATGTAAATGTTTCAAAGATTTCAGAGTTGGCGGAAAAATCAGAGCCTGATTGTTCTCGCATGATTGCTGCAGCAGAAGCTCTCGAAGCTAAGTATGCCGCGCTGCAGGAAAGCTATAGCGAGTCAACAGGATCAGTTACAGAATGTCTAGGTGAAATTGGCGCTCAATTAGATGATCGTTTGGAAAAACTCCATGTTGGCGTAGTTCAAGGATCAAAATCTATGCTGTCAATGTCAGAAGATTTGGGCTCCGCTATGATAGAAATTCGCACCGCAGCCGAGGATGCATCAGACTCACTCAACAGAGTTCAAACGGGCGTAACAGGGCGTATTGATGACTTGCAACTGGTCACAGATCAGGTGCGCTCCAAAGTCGAAGTCCTTCAGAAAAATTTGGATGGATATATTCAAGATATATCTTTGGTGGTTGGGCGTGCAACAAACGAGTTGCATGAAGCAACAGAACTCTTCGGGCAATCGACAGATCACCTGGATCATAAGGTTGATACAGTCACACGTAAAATTGCCGAAGGCGCGCGCATGTATGTCGAAGAAGGACAGCGTATGTCGCTCATCGGCGAACAAGCTACGCACAAAGCCACTCGCATTGTCTCCGCCATTCGCGAGGAAACTTCTGATCTGGTAGGAGCGGTGCAGAAATCTCTGGACGACCTCCAAAGATCAGGGGAAACTTTGTCTGTCCGCACAAGGGAGATAGAAACCTACATTCAGTCATCCTTGGAAAATGCAGAAAATTATGGCGATGAATTGCGTCAACAAGCAGCTCTGATTGCCAATTCTTCTATGGAAGTTGTTGATCAAATTGCTGATGCAACATCACGTCTCAGCTCACGTGTCAATGAAGTGCGTTCAGCAGGAAGCTTGGTATCCGAAAATATTGAACTCTCTCGTCAGAAACTCTCGGACGAGGCATCTCGCATGTCGACTGTAACCAGAAAAGCAATAGAGGCGGCAGACGAAGCCTCTGCCGTATTCTCAAGAAACTCGGCACAGCTTTTCCGTTCCGTTCAGGAAATTGCAGAGCAAGCCAGAAAGCTAAAAGAAACTCAGGTTCGCAATGAACGTGAGGCGTTCCTCTCGACATCAAAATTTGTTATCGAGAGCCTCTATTCACTTGCAGTGGATGTGTCCAGGCATTTGGAAGATGATATCGACAGCAGAGTTCTTCGAGCTTATCAGCGAGGAGATGTAGCCGCCTTTACACGTCACTTGGTTGATGCCGCTCACAAAATTCCATTGGATAAGAGCCAAAGAAAATTCATAGAAGATAGCGAGTTCCGAACCTATACTTTGCGCTTTATTCGTCAATACGAAGAGGTTATCGATCAGGCTCAGGAAAATGACTATGGTGAGTTGTTGGCATCTTTGTTTAATACATCTGATGTTGGTAAACTTTACAAAATTCTGTGTGATATATCCGGACGTACAGCCAAAGCGATTTAGAGATTCTGGTAAGGAATTGGCTTCGATCTGTTTTAGGGCTTAACCCTGTAACACCACCGGACATTATCTGGATAGATTTTGATCGGGCCAGCTCAGGTTACAAGATTCAATCAAATCAGACACGCTGCAATTTAAGATTATGTTTTTCGAGGCCGTATAAAAGAGACCGATTTAGCAGCGTAAATGTTCAGAAAATGGCTGACTACGTAGGCCACGAATTTTTACTAAGAGGTCTCATCCCAGATCCTCATGCGACTTACCTGATTAAAGAAGATCGATCCGTCTGCCTGATATTCGAGTTTGATAGTGCCTCGAATTCCCAAAACATAGAGTATTCACTTGAGGCACTGATGATCCATCTCGGACAAATGGTCCAAACATCAAAATCAAAATTATCTGTGCCAGGTCAGGAAAAAGGCCTAATTCCCTAGAATATTATACATATCTCTCAAAATAATGACTTTGCTAACCTTCCGTTTAGAATTGCTCTCTAAACTGAAAAGAGTTTGAAGACAAAAAGCGGGGCGAGAGCATATGCCTAACACAAAATTCTGTCAGGGAATCTCTGATATATCAGATAGTTACACAGGTTTTATCATTGATACCTGGGGAGTGCTTCACGACTCGGAAAAGGTCTTTGAAGGCGCAATTGAGTGCCTAAAAGAACTTAATAACCGCAAGAAATTCATTCTTCTGATGTCTAACTCTGAATTACGAGCAGATCAGATGGCAGAAAATCTCAAGAAGATGGGGCTTCCTGATGGATTATACAGTCAAATTCTCACAACAGGAGAACTTCTCTATCACGGAATAAAAGAGCAAAAAGACAGCGTCTTTGAAGGGCTTGGTCAAAGCTGTTACCTAATCGGGGGAGACAGAACCAGAGCCTTTTTAAAAGAAGCCAGCGTTGACGTCGTAAACCATCTGGAAGACGCGAGTTTTCTAATGGTCTCAGGATGGGATAATCTCGAAGGTGAGGTCGCAGACTATGAAGATAAATTGCGCGAAGCCATTCGCCGTCGTTTAAAAATTATTTGCGTTAATCCTGATAGCCGCGCGCTTCTTGGAACAAATTATAAGACAAAAACTATTCAAATCAGCCGCCGCATTCAGGAATTAGGCGGAGTGGTGCAGATGATAGGAAAGCCATACAAGCCCATATTCCACCACGCCATTCATATTCTTCACAGAAATGACATCTATCCGGGTCAAACCGTTATGATCGGCGACACAATGGCCCACGACATCACAGGTGCAACTTTGGTTAATATGGATACGTGTCTGGTTCGCAGCGGTATGCACGCCCCAGTTTTCAAGAACGCAGGCACACCAGCCGAGGTTAATAAAGTCCTGATGATGTTGGTAAACCAATACAACAACATTCGCCCGACCTATTTGGTTGACCGCCTGAAATGGGGAAAAGCCCTACCGGATCGTAAGCACAAGAAACGTGCAAGTTAGAGGGAGATTGAGAAAGCAAGATAAGCTAAATGCTTGCTTTTCCAATAATTTCCGCATAATTTGCATCCGTGGAAACATTACAAAACAAGACGAATAAAACCAATTCGACATGGTCTTTGTTAAAGCCCTTGGTCAAAACCTATCTTTCCCCATACGCCGGACAACTGGCTGTGGCGGTATTGTTTATGATGATCGCGGCAGCCGCAACGGCCGCTTTTGCCAAGTTGCTCCAGCCGGTACTGGATCAGGCCATGATAGGAGTCCAAAACGACCCGCAGACAATCCATGTTATTGTCCCTCTGGGAGCTATGATTTTTGCCTCCTTTGTAACAAGAGGAATAGCAACCTACATCCATACTATAAAAATGAACAAAATCTCTCAGTCTATAGTGGCAGATATCCAAAGAGATGTCTTTGCTCACTTTATGACACTGGATTTAAAATTCTTCCATAAATACCCAAGCGGCCAATTGGTCTCGCGCGTAACGAACGATGTAAACGTCATGCGCACAGCCGTATCGGACTCACTGACAGGGATCGGGAGCAATCTTCTGACACTCATATTCCTTATCGGTGTCATGGTGCTGCAAGATTGGCGCTTGTCCCTAATTACATTTACAATTTTCCCTCTTGCATCTGGATTGGTTGCCTATCTAGGACGCCGCCTAAGAAAAGTCTCAAAATCCATCCAAGGAGAAACCGCCAACCTGATGGGCGTCTTGACACAAATTTTCCAAGGCATTCGCCAAGTTCAAGCCTACGGCATGGAGAATAGCGAAAAAGACAGGGCAGGCTCTGCCGTTATGACCGTGCGCAATTTAAACATCAAGGCCGCGAGGATTAGTAATCTATCCACTCCAATCAATGAAATGTTGGTCGGCGCAGTTGTGTTCGGAATAATTGTATATGGAGGATACCGCATTTCCGAAGGTCAATTGACCCCGGGTGGTTTAATGTCTTTCATTGCTGCATTCTCTCTGGCATATGAGCCA
>JAGRKB010000053.1 GCA_020442425.1 Alphaproteobacteria bacterium | reverse complement strand
AAATCCCCATTCGTTGTCATACCAGCTCATAATGCGAACCATAGTACCGTCGATAACTTTCGTACCTTCCAATGAGAAGATAGAAGAACGGGCGTCATGGTTAAAATCTGTTGAAACTAATGGTTCTGCATAATATCCGAGAATATTTTTCAAAGGACCATCAGCAGCAGCTTTTACAGCAGCATTAATCTCTTCAACCGTTGTTGGTTTTTTGGAAACAAATTTCAAATCAACCAATGACACGTTAGGGGTTGGAACACGGATCGCAACACCGTCCAACTTGCCTTTTAATTCAGGCAATACTTTACCGACAGCCTTCGCAGCGCCTGTAGAAGTCGGGATCATGTTGACCGCAGCCGCACGTGCACGGTGCAAATCTTTATGCATCGTATCAACAGTGTTTTGATCACCTGTGTAAGAGTGAATGGTCGTCATAAAGCCATGCTCAATGCCAATGGATTGCTGAATAGCATATGCTACAGGAGCCAAGCAGTTCGTAGTACAAGACGCATTGGAAACAATCTTGTGACCTGCTTCCAGCTTGTCTGAGTTCACTCCAAACACAACGGTGATATCTTCATCAGTTGCAGGTGCAGAAATCAAAACTTTTTTCGCGCCACCTTGCAAGTGAAGCTCTGCTTTTTCGCGGGATGTGAAAACGCCTGAACATTCCAGAACGATATCAACGCCATACTGACCCCAAGGGATTTGTGCAGGATCACGTTGGCAGAAAACTTTCACAGGCTTGTTGTTAATTTTGATGATGTCATCGCCATCTGCCGCCACATCAAACGGGAAACGTCCGTGAACGGAGTCATATTTCAACAAATGCGCATTTGTTTCTGTGTTCGCCAAATCATTAATGGCAACCAGTTCAACATCATTGCGACCTGATTCATAAAGAGCGCGGCAAACCAAGCGCCCAATACGACCAAACCCGTTAATTGCTACTTTTACAGTCATGTTTTTCTCCATTAGCCTGCTGAGTCATAATTACTCTTTTTATTCCGTCCTTCATAAGTCTGGAATTAAAATTCAATATCATTCCTAAAGGTTTTTTTGTTAATTTCAAGTAGGTATAAATTTGAGCCATATGAAGGGGAGATATAGCTTCGCAGGATTTAAGTTCCAGAATAATCTGATCTTCCACAAGCATATCCAGTCTGAAAGCGTTCGAAACAGTTAATTCTTCAAAAATAATAGGAAGTTCAACTTGTTTGGCTACTTTAAGCCCTCTCTTTTGGAGAGTATAAAAAAGACATTCTTCATATGCTTTCTCCAAAAGTCCGGGGCCTAGCGTAGAATGAACATGAACTGCGGCGTCAAAAACTTGGCGAGAAATCTGGTTTATATAATCAGGTAATTCGGTCATTTTTTGTTTTTAAGTTTTTTAAAACACAAGGCACACAAAGAACGCAAAGTAAGTTAACAATATCCGGTTATTTTACTATATAATCAGTTTTAGTTTTGTAGCCGTTGAAGCGACAGGAAAGACCTCTAATACTAAATGTTGAAGCTTTAGAGCACCTTAAAATCATAAATTTTTCATTTATCATTGAGGATATTTTCTTCCAGTTCTCTATGTAAAAGCTATACCTACAATTTGAGTTTATTATATCAACTTCCTCTTTAATTTTATCGGTACTATCTTTCATTTGTTGTAATGTTTTGTGTTCATATTTCTCATTTATTACGGATTTAGTGTAAGAGTGGCAAGCTCTAACGGCAGCTTCATGCCAGAACGTTTGAATGGTGTCAGCTATTTTTGGAGGGAGATCTGTAGGTAAGTTGTCATCAGTTGATAATGCGATAATCTTATTAAATAAGTCTTCATCTTTAACAAAGTTCCCTTCAATGATTGCGATTTCCAAAGTAAATCTTCCTATTTCTGCATATGCAGGAATGGAAAAAAATATGCACAAATAGAAAAGCGTCAAATATTTAATCAGGTTTTTTGTACCAAATTTCTCCATGCTCTTTGCGTTCCTTGCGTGCTTTGCGTTAAATAAAACACAAGAAAAGAAGAGGGATTAAACCCTCTTCGTAACAGCGTCAACAATCGCCTCGGAAGTGATGCCGAAATGACGATAGAGAATTTCTGCGGGAGCAGACTCTCCGAAACCTGTCATGCCGATAAACGCACCGTCTGATCCGATAATCGCATCCCATCCTTGGCGAATACCTGCTTCACACGCAACTTTGATAGCTGCTTTAGGACCACAAACAGATGCGCGGTAAGCATCATCTTGCTGACGGAATAATTCAAACGAAGGCACAGACACAACGCGTGTTGGAATAGAACGGCTCTCCAAATCTTTCTGAGCAGCCATAGCTAAGGACACTTCGGAACCTGTCGCGAACAACACGGCTTTTGGTTCTGCAGATGCTTCGGACAAGACGTAGGCCCCACGAGCAGATTTGTTTTCCAAATCATCATCACGTTGAGCAGGAACGCCTTGACGTGTCAAAGCCAGAATAGTTGGGCCAGTTGAATTGTTCAAAGCCAACTCCCAAGATTCAGCAGTTTCCATGGCATCACAAGGGCGCAACACCAACAAGTTCGGAATAGCGCGCAGCGCAGCCAAATGTTCAACAGGTTGGTGCGTAGGGCCATCTTCACCCAAGCCAATGGAGTCATGGGTCATAACATAAATGGCGCGCTGCTTCATAAGAGCCGCCAAACGAATGGCAGGACGCGCATAATCTGTAAAGCTCATGAATGTTCCGCCATACGGAATAAATCCACCATGGAGAGTAAGGCCATTCATAATAGTGCCCATCGCAAATTCGCGAACACCGTAATGAATATATTGCCCCGCATATCCATTGGCAGGAGACACAACAGAAGACGCTTTTGTTTGAGTATTGTTAGATGGAGTTAAATCAGCAGACCCGCCAATCAGGTTTGCCATTTTAGGAACAAGATATTCCAAAACTTTACCTGAAGAGGCACGTGTCGCAAGCTTTGGCTTATCAGCAGCAAATGCTTTACGAACATCTTCCATGACAGCAGATACAACATCTGAACAATCAGCCGAATAAGATTTCTCAAATTCTGCCTTAGCAGAAGACGCAGCTAAGCGCTTGTCCCAGTCAACACGAGCTGCTTGATTGCGCGTGCCGACATTGCGCCAAGCATGCAAAATATCAGCAGGAATTTCAAACGGAGCAGCCGTCCAACCCAAATGCGCGCGTGCCGCAGCATTTTCGTCAGACCCAAGCGGAGAACCGTGAACGCCATGTGTGCCTTGTTTGTTAGGAGCGCCAAAACCAATTTTGGTTTTACAAGCAATCATAACAGGGCGATCAGACGTTTGTGCCTTGGCGAGTGCTGCCTCAATTGCTTCAAAATTATGTCCGTCCACACGGTCTGTTGCCCATCCGTAAGCCTCAAAACGTTTCAAAACATCTTCAGTGAAGGAGAGGGAGGTGTCACCATCAATCGAAATATTGTTGTCATCATACATCACAACAAGATTAGAGAGCTTCATGTGACCTGCGAAAGAACAAGCCTCATGAGAAATCCCTTCCATCAAATCCCCATCTCCGCACATAACGTATGTCTTGTGATTAACGAGGTCAGCGCCAAAACGCGCGGCATGCATCCGCTCAGCCAAGGCAAAACCGACTGCAGTTGCAATCCCTTGACCCAACGGCCCGGTTGTCATCTCAATCCCGGCATCTTGCATCACTTCAGGGTGACCCGGAGTTAGGGAATGAAGCTGACGGAAGTTTTTAATCTCTTCGATAGAAATCTTGTCATAGCCAGTCAGATAATTGACCGCATAAAGAAGCATCGAGCCATGACCACCTGAAAGTATAAAGCGATCACGATCAGCCCAAGTTGGAGATTTAGGATCAAACTTCATAAACTTGGACCAAAGGACAGTCGCAACATCTGCCATCCCCATTGGCATGCCGGGGTGACCGGAATTTGCCTTATCAACAGCATCAGCCGCCAAGAAGCGGATAGCATTCGCCATCTGACGCAAATCTGTTTGAGTGGAAGAGGATGCTTGAGCAGTTGCAGCAGAAATCATAAAAAAATCCTTTAATATTTGTCTTGTCATATGCTAAAAAAATTCATCGAAAGTTATAACGGGTTTTTAGCGAATTGCGAGACTTTTTTGTCAAAAATTCCGCATTGTTTGGGAAGTAGCTCGTTAAAAAACAAAAATATCAGGAGAGGTTTTATGGACGATTTTGGAAAGTCGGCTCAGCGCGGATTAAATGTTGCTTTACCAGCAAAAGTGACCAAGATAAAAATTATTGGAAAATGTGGTGTGGGGGATATATGCCCGATTGAGAAAGGCAAAACGACTTATAAAGCCCTTTTAAGAAATGCTATTTTTTGCCATGTGCAGCTATCCGACGATAACATTCCTACTTTGTCAGAATTAGTGCGCGACGAACTGACGGAAGTAAAAAGACCGTATGGCACTCATCTGCTATTTAGACAAGATTTCCCTTCAATTACTGTTGAATTACCGCAAAATGCTAATGCAACTATAGAAGCTTCAGTGGAGATAGAAGGAAAGATTGATTATATGGAAATAACAAGGAGCTTCTGCTTCTAACCATAACCTCAACAAAAAGAATAAGATATGGGTATAACTCTTAGAAAATGAGTGAACCCATATTGACGCGCTTAATTTTCCTTTGATAGCCTGTAAAAATTCCGGAATAAGTTTGTGACAAACCCCAACAGGCAGGGAGCGAAATGTCCTCAGAAAAATTATACGAACATTTAAGCTATTTAAATGACGCTATCACTGGTCTTGAGGATATAATTATCCAAAAAGAAGGTCATATTGAAGAATTGGCTCGCCAATTGGCAAACGCCGAAATGGAAGCTCATGCCATTCGTAAGGAAAGCGAAGATTTTGCCAATCGCATTTCTCGTGATGCTCAAAAGCACATCGAAAAAGAAGTCCATTCTCGTGTAACAGCGACCCTTGCAGCAGAGCGCTTGGCAATGAAAGAAGAGCTTGAAAAAGCACATCGACAAGTCGCGGAAGCAAAAGCCTCCAAAGGTAAAAAATCAGCAGACCCTCAAATTGATCTGTTCGGACAAGTTTGGGGCGCGCCTCAGCAGCCTTCCAAAGTTGCGAATGATCAAAATGCTTTGATTTTGGCAGGAAAGCTGGATTCAACAATTGATAAGGTTCAACGTCTCCTGAAAGAAGCCGGAGCATAGGGAAGGGAATAAAATAAAATGGCAGATATTACATTACAAATTGACGGAAAACAGTATCACGTGGCATGCGATGATGGTCAGGAAGATCGTGTCTTCCAACTGGGAAATTATGTAGAGCAACGTGTTCGCGAAGTTGCTGATGCTGCAGCGGGTAGCAAGTCTCAAGCCATGATGCTGACCTCCCTTTTGTTGGCAGATGAAGTTTTTGACATGCATGAAAAACTTAGAGCTGCGAATATTGATGCTAATGAACCAAAAACCATTACATATCAGGGATTGGCTCCTTCGGATGAGCAGGAAATTAACTCATTAATTTCGAGAATGACTGCAAGAGTAGAGCAAATCTGCGCCCGTACCAAGCAAGCTTCATAATCTTTGTATTTGAAAATAGTTTCATGTATAACCCTTGCGGGATGCTGCGGGGTGCGTGATCGGCCATTATTCCCACTGACCGATACAAATCTTGCGAGGGAGCTGTCCCTGTCCATCGCCGTGGCTTTGGATATTACGGCGCCCACCTGTTTTTCAGGGTCATCGCGGATTATTCGCTGACACGGCTTTTGTGGCTCCCACCTATAAAAGGATTACAAATGACTTCAGCCAAAAGAGAAATTCGTCAATTTGCACGCGAACAACGCGATCAAATGGACATTGACCCGAGTTGGTCTGAAGAAGCCGCGTCAATCTTTATGGGAGCTGTAAAACCTTCTGCAAATCAAATTGTGTCTCTGTATTTTCCAATGGGGAATGAGCTCGATACTCTTCCATTAGCAGAAGAGCTCTGGAAAAGTGGTATTAAAACGGCACTTCCTATCATTCAGGGAAAAGCCCAGCCTTTACTCTTTGCCGAATGGAGCAAATCCACAAAACTGCAATCATCAACCTTTGGAACTCAAGAGCCTGCAGAGCCAAATTTTATCGCTCCCGATATATTGGTTGTGCCTCTTCTAGCGTTCGATCAGGTTGGAAATAGAATGGGTCTAGGGCAGGGACATTTCGACGCGACCCTAAAATCCCTAAGGGCAGAGAAAAACATTCTAGCCGTAGGGTATGCCTACTCGACACAGGCCGTTCTGCTGGCATTACCCACCGAGCCCCATGACGAAAAGCTCGATATGGTGATTACAGAACAAAGAGTCTTTGATTTTCGCCCCTAGCTATTTTACAGTTCGATATCATCATGTCATCCCCGCGAAGGCGGGGATCCGGTCAATAGTAGATACAGCTTTGCTGTACAAATCTCCGGATCCCGTTCGTGCTGATATTCCTCCGGAATATGCCAACGGGATGACGTAAGGAGAACGCATGAAGATTTTATTTATTGGCGATGTTGCCGCAAGATCAGGGCGGGATGCTTTGGCACAGTACTTACCGACTGTTAAAGCCGAATGCGAGCCTGATGTTATCATTGTCAATGGCGAAAACGCTGCCCACGGCATAGGTATTAACGATAAAATTTGCAAAGAATTCTTTGACCTCGGCGTCGATGTGATTACGCTTGGAAACCACTCTTGGGATCAAAGGGAAGTCATTCCCTACATTGAGAGAGAAAAAAAATTAATCCGTCCGCTCAATTATCCAGCAGGAACTCCGGGAAATGGTTGGGTCGTGCACACACTACCCAACGGACAGAAAATTTTGGTTATCAATGCCATGGGGCAATTATTCATGGACCCATTGGACAATCCGTTTAATGCGATTGATGTTCTATTAAAAACTTATAAATTAAATGAAAAGGTCAATGCAATCTTTGTGGACTTCCATGCTGAAGCAACATCAGAAAAAATGGCTTTAGCACATTATTTGGATGGAAGAGTTTCCGCTGTAGTCGGAACACATACGCATATCCCGACGGCAGATGCACAAATTTTTCCCCAAGGAACGGCTTTTCAATCAGATGCAGGAATGACCGGAGATTACAACAGTGTAATAGGAATGAAAAAAGACACGCCCATCATGCGATTTAGCAGAAAAATTTCTTTCGAAAGATTATCTCCCGCCGAGGGAGATGGAACCATGTGCGGCACACTAATAGAAACGGATAATAACACCGGTTTAGCAAAGTCCATTCGCCCCATACGTCGCGGCCCAAGATTACAAAACGCTTAAGTAAATTTCGGAATAAAATTAGTCAGGCTTCTTGTCAGGATATTTTTCGAAATATCGATAACAAGCATCGACAAGAGCATTCATTAAATCGCTTCCACGCTGGCCGCCATCCCCGCGTATCTGTCCCAAAAGAATAGCGCGAATGGTCGTATGAAATGCCATGACGATTTCAATAGCATCAGGATCAATCTCATCGATAACTTCGAGAAACTGGATAAGGCGATCCGAAATAGAGGTCACGAGATTGTAATGAAACATCCCGCCGTTAGCTTTTAATTGCATGGCAGGGAACAAAATAGCAGCAATGATAGTTTCATCTTGCGTTGTGCTGTCAGGACATGCTTTAGCTGCATTAATTCCTCGCATCATAGAGTCCAGATACATTTCTCCCAAAGGTCGGAAATCAGTTGTATTATTTTCTAACAAAGCTTGAGCTTTGCTTAGAATATCGTCAGACAATCCTCCTTGCCCGACCTTATACTTCAAGCTATTTGGCGGAGTGTGAAAATCCACCGTCCTTTTTTTGGTCATGTTAAAATGTGTATCGTCTTTTTTGGGCATTCACATCTCACGTAAAATCTATGTCAGTGGCACCGAATTTATCTCCTTTGGATAATCCGGCTTTGTTACGCAACCGGTCAAGCTGCTTGGAGGCTTCTTTCATACGTTTCTTTTGGAGAGCTGCCATATCAGCATCGCTTTCCCTTTTATAAGGGCCGTCAAAATTCACAACAGCTTTTCGGCGTCGGTCAGGACCAAAAAAATCTTCTGAGCGAACAAATTGACGAGGGCGCTCAATAATCTGTGCAATCCTTTTATACAAATCTTTGGCAGTAAAAGGTTTAACCAAGAATTCAGTTACGCCTGAATCCCGAGCTTGTACAACTCGTTTTTTCTCACTAAATCCTGTCATTAGAATAACCGGGACATACTGGTTTGGGCTAGCTGGATCATTTCTGACCCTTCTGGTTAGAGAGATGCCGTCCATGGGTTGCATCATCCAATCGGCAAGGACAATATCAGGATTTTCCTTACAAAAAATATCAAAACCATCAACGCCATTTTTAGCAGATAAAACCTCCCCAACTCCAAAAGTCAGAAGGAGAGACTTGCAAATTTCCAACATAGGAATGTTGTCTTCAACGACCAACACTCTAATTTTGTCAAATTTATAGCTCATTTAGATGCATCACCCGGAGGTAAAATATTTAACGATGAAAATCAGACTCAGAAGCAAATTTACTTATATAATTATAGTAAATTACAGGCGCTTAGACCACACCAGATTGAGTAATATTACGTCTAACTAGTCAAAAGAGTGTTAAGAAAGGAGGGATACTTGCTTTTCTTCAGCCCTCATGCTACCTCGGGCTAAGAAAACTGCTAAAAATCACTAATGGAGCGGAAATATGGCTGGTCATTCCCAGTTTAAGAATATTATGCATAAAAAGGGACGCGCAGACGCAAAACGCGCCAAAATATTCACAAAATTAGGCCGCGAAATTCAAGTGGCCGCGAAAATGGGTGGCGGAGACCCTAGCGCAAACCCACGCCTCAGAAATGCGATAGCTGCAGCCAGAGCAGAAAATATGCCCAATGACCGCATTAAAAAATCAATTGATGCAGGAACAGGGGCGGGAAATACAGATAACTATGAAGAAATCCGTTATGAAGGGTACGCACCAAATGGTGTGGCTGTTATCGTCGAAGCATTAACAGATAATAAAAACCGTACAGCATCTTACGTGCGCTCCTGTTTTAGTAAATATGGCGGAAATTTAGGAGAAACCGGATCTGTTGGATTCATGTTTGATCACGTAGGTGCAATCCGCTACCCTTTAAACGTTGCCGACGCAGATACAATGTTTGAAGCAGCCCTCGAAGCCGGAGCAGATAACGTTGAAAGCGATAGTGAAGGCCACGCAATCACAGCTTCAACAGACAATTTCATTGCCGTTCGAGACGCATTAGAAGAGAAATTTGGCGAAGCAGAAAAAGCAGAGCTGACATTTTTACCGAATGTCATGTCCATGGTTGATGCCGATACCGTAGAGACAATCTTGAAAATGGTCGATGCATTGGAAGACAGTGATGATGTTCAAAATGTGATTACCAATTTTGAGGTTAGTGAAGAAGACCTTAAGAAATTGGCAGCAGCAGGTTGATCTAATGAGGATATTGGGGATTGATCCGGGATTGGAAAGAACAGGGTGGGGGATAATAGAGTCTGAAGGATCTCGCCTGTCTTTCCTTGCCGCAGGCGCAATTCTTTCCAAGTCCTCAGAGTCGATGGCAGTGAGATTAAGTCGAATAGATAGAGAACTCTCACAAATTGTTGAGCAATGGAAACCCGATAGCGCGGCAATCGAAGAAACATTTGTTAATAAAAACGCAGCCTCCTCGCTCAAGCTGGGGCAGGCGCGAGGAGTAGCAATCGTAGCTCCGGCAAGGGCAGGTCTGGATGTCGCCGAATATTCGGCAAATACCATTAAAAAATCAGTAGTCGGCGTAGGACACGCCGGAAAGGACCAGATCGGAATGATGATCAAAGTCTTGCTCCCAACAGCAGGGCAGCTCACCGCCGATGCCGCCGATGCATTAGCCGTTGCAATTTGCCATGCACATCATATTCCAAACAGACATAAAAAAATGTCATCCTGAGCCAAAGGCGAAGGATCTCCCTTTCTTTTAGAGAGATTCTTCGCTACGCTCAGAATAACAAGGAAGATAAAATGTTCGCCAAACTAACCGGAACAATTGACACCCTGATGAACGATAGCCTGATACTGGATGTCGGTGGAGTAGGATACCATGTTTTCGCAAGTGGCAGAACATTGGGCTTGATAGGTGGAATTGGAAACCCCGCATCCTTAATGATAGAAACCCATGTCCGTGAAGACCATATCCATCTCTATGGATTTTCATCTATTCAGGAACGGGATTGGTTCCGTTTATTAACTGGAGTTCAGGGGGTCGGCGCACGATCAGCCTTAGCCATTTTAACAGTTTGTCCTGCAGAACGTTTGGCAATTGTCATTGCTTCAAATGATGTCAACGCTTTAAGGCAAGCCGACGGTGTTGGGCCGAAACTTGCCACACGTATTGCATCAGAACTAAAAGATAAAGTTCAACATATGACTTTGGGAGCCGTAGCTCATCAGCCATCGCCGTCAGCACAGCCAGCGCAAAAAGTACCCAAAAAATCAAAACAGGAAACATCATCTGCGACAGAAATAGCGCCTGATCTGACAATAGATCAAGACGTGGTTTCAGCTCTGGTAAATTTGGGATATGGACGCTCCGAAGCCTTCAGTGCAGTGATCGCCGCCCGTCAAAAATCAACCAACGACAATCCCGCATTTGATGCACTTTTAAAAAGTGCTCTACACGATCTTTCTAATTAACTCTATGCCAATCCTGGAGCCTTATCAGCGCTCTGGAAATTATAACCAACTGAGTCAGCATCAAGTATTCTATTATACTGATGAAGAAGAACCTCATTTATCACAGGCAAGCTAGTGTGACTGCCACTTTTTAGACCTATGCGATATCCTTCAATCGAATGAAAGGAAACATTCTTATGGTCATCAATCGCAGATCCATTAAATTCAACAACAACCCCAGTTACAGGTTTTTCCTTTTCCTTGCCTTCATAAATAGCCCTATGGAAGACAATAATCAGTTTACCGCGAACTTTTCCGGCGCTTATATCCCCTATACTAACAACAGCATCTTTATCTTCTTTGCTTGCGATATCAACCAGTCCGGCAAGTTCTTTTGCAACAAAACTGACTAACGAAAAACTTTCTTTTAATGAGACTCGAGTGTCTTTTAAAGCGGAGGCATGCTCGGTATTTTCTTTAAGCCATTCTACGCGCTGGGCGGGGGTCAATAATGAATTGGCTAACTTGCTTTCCAGCATCAATGTAAATTGATCTGCCGCCTCACCATCACCAAAAAACCCTCGGTATGAGGCCAAACAGATTCTGTAACTAATTTGATCATAATACTCTTCACGGGTAGCATCATCTACCAAATGTACATTATTAAAAACTGAAATTGGTTCTCTTGATACTTTTGTGTCTCTTTCCAATTCAAAGAGACTCTCAAAAGATTTTTTAACGTTATCAATATCGCCGCTTTCCAAAGTAGAGTCTAGTTTTGCAATAAATCTCGGAACAATAAATTTCAAAACATAAGAGTCTTGCTGTTTGTCATCCTTAATACAAAGTTTGGCGTATTTTCGGATTTTATCTAAGGCAACGCTAAGTGAGTTAGGGAAGCCTTCAAGAATTCTATCTGCAATTTCTTCCAAATGCTCACGGTTAAATGTTTCCGGTAATAGAGCTTCACGAGCTTCTAGAACTGGTAAAACTTCACAATCCCACGGTTGTGGAGTTTTGCCCCGATTAATTTCCAAATGGTCTTTACCAAGGCTTTTTAATGGATCATTGTACCAGCCTTGAATAGTATTAAACGCATCCTCACGAATTGTCTGAGGGGTATTAGATCCAAGAGCCAAGATAAAACTTTGCAAATAGCTTCTTGCCCCATGAATGCTCGATAAATCCAATGACTTTTTCTCAGAGAGGGCTTGGACAACCTGTTTCTTAAGAAGAGTGTACGCTTTCCTAATGCCTTCTTCATCAAACATGGTGCTGATATAGGCAGCATAATTTTGTGCCTCAGCTATTGAATCGGAATCTCCTAAAAGAAACTTGTTTTCTCTGTAGAGTAAAGCCAACTCAAAAAGTTCCATATTAATATCATATTTTGGGTCTCTTGGCGGATATTCTCTCAAAACAGGTCCAAAAAGGTCGTTAAAAACTTTCAGTGGTATCAATTTGGTACCTAAAGCCTTTGAACCGTCTGTTTTGCATTGTTCTTGATAAGTGAAAAAATCTCTAACCAAATTTCCGAGCACAGTTTTTCGATCCGACTTGCGACTTAATAGTCCCAAATTTTTGAGTGTGACAAGAAATAGCGAAGAATGGCGTTTCCTAAGTTCTGCAGAGGTAAGTTTATTTTCTTTTCCTCCAATCTGGTTTCCCATGTGAAATTCATGAGCTAAAGTTTTATTCCATGCACTTCTTATGAGAGGGTAGGCTGCCAAAAATTTATACGGCGCCGAACCTTTAAGGCTGCTTGGAAAATGTGCGGTAGCCAGTCTGGAAATTTCCGCGACATAGTCATCAAATTTTGGCTTGGAGACAGAAGAATCTTTTTTTCTCGTTTCTAGTAAAGCCTTTGCTTGCCGAGCTTCTTCTGTGAATTTTTCAGCAGCTTGACGTATAGGGCTATCATAACCTAGTTTTTTAATTTCTTCAGAAAGACTATTCCCATCAGTTTCATCATCCAATTCTTCTGCTAACTCTAATTCATCTGGTAGAACTTGAGCTGTATCCACATCTTCTTGGGCTACTTGTGGAAATGGAGTGACTGAACTTGCTGACATTTATATCTCCCTATGAAATTCTTATTTGCTGTAATTAGGACAAATTAAAGAAAGGGTCAATAATTTTCTATAAAGCTGCGCACAATGGACTTGAACCCTGCGTCTAGCTATCGCAAACTAGGAAAATCAACCGAATCGGAACATTTGAATGACTCAAATCGCCAAAGACAACGAGTTAACTCCAACGGCCTTTGAAGAAGAAAAGGGCGAAGACGGAGCATTGCGCCCGCAGACCTTAGAAGAATTCATAGGGCAGAAGGACTTACGAGCAAATCTTAAAGTATTTGTTGAAGCTGCAAAGGCGCGAAAAGACGCGCTGGATCACGTCTTGTTTTATGGGCCTCCGGGCTTGGGGAAAACCACACTGGCACAGATTGTCGCCCGTGAATTAGGCGTAGGATTTCGGGCAACCTCTGGCCCTGTTATTGCCAGAGCAGGGGATTTGGCGGCTATCCTGACTAACCTCCAACCTTATGACGTACTATTTATCGATGAAATCCACCGTCTGAACCCCGCCGTTGAGGAAATTCTTTACCCTGCGATGGAAGACCGCAAACTGGATTTGGTGATTGGCGAAGGCCCTGCCGCCCGCTCGGTACAAATTGACTTACCTCCCTTTACGCTTGTGGGCGCAACAACCCGTTCAGGTTTGCTTACGAACCCATTGAGAGATCGTTTCGGTATTCCACTTAGACTGGAATTTTATGATCATGCCGAGCTCTCAACCATTGTAAAACGCATTGCTCGCCTACTGGATATCTCAATCACTGATGATGGCGCGTACGAAATAGCCAAAAGATGTCGCGGAACCCCACGTCTGGCAGGACGTCTAACCCGCCGCGTACGGGATTTTGCAGTAGTTCTTGGCAGCGGCACAATCAATACAAGATCGGCTGATGAAGCCCTCAATCGCTTGGATGTAGACCATACAGGCCTAGACAGCATGGATCGTCGATACCTCAAAACGATTGCAGATAAATATAATGGCGGCCCCGTAGGGATAGAAACCATGGCGGCTATTTTGGCTGAACAACGCGATGTGATCGAAGATGTTGTGGAACCATATCTGTTGCAGCAAGGTTTGATTAACAGAACCCCGCGCGGAAGAATGCTTTCTGCTGCGGGATATGTGTATTTGGGAATTACCCCGCCACAATCAACTGCCGATCAATCAGGACTATTTGAATAATGATAACCCATGATTTCCCTGTCAGAGTATATTATGACGACACTGATGCGGGCGGAGTAGTGTATCATGCCAATTACCTGAAATTCTGCGAAAGGGCGAGAACAGAATATCTAAGGTCTCTAGGCTTTGAAAATAGCGGAATTAGAGCCGAAACAGGCACAATTATCGTTGTCAAAAAGATCGAGGCCGAGTATCTTAAGCCCGCCAGACTGGATGACTCCCTGATTGTTCAAACACGCATCTTATCCATAAAAAATACCAGTTTTGTCATGGAACAAAAAGTTGCAAAAAACGGGGGAGAAATCTTCGTTATGACCGTTCTATTGGTGTTTATCGATGACACTGAAGGCCGCCCCACAAAAATACCGAATTCAATAAAAGCCCAATTTGTAAAAGAAATGGAATAAAACATGCCGGACGCATCCCTAACAGCTACAACGCCTGTTGCATCAGACACAATCTCAACCATAGCTACAGGAGCAATCGCAGCTCCTACTCATGATTTATCCGTATGGGGATTGTTTATGAATGCGGACATGATTGTCAAATCCGTAATGATCTTGCTGATTTTTATGTCGATCTGGTGCTGGACAATTATCATATCGAAACGCATGACACTAAAAAAACTCAATCGTCGTGCAGATCGTTTTGAAGATGCATTCTGGTCAGGCGAAGCCCTCGACAAACTCTTTCAACGTGTAAAGAAAAGTCCACCTGACCCACTTTTAACCACATTCACAGCAGGGATGGAAGAATGGCAAGCAGGGGTCGCCGCAGGTATTCCCAAATCAGAAAGTCTTCAAGCTAGCCTAAAACAACGTGTGGAACGCTCCATGTCTTTGGCCATCGGTCGGGAAATGCAATTGCTGGAACGTGGTATGACTTTTCTGGCAACAACGGGTTCAACAGCAACCTTTATCGGATTGTTCGGAACGGTATGGGGGATTATGAATTCCTTCACAGCTATTGCCGCAATGAATAATACATCACTTGCGGTGGTTGCGCCTGGGATTGCCGAAGCTCTCTTTGCAACGGCAATGGGATTGGTGGCAGCCATTCCGGCAATGGTGTCATACAATGTATTCTCAACATCGCTTGCAAGATATGGGGATCGTCTCCACACCTTTAGCGGAGAGTTTCTTTCGATCATGGTGCGCCATTTGGACGCTCAGGAAAATGGAAGCAGCAATGCTGGAGCCAAATCTCAAAAAGTAGCATAGAGAAAGTTCGAACATGGGAATAAGCATTCAAAATAATCATAGTACGGGAAGTCATAGCTCCTACCGTCGAGCCTACCGCCCAATGGCAGAAATTAACGTTACGCCGTTTATTGATGTGATGCTGGTTTTGCTGATTGTCTTCATGATTACAGCCCCACTTTTAAGCGCAGGGGTACAGGTTGATTTGCCGAAAACTGAAGCAGGTCCTGTTTCCGACAAAGATGAGAAGCCTCTTGAAGTTGCAGTTAATAAACAAGGCGATATCTTCATCGGAGAAACAAAAGTTTCAAAGGAAGAACTAACAATCAAACTCTCCGCAATTACAGGAGATGACTTTGAGCGCCGCGTATTTATAAAGGCTGACCAAGGCATTTCCTATGGCGACGTGATGGGAGTTTTGGGGTCAATCAATAAAGCCGGCTACAAAAAAGTTGCACTGATAACTGAACCAGCTGCGCCGTCCAGAAAATAGGAACTTCTTAACCGATGGTTGCCGACCCAAAAGACAACAAGAGTACAAGACAAGGATCATCTTACGAGACAGGCACGCCGCTAATTGTCTCGGTGTTGATCCATATTGTGGTTTTTCTATTTATTATATTTGGAAGTATGCATTGGAAAAGTGACCTAGAAATTGTTGAGCCTATTCCCGTACAGTTGGTTGATAATATCGGAGAATTAACAACAACTGACAAACCTCCGGTAAAAACTGAACCAAAAAAGCCAGAGCCTAAAAAAGAGGAAAAGAAACCAACTCCAAAGAAAGAGGAAACGGCAAAACCACCTGCTGAGGATGTATTGCAACCCCCACCAAAGGAAGAAAAGGCAGAAAAACTTCCCGATAAGAAGCCTGAACAAAAAAAACCGGAGCCTAAAAAAGAGGAAAAGAAACCAACTCCAAAGAAAGAAGAGAAAAAACCTGATCCCAAAAAACAGGAGCAAGATTTTAATTCATTGCTAAATGATCTCACACCTCCCGATGACTCAAAGGCAGAGGAAAAAACACCAGAACCTGCAAATCAACAAACAAGCGTGGGACGCTTCACCAATGTTCTAAGTATGACGGAAATGGATGCGCTACGCTATCAGCTTAGCCAATGCTGGAGCATTATGGCGGGAGCTATGAATGCCGAAGATTTAGCGGTTGAGCTAGGTGTTATCGTAAACCCTGACAGAACCGTTCGTTCTGCTAAAATTTTGGATCAACATAGATATTCTTCTGACCCTTTTTTTCGCGCCGCAGCAGACGCCGCTATCAGAGCTTTAAATAATCCTAAATGTACCCCTTTAAATTTACCGCCAGAGAAGTATGATGACTGGCGTGAAATGAGAATTGTATTTGACCCGAAAGAAATGTTCTAAGGAGCGAAAAATGAAACATATGGTAACGATGCTTTTTGTAGGGCTTCTTGCACTGGGAGCATGCTCGAATAGCGCCCATGCAGAATTGCGGGTTGATGTCACCAAAGGGACTATGAATCCCATTCCTATAGCCATTACAAATTTTGTAGCTAAAGATCCTGCAGGCGCTGAATTTGCAACCTCTATCCCACAAGTAATTTCTTCAGACCTCAGCAGTACAGGACTATTTCGTCTGGTTGACCCACGAGCCTTTATTCAGGATTCAGCTTCCATGCAAACCCAAATTCGGTTTGCAGAATGGAAAGCTATCAATGCTCAAGTACTGGTAAATGGCTCTGTAACTAGAACACCGGACGGAAAAACCAGAGTTGAATTTCGCTTATTTGATGTTTTTGGCCAGCAGCAATTAACTGGAATGGCATACATGACCACTCCGCAAAACTGGCGACGCATCGCTCACATTATTTCTGATGAGATATATAAACGCCTAACAGGAGAAGGGGGCTACTTTGATACTCGCATGGTCTACATTGCAGAATCCGGACCTGCTACCAAAAGGATTAAGCGTTTGGCAATCATGGATCAAGATGGCGCCAACCACCGTTATTTGACAGACGGAAGCAATTTGGTTCTTACACCGCGCTTTTCTCCCAGTACACAGACAATCACTTATATGTCTTACGTAGGAAACAAGCCTCGCGTTTATATTTACGACTTGGAAACAGGCCGTCAGGAAGTCATTGGAGATTTTAAAGGCATGACTTTTGCTCCGCGCTTTTCTCCCGACGGAAGTAAAGTAGTCATGTCTCTTTCAAAGAACGGAAACTCTGACATCTATTCTATGGATTTAAAATCGCGCCGTTCTATGCAGCTTACCAATAGCAACAGCATTGATACATCACCAAGCTACGCACCCGACGGCTCAAAAATAGCATTCGAGTCTGATCGTGGAGGGACACAACAAATATATGTGATGAATGCAGACGGTTCTAATCCGCATCGCATTACTTTTGGCGACGGACGGTACGCCTCTCCGGTTTGGTCGCCGCGTGGAGATTTGATTGCGTTTGTAAAAATGCTGAAAGGACAATTCTATATTGGAGTTATTCGCCCTGATGGGAAAGGGGAAAGACTCTTAAGCAACGCTTTCCACATGGAAGGCCCAACTTGGGCTCCAAATGGTCGTGTATTGGCATTTTTTAAAGAAGTCCCCAGTGGAAAAGGACGGGCGGCTCAGCTTTATAGCATAGACCTAACCGGTCACAACGAACATCTTCTTCGTGCCCCTGGTAACGGATCAGATCCTGCCTGGTCGCCCCTCAATCCTTAAAAAAAATTAGCCCGATCAATTTGGTCGGGCTTTTTTAATTTATGCGGTCGAAGACAGAACAG
>JAGRKB010000052.1 GCA_020442425.1 Alphaproteobacteria bacterium | reverse complement strand
TTGAGCCGTGGATGAATGAGCCGGCCTGCTGTCATGCCCGCGGAGGCGGGCATCCGGCAAAATGCAGGAGGATCCAGACCCCCGCCTGCACGGGGGTGACAGCTAGGTCAGCTCCGTCAGGAGCTGTAATTGACAGATTGACCAAAGGCAATCTGTCGGCGTAGCCATAGAACCACGGGTTTACCCGTGGGTATCTATTCTCTGCTTCTCTGTTCCTCCGTGTTTCATTTTTTAACCACCAAGCCCCCAAGGCACCAAGAGTTTGGTGGATATGGGAATGGGTAGAGCGTGTTCATGATCTATATGGTTCCTTGGAAGGGTAACCCCGTATGGGATACGGGGTCTCTGGTGGAAGATGAGTTAAAGACCCCGTGTCAAGCACGGGGTTGCGGGTGAGGGTGATTGTGTTTTTTCTTCGGTTCTTCGGAACTTCGCTTGAAAAGGAAGTTTTTAAGCCACTATCTGGATTGCGTCGTCGCTGACGCTCCTCGCAATGACATTGTGCGAGTTTAAATCACTTTATTATTGTTTTCGATCGAGTGTCAAAAATTCATACGACCAGTTTTCGTCAGAAGATTCGCGTTTGTCTGTTAGTTTCCAGTTTTCCGGATTGACTTCGGGAAAGTGGGCATCTCCGTCCACATCCCCATGGATAATTGTCAGATACATGCGGTCAATTAAGGGAATAGCTTGTTCGTAAATACTTGCGCCGCCCATGATGATGGTCTCAGCGTTAGGATGTTCTGCTCTCACTTTTTCTATGGCTTCTTCCAAAGAGGAACATCCTGTGACTCCTTCGTAGGTTACGGCAGAGCGGCTTATGATATAATGCGGGCGACCAGGGAGCGGTTTTCCTATTCTCGAGAGAATAGAGTCGAAGGTTTTTCTTCCCATGATGACCGGCTTTCCGGTTGTTGTTGTCTTGAAGAATTTTAGGTCTTCGGGAATGTGCCACGGCAAATCGTTGCCTTTTCCGATTGTCCGGTTTTCTGCCATGGCAACGATTAATGAAATCATGTTGTCTGTCTTCTTTTTCAGGGTTTTTCGGTTTCAAGGTAGGGATGGAGGAGATAAATGTCAATTCCGGTTCTGTGGCTGGCGTGTTTGGGGGTTGTTTTTCGGTATAAGAGACTTATAGTCGGGTTATGAAACATTATATCCTTATATCCTTATTTTTGTTTGTATTTTCCTTTGCTTTTGCCGTTGTCGTAGGGGGTTCTCCGACTTTTGCGCAAGACGGAACAGGCGATGTTGGCTCCGAGGTCGTAACCGGTGATGATGTCTCGCAGTTGATCGAGACTTTGGAGGATGATCAATCCAGAGAGAAGTTTGTCTCTGATCTTAAATCTTTGGTGGCTCAGCAAAAGAAACAAGAAGAGGAACAGGCTATTGCTCCTTTGACCGAGGCTATTGGTGTTCGGGCCAGTGTATCCCAAGCCGTGCAGAATTATGAGGCTTTTCTGGATGACAATAATTTGTCTTCTTCGCTGGTGAGCCAGTTTGTCGGAAGCTCTATTGCTATGCTGATTGCGCTGGGGTTCTTTTTGGGCGTGCGCAAGATGTCGCGCAAGATTATCAAGGTGGTTGATAAATTGTCCCAAAAAATCGGGGTCAAACTTTCTCGGATTAGTGTTTATACCAATGTATTGCAGTTTGTTTTGAAATTACTGATTTTAGCGATGACAGTTTATACACTGGGTAAGATCTGGTCGCTTGATTTTATCGACCAATTCTTTGAAAGCGAGCAAATGCGCGCCTTCTTGGGAACTTCCTTTACTGTCTTGTTTGTGGCTTTTGTGGCGGCTGTGATTTGGGAAGCAGTCGGGATTTATCTCTCTTATATGTTCAAACAAGCGGATAGTCAGAACCAAACACGCGTTAAAACTTTACTGCCGATTGTTCGCAATGTCGTGATGATTGCTGTTTTTATTTTGTTTGGTCTGGTTCTGCTATCAGAGGTCGGAATTAATGTGACGCCGCTGTTGGCTGGTGCCGGTGTGATCGGTGTGGCTATCGGGTTCGGGGCGCAAACGATGGTCAAAGATTTCCTCTCCGGTTTTACCATTATTCTGGAAGATTTGTTCCGCGTCGGGGATGTTGTCACATTGGGGGGGCATACCGGTCAAGTTGAACAGATCACTCTTAGAAAAGTTCAGTTGAGGGATGTTGCAGGGATTGTTTATACCGTTCCGTTTTCCGAGATTACAACCATCCAGAATTTGACTAAGGATTTCAGTTACTTTGTCGCCAATATCGGGGTTTCCTATAACATTGATACAGATAAAGTTTATGATGTGTTGGCACAGGTTGATGAAGATTTGAGAAAGGACGAAGTTTATGGGCCTCTCATTCTTGAGCCACTGGAAATTCAAGGGGTTGACCAGTTTGGAGATAATGCTGTTGTTATCAAGGCGCGTCTTAAAACTGTTCCGATCAAGCAATGGTATGTCGGCCGTGAGTTTAACCGTCGTATGAAGCACGCCTTTGATAAGGCGGGAATCGAAATTCCATTCCCGCAACGGACGGTGACGGTTGTTCAGGGCGGCACTGCCCCTTTGGCTGCGTTAGAGGCGGCTGCTGATTAGGGCGTAGGGTTTTTTGACCTTAGCTATGATTTAAGGCTAGCATACCCGGGCTTTGTGTTCCTTGATCCCAACTATTGATCTGCCAGCAGTTTGGATGACGTGTATCAAGACATCTTTGAATATCCCAAAGGCTGTCTTTATTTGCTTCTATAATTAAGCTACGCCCACGTGTTCCCTGAAATCCCATAATGCGCACGGCTTTTTCGCTTAGTGTTTCGCGAATCTCTTCTAATCTTCTATCTGTTGTGCTTTCTTTGATGGTTGCTTGTGGTCTGACAGAAATGATGAATGTATTACTCAGTGCTTCGTGGAGCATTGTTTGGCCTTCCTGTTATGTAATTAGCGTTTCACCTTTTTAAACATAAAATAAAGGTAAAGCGCAACAAAATAGAACAGGTATAATTCCAAAACTTCACTGACCCGATAGAAAAAGTGCCAGTGCATCGCGTCAAGTATAGTGTCCGAGAGCTTTAGAGACAGGGCAATCAATGCGGTCGGGAGCAAATGGTAGTCCCCGTAGATGGCGTTAAATCGTGTCGGGAGCTTTTCCGGTTTAAAGAGTTTCAGGAGCGGGATGATGATGCCGCCTACCAGTACGCCGATTTGCAGGATAATCTGCGGTTTCTGGTCAAACCATGCGGATGTGTTGTGCAAATTGGTTTCTTGTTGATCATTGATCTGTGCCCAGCCTTCGGGGGTGTCCCAGTAGAATATCCATTGGCCCCAACTAACCTCTTCCCCTGCTACATAAAAGGAGGCGAGGGCGGCAATTCCAAACCAGAGTTTTAGCCATTTGCCTTTGATGCGGATGGCTAAGTAAGTTGCCATGATAAAGGCAATAAACATTGTGACGGCCTGCATGGTTTCATGGGGGCCGCCTTCTTCCAATAGAAATTTTTTGGTTGCGTCGCTTGCAAAAACTTCTATCGCCAACTGGATCAGGATGAGCACGACAGGCACACCGAGCCAGAGGCATTTATTCAATATTGTATCTCTCACAGGAGTATATTTATTCCACGGTAACCGATTTGGCAAGGTTTCTTGGTTGATCGACGTCTGTACCTTTGGCGACGGCTGCGTGGTAGGCCAGCAACTGGATCGGCAGCGCATAGAGAATCGGTGTGATAAAGGGGTGCATTTCGGCGATGGTTACGACCCATTGGCAATCCGGCCCCAAGGTTTTTGCGCCTTTTTCGTCTGTCACCAGCAGGACTTTGCCGCCGCGCGCGATGGTTTCCTGAACGTTCGAGGCGGTTTTTTCAAACAGCCTGTCGGACGGGGCCAAGACAACTACGGGCACGTTTTCGTCAATGAGGGCAATCGGCCCGTGTTTCATTTCACCCGAGGCGTAGCCTTCGGCGTGGATGTAGGAGATTTCCTTCAGCTTTAATGCACCTTCCAGAGCCATGGGATAGAGCGCGCCGCGACCCAGATAGAGGACGTCACGGGCTTGGGCGATGTCTTTGGCGATATTCTGGATTTCCGCATCATGGGAGAGAATTGTTGCAGCAATTTTCGGCATGGCGCGCAGTTCATAGGCATGGTCTGCTTCTTGAGCCTGTGTAATGACTCCCTTGGCAGAGGCCAGAGACAGAGCCAGACAGGCCAGCGTGGTGAGCTGGGTGGTGAAGGCTTTGGTCGAGGCTACGCCAATCTCAGGGCCTGCCAATGTATGAAGGCAGAGATGCGCTTCGCGTTCAATGGTGCTTTCTATGGTGTTGACAATGGCCATGCACATTTGGCGTTCGTTTTTGCAATATCTGAGGGCTTCGAGCGTGTCGAGTGTTTCTCCTGACTGCGACACAAAGATCGCCAGTCCGTCATTGGGGAGCGGGGCTTCGCGGTAGCGGAATTCAGACGCGACATCTACTTCGCAGGAGACACGTGCGACAGTTTCAAACCAGTATTTGGCAACCAGACAAGCGTAGTAAGCTGTACCGCAGGCAATGAGTGTGATGCGTGGTGCGCGCAGCAAAGCTTCCAGAACTTCGTTGGGCAGAGTGATGCGACCCGTGGTCGGGTTCACAAAGCTATTGAGAGTGTCGGCAATCACGGCAGGCTGTTCGTAGATTTCTTTTAACATGTAATGGCGGTATTCGCCTTTGCCGGTGGTGGCTCCGGATTGAGCCGTGATGCGAACGGGGCGATCTACCGGTTTTCTTTTGCCATTCATCAAACGGATATTATCGTTGGTCACGACCAGACGATCCCCGTCTTCCAAAAAGCAAATTTTGCGGGTGAAGGGGGAGAGCGCATAAGAATCGGAGGCGATATACATTTCCTCTTCGCCGTAGCCGATAGCTAGCGGTGTGCCTTGGCGAGCGCCAATTAGCAAATTATTTTCGCCCGTGAACATCAAAACAACAGAATAGGCTCCGCGCAGACGATCAAAGGCTTTGTGGGCGGCGTCTTCGGGCTTTTCGCCTTGGGTCATATAATGGTCAACCAAATGGGCGATGACTTCCGTGTCCGTATCCGTTTCAAAACGAACTTGATGACCTTGCAGTTCAGCTTTCAATTCTGCGTAGTTCTCTATAATACCGTTATGGACAACTGCAACACGTTTTGTGGCGTGCGGGTGCGCGTTGTTCTCAGTTGGCTCTCCATGTGTCGCCCAGCGTGTATGGCCGATACCGATTGTGCCAGCCATCGGTGCTTGCTTCAGGCGCTCTTCCAGATTGACCAGCTTGCCTTCGGCGCGGCAACGGATGATGGCGTTGTCTTGTAAGGTGGCTACACCAGCCGAGTCGTAGCCGCGATATTCAAGGCGTTTTAGTCCTTCGACGATTGAGGGGACTATATTTTTTGTCGAGACGATTCCGATAATTCCGCACATTTACTTGTTTTCTCCTGCTCATATAAATTTTTAACTACTCAGCGAGGTCAATTCACCCTCACCTAAATCCTCTCCCCTCAAGGGTGATGGACTTTATTTTAACTTCAGTCTGCCTTTGGCTTTTCCTGCCAAGGATTTTGTTTCTGCCCGCGCAATGACAAGAGCGTCTTGTTCGACGTTTTTGCTTAAGGTGCTACCTGCTGCGATATAGGCACCATTGCCGATTTCAATCGGGGCGATCAGCGAGCTGTTCGAGCCGATCATGACATTGTCGCCAATGATGGTTTTGGATTTTTTCTGCCCGTCATAGTTCACGGTAATTGCGCCGCAGCCGAAGTTGGACTGTGCGCCCAATTCCGCATCGCCGATATAGCCCAGATGGTTGGCTTTTGCTCCTTCCCCAATATGGGCGTTTTTCACTTCGACGAAGTTGCCGATGCGGGCGTCTTGTTCGATCACAGTATCGGGGCGAATGCGTGCGAACGGGCCAATGCAGGCTCCCGATTTGATTTTAGCCCCTTCGATATGGCTGAAAGCGCGGATTTCGACATTGTCTTCGATCTCAACATTTGGGCCGAAGATAACGGACGGGCCGATGATGGTATCGCGGCCGATTTTTGTGTCGGCGGTAAAATAAACCGTGTTCGGATCAAGAAGTGTTACACCATCATTCATGATCTCAAGGCGTTTTCTGTGTTGCCATGACATTTCCAGTTCTGCGAGTTGGGCCCGTGAGTTAACGCCGCGTAACTCATAATAGTCTCCACGGATCACGCCTGTTTCCAGATCGTCTTCTTTTAAAATGTTCGGCAAGTCGACGAGATAAAATTCTTTTTGCGCGTTTTTGTTTTTGATACGGTCAAGGCGTTCGGAAAGATTGTCCCCCTCCATGACCATCAGGCCGGAATTAACCAGTCGAACCAGACGTTCATCATCGTTGGCATCTTTTTCTTCGATGATTTCTTTGAGTGTCCCGTCTGCGTTTTGAAAAATGCGCCCGTAGCCTGTCGGATTCGGCGGAACCATTGCGAGTACAGTTGCACCAAAATTCTTGCCCATGCGGTGGTGTTCCAGAAGGGCCACGAGTGTTTCTTTTGTGACAAGCGGGACATCCCCATAGAGCACTAGAACATCTCCTTTAAAGTCACCGAGTTCCGCCATGGCGGATTTGACGGCATCTGCTGTCCCTTTTTGCTGTTTTTGGATTGCGGTTGGATGTGGGGCAACAGCTTGTTTTACGTCATCCATGTTTTCGGAAATGACTGTGACGATTTTGGACGGTTTTAAAGATTCGGCTGTTTTCAGGATGTGGCGGATCATCGGTTCCCCTGCGATTTTGTGCAGGACTTTCGGTAGAGATGATTTCATGCGCGTGCCTTTGCCGGCAGCCAGAATGATTATAGCAAGGTCTTTTACGGATTTTGTCATTTTTGGGGGTGTGGTCTGTGTCTTTAGGGCTAGATTTTTCAAAATGTTTCTCCAATCCCATTTTGCTTATGCGAAAAGAGGTCTCAAGTCACTAAATATTGCAAAGGATGACAGAGTTTATTTGCTGTTTTCGTTCTTATATAGTCTTTCCAATTAACTCTGTCACATCGTCACTGCACTCCTATCCTAGGTCCACTAGGCGTCGGTCGCTTGTTCCTTGTGACAAAATTAATTGGTTTGACTATAGGATGTCAGATGCATGAAAAGGGTTCCGTAGTCGGTTTTAACGCGGATTTTGACCGGCACATAGGGGGCGTTTTCATTCATACGGCCCAGCCACAGGGTCGGGAGTGAGCCGATTTTACGCCCCTGTTCCTGAATGGACAACCAACCGCGCGGCTTTTTGCGCCATTTGCCTTTGTCGGGTACGACTTCGACCTGACAATAGATACTTTCGCCGTTGAAAATATTGTAACGGGATTCTTTTAAAGCTTCGGTGTTTGTTTCTTTGAACACCAGTTTGAAGGATCGATCTCCGTCGAAAATCAAGGAATCTCCTGTGCAGCTCTTTGTTTGAGGCAGAGCCAGTAAAAGTTGATATGTCGCAGACAGGACATCGGTTGTCCCTTTGCTGATCTCCGGATCAAGGTCTTTTGGTGTTTTGTCGACCGGATCTTTATCCTTTTTGGTTTCAGAAACGCTGTAACTTTTGAAATTTCCTTGACCGTCGTACGTGTACTTCTTTTCCTCTGTCGAGCTTTTCCATGTCGAAATAGAGGCGTGCTTTTTCGGAAAAGGGTGTTTGTCCTTATCGAAAATGCCTGTTGTAGAGAATACGCCTGCCCATGGTGCCAAGGTCTTTAAGAATCCTCTGGTTTTGGAAGATAGAGTGATTTCATACTCTTTATCATTAGAGGTGATTGCCAATTTGGCATTGAGGGCATGGATGCCGCCAGCGTACACATCGTACGTCATTGTTTGGGTGGTTTTTTCAGATTTTGCGTACGCTGTCGTTGGTGTTGCAATTGACAGAATAATGGCAAGCGCGAGCATTTTGGATGATCTGAACTTCATTTCCGTTCCTTAATTTTTTTATATTCTTTATGAATAACCGAGTTTGAAGGGTTTTTCCCCCGTAGTCTATAGTACTTTGAATATATAGTCATTCTTCTTAAGAACAGGACACAATGGCAAGCTTTTTAACACGGAGGCGCAGAGAAACAGAGTTTCACATACTCTGTCATCCCCGCTTTAGGCGGGATCTGGTCTCAGTGTAGTGTCTTGTGATTTCAAAGGGAGATCCTTCGCATGCGCTCAGGATGACATGCAGGATGACATGCAGGATGACATGCAGGATGACATGGGCAAGGAAAAGAGGGGGTAGTTTCAAGCCTTGTCTCTCCAGTCATTGAAAATTCAAGAGGTTTTCTGCACTATTCCATCATCTTCGAAATGGAGTTTTTTATGTTTTTATTTTTCAAACTCATTATTGGCGCTTTGATGATCGGCCTAACGGTCATTCTTCACGCTTTTGTCTGTGACTGGGTTTTTAGGTTTATTGACAACCATTCCAAGCCGTTTGTGCGTTCGTTCGGGAAGTACTGGACTGTGCCGACCTTGATTGTGTGCGTGTTTGTCATCGGTTCTGCGATTATGGCTGATATCTGGATGTGGACGATTCTATTTTACTATCTGGAACCCGAGGCTCTGGGAGATTGGGATACGGCTCTTTATTTTACCACCTCAACCTTTACAACCGTCGGGTATGGTGACATTGTTTTGACCGACGAGTGGCGTATTCTCTCGGGCACGACATCTATTAACGGGATGATTTTGTTCGGATGGAGTACTGCTTTTATTTTTGAAATTATGGCTAAACTTTATCAAAGCAAGAACTTGCCGAAACCATAGGGAATCCGATATGAACGAAATGCAAACTATTATAAATGCTGCATGGGAAGAGCGCAGCACAGTCACCGTCCAGACGCAAGGTGAAATTCGTATGGCGGTTGAAGAGGCTTTGTCCCGACTGGACAGCGGAGATATGCGGATTGCCGAAAAAAACGGTGGTCAATGGGTCGTAAATGACTGGTTAAAAAAGGCCGTTTTGCTGTCTTTTCGTTTAAACCCGAACGGGTTGATCGGTGAGGGGCAAGAGGTGCGCTGGTGGGATAAGGTTCCTATGAAAACCGGGGATTGGGATGTCGGGGATTTTGTTTCTGCCGGTTTCCGCTCAGTGCCAGGGTCTATTGTGCGCAAAGGCTCTTATGTTGCGCCGAACGTGGTTTTGATGCCGTCTTTTATCAATATCGGTGCTTATGTCGATGAGGGCACGATGGTTGATACTTGGGCCACAATCGGATCTTGTGCCCAAATCGGTAAAAATTGTCACATCTCGGGCGGTGTCGGGATTGGTGGTGTTCTGGAGCCTTTGCAGGCTAATCCTGTTATTATTGAAGACAATGTTTTTATTGGTGCGCGGTCTGAAGTTGCTGAAGGCGTGATTGTTGAAGAGGGCGCCGTTCTTTCGATGGGGGTATTCCTCGGGGCTTCGACTAGAATCGTTGATCGGGCGACGGGTGAGATTTTCAAGGGCCGCGTGCCTGCTTATTCCGTTGTTGTTCCGGGGACTTTGCCCGGCGAAAAAGTCAATTTGGCTTGTGCGGTTATCGTCAAGCGTGTGGACGCACAAACACGCAGCAAAACTTCTATTAATGAGTTATTGCGTGACTGATCGTCTTGACCCTATAAAACTGACCCAAGATCTGGTGCGGTGCCCTAGCGTTACGCCTCGGGACGAGGGGGCTTTGGATGTTCTTAGTCAAGCCCTTCAAGGCTGTGGGTTTGCCGTGACGCGGTTGCCGTTCCAACAAGAGGGAACGGCGCGGGTTGAAAATATTTTTGCGCGGGTCGGTGCGCGCGGGCGTCATCTTTGTTTTCTTGGCCATACGGATGTTGTGCCCGTGGGTCGCGAGGAAGATTGGGCGCATCCTCCTTTTGCTGCCGAGATCGTAGACGGCAAGCTTTATGGGCGAGGTGTTGCGGATATGAAGGGTGGCGTTGCCGCTTTTGCTGCGGCAGCCTCAGCGTTTTTGCTGCAACATCCTGATTTTGACGAGAGCATCAGCTTGATGATTACGGGCGATGAAGAAGGAGTCTCCGTTAACGGGACGGTTTGTCTTATTGATTGGGCGCAAAAGAACAGGCAGATGCCCGATGTTGCGATTGTTGGTGAGCCTTCGAACCCTTCGCAGTCCGGTGAGGTTATGCGGGTCGGGCGGCGTGGGTCCTGGAACGGTAAATTAACCGTCCACGGCAAACAAGGACACAGTGCTTATCCTGAGCGTGCCGATAACCCTATTCCGAAATTGATGGCTTTGTTGCAGCATGTTGTGGATGCCAAGCCTGATGAGGGGAATGAATTTTTCCCCGCTTCCCATATTGTAATTTCTTCGGTGGATGTCGGAAATACGGCACCAAATATTATTCCTGCTCATGCCGAGGCCCTTTTTAATGCACGGTTCAATAATCATTGGACGGGAGAAAGTTTTGACCGTTATATGCGCTCTTTGCTGGATCAGGCTGCTATTCCCTATGATCTGGAGAGTTGGTGTAATGCCGAGAGCTTTATGAGCCAAGGCGAGGATTGGCGCGATTTATGTCGGGATGTTATCGCGGATATTACCGGACGTATACCGCGTTATGACACGGGGGGCGGAACTTCTGACGCCCGTTTTATTGCTGCTCATTGTCCTGTCGTCGAATATGGCGGCGTTAATGCTACAATTCATCAGGTGAATGAACATAGTTTCGTTGCAGAGATAGAGGAGCTGTCGCGGATTTACCTCGGGATTTTGGAAAAATATTTTTATGCCTCAGAAATAGAGATGTCCCCTTGACCTTGGGCGGTGCATTTCTTATGTCTTAGATGATTTCTACAGAACTTTGTTTTTGGAACCGGATAAGGAGATTTTATCAATGCGTTCTTTGTTCTCTCTTGGTGGATACACCGCTTTCAGTCTTTTGTGTGTTTTGACTTTTGCTGCACCGTCTGCTCAGGCCGGATTGTTTGGTAGCGATGAAAAAGAATCTGTTCGTCAAGAAGCTGCTCCGCCAGCCAATGCTCCGCGTAGCTTTGCTGATCTGTCAGAGACATTGTTGCCTGCCGTTGTCAATATTTCCTCGACGACCAAGGTCAGCCAGCCAAGTGGTGAGATGCCCGAGATGCCTGAGTTTCCCGAAGGGTCTCCGTTCAATGAGTTTTTCAAGGATTTTATGGAGCGTCACGGTCAGGGTGGTATGGGTCAAGGTCAAGCTTTACCGTCTACATCTTTGGGATCGGGTTTTGTGATCGATGCCAAAAAAGGTCTGATTGTAACCAATAACCACGTGATTAAAGATGCCGATGAAATTCGTGTCATTTTTAATGATGATGAAACTCTGGATGCCGAGTTGGTTGGAACTGATGATAAAACCGATTTGGCTGTTTTGAAAGTTGATCCGAGTAAACGGAAATTAGCAGAAGTCCCGTTTGGAAATAGTGATGTGATGCGTGTCGGTGATTGGGTTGTTGCTATCGGTAATCCGTTTGGTCTCGGTGGGACTGTGACGGCGGGTATTATCTCTGCGCGCCAGCGTGACATTCATTCCGGCCCTTATGATGATTTTATTCAAACAGATGCTTCGATCAACCGCGGAAACTCGGGTGGGCCGATGTTTAACCTGAAAGGCGAAGTGATCGGGATTAATACTGCGATTTATTCTCCGTCAGGTGGATCGGTCGGGATCGGATTTGCTATCCCCTCTGATTTGGCAAAACCTGTGATTAACCAGATTGTCGAGTTCGGTCGGACTCGTCGCGGATGGCTTGGGGTGAAAATCCAGACCATTACCGAGGAAATTGCCGAGAGCATGGGGCTTGATGAAACCGGAGGTGCTTTGGTGGCCAGTGTTACGGCTGATGGCCCTGCCGATAAAGCAAAGATGATGCAAGGTGATGTTATTGTCGAGTTTAACGGTCATAAGCTTAGTACCATGCGTCAACTGCCTCGTATTGTTGCCGAGACTCCGGTTGGAGAAAAAGTTCCGGTCAAGGTTATTCGTGACGGCAAGGAGAAAATTATTTCTGTTGTCGTTGGCGAGCTGGAAAAAGCTGAGGATGAAGGGCTTCTGGTCGGCAGCAAAGATAATTCCGTTGATCCAAAGGGAGGCAAGGCCAGCGAGTTGGATGGCACAGGTGTTGTTGTCAGCGCGATTACTCCGTCCATGCGCGAGATGTACTCTATTCCCGATTCTGTCGATGGGTTGGTTGTCACCAAGGTTGATGCTCGCTCTGATGCTGCGATGAAAGGGCTTGTAGTGGGGGATGTGATCCTCGAGATCAATCAGGTTCCTGTTGTTGCTGTTGATGAAGCACAAGAACAGATCGAAGAAATTATGGCTGATAAGAGTGCTAAAAAAACCGTTTTATTGCTCGTGGATAATCAAGGGCGCGGCGATGTGCGGTTTGTTGCATTGAAATTGTCGGACAAAAAAACAGACTCCAAGAAGAAATAATGCCAAATAAAACGTGCATTTATATCATTGCGGGGCCGACTGCCAGCGGGAAGTCGGCTCGTGCTTTGGATATCGCCATTGAGACGGGTGGGGTTGTGATTAATGCCGATTCCATGCAGCTTTATGACGGGTTGGCGATGTTGACGGCGCAGCCTTCCGAGGCTGATTGTGATGCCGCCCCGCACAGGCTTTACGGGTGTCTGACGCCTGCTGCGCAAACCAATGCTGTTTCTTGGCGCGAGATGGCTTTGACGGAAATTTATACTGCGCGAGAAAGTGGCTTGGTTCCTGTTGTTGTGGGAGGCACAGGGTTTTATTTGAAAGCGTTGATGGAAGGGTTATCGCCTATTCCTGAAGTGCCTGAAGAGGTGCGTGTTCTTTCGGAAGATTTGATGGACTCAATCGGGATTGAAGAGTTCTTTAAGCAATTGTCCGAGATTGATCCCGATTGGTGTGCAGAGGCTGATCCGCATAATCGTCAACGGTTGATCCGTGCCTTTGAGGTTTATCATCACACCAAGAAACCGATATCATATTGGCAGAGTTTACCCAAAGTCGGTGCGCCCGATGATCTGGAGTTTCAGGTTGAAGTGATTTCTCCGGAGCGGGAGGTCTTGTATCAACGGTGCGATGCGCGGTTTGATCAGATGATGGCGTCGGGTGTTCTAGAGGAAGTAGCTACTTTTGACAATTTGATTGAGCGCGGATTTGTGCCGTCCTCTTGTCCGCTCACCCATGCGCTGGGGTTCAGGCCTTTGCAGCAACATCTGAATGGTGAGATGGATTTGGACACGGCTGTGATGCTTTCCAAAAACGAAACACGCCACTATGCCAAGCGGCAATCAACTTGGTTCCGGCATCAGATGTGAGTCAGCTTTAATGGACGCTGGTGTTGGCCAAGGTGTTAATTCTACTTCCTCTTTCGACACTGTGGTCCACCAAATCGGTGGAATTCCCCTTTGGTCCCGTTGTGCTTGTCCTTCTTTTAAACATCGTATTTCTTTGTTTATTGCTACGCGGACTGCTACAGTAGTTACGTTATAGATTTCTGCAATTTCATCCGTTCTTAGGCCATTTACGTATTTAAGTTTTAACATGATGGATGATTTATCTGCATTTGGGCGGCTTGCTTTTTTAATTATGTACGTTATTAAGCGTTTTGTAGACTCTTCTTTTTCTAACTTTTCTGCTCTTTGTTCGGGGGGTATTAAATCGATACAAGGAGTATCTGTTATGTCGTCATAGACCAGTGTTGTTGTTCTATCATCTTCTTCAGATTCAGGTACTCCGTCAAAATCGTTTTTGAATCGGTATTTTAAAAGCCTTGCTGTTTTTCTTTCCATTATAATTCTAACCCATCCACCGAATGATGTGTGATGTTTAGAAAGTTGTTTACCTGATCTAAATATTTCTACAATTTCCAAATGGACTTCTTGGAGTATTTCTTCAGCAAGTTCTTTTTTTCTTGTGTCAAAAATGCGTTTTTCTATAAAAGCTATATGTCTTGATCTTGCTTCTTGGAGAAATCTCAAAAGTTCCTTTTCATCGCGTTCATAGACAATCTTTCTGAAGTCAATATCTTCATATTTTCTTTGCCTTAGGGGTGCCGATTTTTTGGACGGTTTTTCTCGATCTTCGCTTTTTGTATTGAAAGTTACAGTGGTTTGAGAAGGTTGCGGACTTGCTGGAGATTCGACCGTTGAGGATTTCTCCTCGGTGATCGGGGGCGCAGGTTGTTTGATTGGGAGCTGTTTTGCTTCAGTTTCTATTCTGATACGCATGCGCCAGTGGAGTGCATCCTGATGCGAAAGGATTTGCGCTGCGTAAGGGGCTTTTCTCAGCGTTTGTCCCTCCAGAGATGTTAGAGCGCAAATTTTCCTGATCGTCTTTTTTCCTATGGTGGCGTCAATGTCGTGACCGTTGGCATTGACTTTAAAGCGCAGTTTTTGTCTGTCCTTATCGTCCAGAATATGAATTGAACTCGATTGTGTGCTTTGTTCCCCGAAGAATATTGCCTTGATATTTTGGATCTCGCCCGAGTTTAGTTCAATGACCAATTTTAAGGCATCTTTATAGATCGGGTATTGGGGAGGGGCTTCTTGTTTGGCAGCCGTTTCTTTTGGAGCTGATATTTCCTTGAATTTTACTGTCGGCGTTCCTTTGTAGCTTGCTCTATTAAGGGCAGGAATAGGTGCCCCGAATGTGGATGCCCCGTGTGAATAGGTAGATTGTCCTGACCCGCTAGGCGGAGGAGAAAACGCAGTAAAAACCATTACTTATCCCTGAAATAATTTTTTATGGACATTACAGGACGTAAATTAATATGTCAAATTTTATGTGTTTTTAGATGAATTCAGGTTTTAAGCCGAGTGCTTCCGCACGTTTGCGGGCTGTGAAAATGCGGGTTCTGATAGTTACCTCGGCGCAACCCTGTTCTTGCGCCAACTCTGCATTGTCTTTGCCTTCCCCAAATTCGTCCGACTCTGCCGTTTGACGTCTCCCCCATTCTACCAAGAGGCCGGTATTCGGAATTTCCGAGCCTGATTGCAATCTTTCAATCAGGGCTTGGTATTCCCGAGTTGTTTCTGCTTCCTGCAAAATATAGAGAGGGTCTTGCCCCATGCTTTGTTCGGGAAGACCCGGCATATCGCAGAGAAAATCCTGACCGAAGGAGTTTTTATCCTTTGGACGCTCTTCTGTGGTGCTGTAGCCCGAGTGATCCAATGGGCCGGCAATTTTAAAGCGTTGTATGGCTACGGTTCGGGATACGGATATTACCCATGAATTAAAGGATTTATAGTTGTTACAAAAACCGGAAGGGTTACCTTGTCTTGATTTGTCCTGATACTCCAGAAGACGCAGCGTAATTTCTTGCTGGAGGTCATCTATCGGCCATTTGTTGGCTGCGTGGCGATTGGCAAAATATGCAAGACGGGACACATTATCTTTGAGATAAAGAGCTAAAGCATTCGCGTCATGCTCTACAACGATTTTGTGGTAGAGCTTATGCTCGTCTGTTTGGGGCAATTCCTCTGGTATCGGGGCAGAGGGCTCATCCTTGGTCGGTTGAGGTTGCGGGACGGATTGTTGCACTGTTGGAGGCGTTTGAGGAGAGGGGACCGCGTACGCACGGATTTTTCCGTCCTCGATATCCATCGTCACGTTGTTGGCGGAATTGACTTGTCTCAGGGTCAGTTTTTTTCCTTTGAAGTCGCAGATCAGTTGACCTTTTTTTGTTCTGAATGACACATCACGCGGCTTAATGTCAGGGGATTGCAACGAGAGTGTTGTCCCGTCTTTGGTCACGATGCTGCGGATCAGGGGTTTCGTCATATTGAGAACGCGCACGAGTTCTTCCAGCGAAAAGGCTGCGTGCTGTGTGAGTGGAAAGGAGGCTGTCTTGAATGAGGAGGACGCGCTTACGACCATTCGGTTGTTATTCCCTGAATTTGTTTTTTTGGAGAGTGGCTCAATTTATAATATATGTCAAATAAATAAAATTGTCGCGGAAGTGAAATAAAATGTTGCATAGCGGCAGGGATACGCGTAACACTATGTCCATGATGTTCCAAACCAGCAACATTCTTCTTAGCAAAGTCGTCGTGCTCAACGTGGGTACGGCGTTGCGGGGTGTTGCTTAAAAGTAACTTCAGTTTGGACCGTAACGCCCCGCTCGATCAGATCGGGGCTTTATTTTTTCCAAACTTACTTATTGTTCGGACAGACTAACGTAGTAGAGTGTAAAACAAGAAAGGCAGTAACGATCATGGCAATTAAGACGACATTGAAACCCAAAACAAAAGCGGCGGCCAAGCCTGCTAAAAAGCCGCAGATGAAGTTGGTGAAATCAACCCCTGAGGCCAAGAAAACCAAGAAAGCATCCGCTTCGGCTTCTGCTTCTTCATGGGTTTTTGACAAAAAAAGCCTGACAGGTGCAGAGATTGTTATTCAGGCGCTCGTCGATAATGGAGTCGATACGATCTTCGGGTATCCCGGTGGGGCTGTTTTGCCGATTTATGACGCGATCTTCCAGCAAAAGCACATTAAGCACGTCCTCGTCCGCCATGAGCAGGCCGCGCTTCATGCTGCTGAAGGATATGCCCGTTCGACAGGTAAAGTCGGTTGTGCGCTCGTGACCTCCGGCCCCGGTGCTACCAATGCCGTGACAGGTTTGACCGACGCCTTGCTTGATTCCATTCCTGTGTTGTGTTTCTCGGGGCAGGTTCCAACCTTCCTGATCGGAACAGATGCGTTTCAAGAGGCCGACACGACAGGCATTACCCGTCAATGTACCAAGCAGAATTATCTGG
>JAGRKB010000051.1 GCA_020442425.1 Alphaproteobacteria bacterium | reverse complement strand
GTCCCTATCTGTTGTGGGCGTAGGAAATTTGCGAAGGCCTGACGTTAGTACGAGAGGACCGCGTTGGACAAACCGCTGGTGTACCAGTTGTTCCGCCAGGAGCAGTGCTGGGTAGCTATGTGTGGACGGGATAAACGCTGAAAGCATCTAAGCGTGAAGCCTCCCTCAAAACTAGGTATCCCTATCAGAGCCGTGGAAGACTACCACGTTGATAGGCCGGATGTGGAAGCGCAGTAATGTGTGAAGCTAACCGGTACTAATTGCTCGATCGGCTTGAATTCCACGCCATGGCCTTATGGCCAAAAGTGTGAATATATCACGCGCAGCGGTAAATCCGTTGCTTGTAGATTTGATTTTCTTTTTTTAAATTTGACAAAAAAATGCTTCTGTTTTTAGATGACCTGGTGGCTTTACCAAGTGTGAAACACGCCATCCCATCTCGAACTGGAATGTGAAAAACCTTCGGGCCGATTGTACTATGTCTTAAGGCATGGGAGAGTAGGTCGTTGCCAGGTCTTCTAAGTACAGAAGTTTCTTAATATTATTCAATATCATGATTTTTAAACCTCGCTTTGGCGGGGTTTTTTATTTTGCGTATTTTCCTAAGCTGTCATAGTGTCGAAATTATCGTAGAGGCGAGCTGGCTGCATTTGTTCATGACATTGATACGGCGTCGGCATGAATTTTTCACGATGTCGGTGTTGATTTTGACAGCGAGCCAAGGGCAGAGTCTGTTTTTACTTACATTCCACTTTCTTGTAGGCTTTAGCATATTTTTTGGATTTTCTTATGCGCCGTATATCAAAAATAGTTTTGTTTTTCTTTCTGTTGTGCGGTTTCTCAAATCACATGATTTTTGCAGCGGAAACTCCTGCTGAATTGTCTGAACAGTCCACTACACGTCTTGATCCAGTTACATTTGAAAATGTTTGCCGGTCTGATAAAAATCAATGCAGACAGATGATTGCAGGATTTATGCAGGGAATGGAGATGACATGGGATTTGCTTAAGGAAGAGGGGAGGCAGCGGGAGAATATATTTTGTCTTGGAAGTTCATCCGGTTATATTGATGATATAAGGGATAGTTTTTTTCAAGCCATGCAGGAGCAGAGAGAGTTTTCGGAAGAGCAAATTTATAATAGTATCAGTTTGGGGCCGATCCTGGCAGTGGGGCTTCATAAATATTTGTGTCGGCGGCATGATGGAATATTTCCCAATGAGATCATGCCAGTGGATTTGTCATTGGATGAGATGCAAGTTTTATGTACGCAGAATACCAAGTTGTGTCGTCAAATTCTGCAATCCATGATGCAAGGCATGGAATTTGCGGGTATGATGTTGACAGAGGACTCTCAACCACCTCTGTATTGTTTACAGGATAATCCTGATTCTCCTGATTCCCTTGATGAGATGCGCTTGAAATTTCTGGATGTTGCCAAATCCAGAGATCATGAAGACCACCAGCAGGCAGCTATTTTGGCAATGCAGGATGTTTTCAGCCCGCATCTTTGCCCTTTACAGGATAATTGAGAGACCCAAGAGCGATTGGGCGCAGTTTGAAGAGTTTTTCCCCGTGATTTAGGTCTTTTACTTTGCCTTATTCTGGAGCATCTGGTAAAAAAATCCCGTGTGCGCCCGTAGCTCAGCTGGATAGAGCGTTGCCCTCCGGAGGCAAAGGTCTGGGGTTCGAATCCCTTCGGGCGCGCCATCTTTCCGGTGACGTCCCGCGATTGTTATAGTCTTTCTAATTAACTCTGTTACATCGTCACTGCGCTATATCCTTTGCGGCTTTGCGGTTTTAAAAAGGTAGCGGAGACGCGGAGAAAAAAACCGTCATCACCTATTGCTGAGTAGAAAGTTACTGATAGGCTCCGCGGTGTTTCTCTCTCCCTCTTTAAAAAGAGGGAGAGAGGTCTCTCAATAATTTTCTAATTAGCTATAAATCTGGGAATGACGAAGGTATCACTATTTTCTTAGTGGGCTTAGTGCGCTTAGTGGTTCAAAATATTTTTTAACGCAAAGAAACGCAATGGGTTTGGTGCGTTGGAGTGTGTTTGGTGATTTAAAACCGATAAGGCCGGATCCCCGCCTGAAGCGGGGATGACAGGGTAGTAGTTTGTGTGAGCGGGGATGACAGGGGGAGAAGATTAGGGTGGAGGAAGAAAACTTTATGTTCCGTTGCGTGTGTTGCGTTTAAAAATCTAAAAACCAAGAAGGACACAAATATTTCCCAACTGTCATCACCCGCATAAAGCGGGTGATGACCTGTATGGAATTAGCCCGCAGCTTTTTTGGCTGCTTTTTTCGCCAAGTCGCGTTCTGTAGGGGTCAGGTATCTTTTACGCAGACGCAGAGTTTTCGGGGTGATTTCCACCAGCTCGTCGTCGTTGATGTAAGACATCATGGCTTCCAGTGTCAGTTTACGTGGTGTGACAAGAGTACAGGCTTCATCTGTTCCTGATGCACGCACGTTGGTCAACTGTTTTGCACGGGTAACGTTGATATCAAGGTCATTGTCGCGGGAGTTTTCACCGACGATCATGCCTTCATAGACATCATCATTGTGTGTGATGAACATGATTCCGCGATCTTGCAGTTTCCAAATCGCATAGGCTACGGCTTTACCTGTTTCTGTTGAAATCAATGCGCCGTTACGACGACCTTGGATGTCGCCTTTATAAGGACCGTATTCTTTGAACAAGCGGTTCAAAACACCTGTTCCGCGAGTATCGGTCAGGAATTGGCTTTGGTAACCGATCAAACCACGTGATGGGCAAGCAAACACGATACGGGTTTTTCCGTGACCGGATGGACGCATATCTGTAAGTTCTGCTTTACGCTCGGTCATTTTTTCAACAACTGCGCCTGTGTATTCGTCTTCGATATCGATGATGACTTCTTCGTAAGGCTCGATTGTTTGACCGGTTTCATCTTTTTGCAAAAGAACGCGCGGACGAGAAACAGACATTTCAAATCCTTCGCGGCGCATTGTTTCTAGCAAGACACCGATTTGGAGTTCTCCACGGCCTGCCAACTCGAAGCTGTCGCGGTTTGCTGATTCTGTAACGCGGATTGCAACGTTGCTTTCCGCCTCTGTCATCAGGCGTTCACGGATCATTGTCGAGGTCAGCTTTTTGCCTTCTTTACCTGCCAACGGAGAGTCGTTGACTGTGATTGTAACGGCCATTGTCGGCGGATCAATCGGTGTTGCAGGTACAGGTTCTGTCACAGACAAGTCACAGATTGTATCCGCAACGGAAGCTTCAGCCATTCCAGCGATACAGATAATGTCACCGGCTTGAACGGTTTCTGCAGGCACTTTTTGAATGCCAGAGAATGTCAGAAGTTTGGACAAGCGGAATTGTTCAACAGTTTTGCCGTCAAGGCTCAGAGCTTTCACAGGCATGTTGACTTTTGCAGATCCGGATACAACGCGACCGACCAGAATACGTCCCAAATACGGGTCAGCATTCAGGATGGTTGCCAGCATTTTGAATGGGCCATTGTGTTCAACTTTAGGAGCCGGAACGTGTGCCAGGATCAGGTCCAGCATCGGGTGAAGGTTTTCACGTGGGCCGTCTAGCGTATCACAGCACCATCCGTCACGACCTGATGCATAAAGAACAGGGAAGTCGAGCTGTTCTTCGGATGCATCCAATGACGCGAACAGATCAAAGACTTCGTTCAGAACTTCGGTTGGGCGGGCATCGCCACGGTCGATTTTGTTCACAACAACAATCGGACGAATACCTTGAGCCAAAGCTTTACCCAAAACGAATTTTGTTTGTGGGAGAGGGCCTTCGGCAGCATCTACCAACAGGATCACACCGTCAGCCATGTTGAGAATACGTTCAACTTCACCACCAAAGTCGGCGTGGCCAGGGGTGTCGATGATGTTGATACGTGTGTCATCCCACAAAACGGAAGTACATTTTGCCAAAATGGTAATGCCGCGCTCTTTTTCCAAGTCGTTGCTGTCCATGACGCGTTCGTCAACGGCTTGGTTGTCACGGAAGGTTCCGGATTGGCGCAGGATGGAGTCGATCAGGGTGGTTTTCCCATGGTCAACGTGGGCAATAATGGCAATATTTCTTAAATTTTGTTGTGTCACGGCTCTATGTCTCTCTTTTAAATCTTTTATGCGCCGCCTTGGTACACGGAAAATGGCAGAAAAGCTAGAAAAAAGTGTTCAAATGCCGCAGGAATGATACTATTGTTTTCTATAAACACTTAAACCCGCAAAAGACTGGCTAGTTGGCATGATTTCGAGGCGATTGACATTGAAATGCGGCGGAAGGGTTGCTGCCCAAAATACGGATTCTGCAACATCTTCTGCTTGAAGTGCATTTGCCCCTTGATATACAGCATCGGCTTTACTTTGGTCGCCTTTAAAACGCACGAGAGAGAATTGTGTTTCCACCATGCCGGGTTCAATATTCGTCACTCTTACGTTTGTTCCGCTCAAGTCTGCGCGCAGTGAGAGAGAGAATTGTTTCACGAAGGCTTTGGTGGCGCAATAGACATGCCCGCCTGCATATGGATAGTTGCCTGCTGTTGATCCGATATTGATGATGTGGCCTTTTTTGCGCTCGACCATGCCTTTTAAGATGAGGTTGGTCATGCGTGCCAGGGCTTTGGTATTGATATCAATCATGGTGTCCCAATCATCAGGATTGGCGTTGAACGCGGCTTCCTGTCCCAATGCTAGCCCAGCATTATTGATGAGCAGATCAATGTTTTTAAATTCGTTTGGCAAGGCGTCGAGGTTGGCTGCCATAGCAACCTTATCGCTCATATCAAACGCGCAAATGTGACACGGGACGTTCAGTGACTTTGCAAGAGTTTCCAGTTTTTCTGCATTTCTTCCGTGCAAAATAAGGTTGCTTCCGATTTCAGCAAAACGTTTGGCGAAGGCTTTACCAAAATCTCCTGTGGCTCCTGTGATGAGAACTGTTTCCGGTTTGTATGTCATGTGGAAAGCCTTTTGTCTGGATCGTGTTTTCTTCTCAAAACTTAGCAATATTTTGTGGCTTTGGCAATTTAGTGATCGGTCTGTCCTTCTAAGCCTGCTGCGGCAATTTGGAAGAAGATTTCAGGTTATTTTGGGCTTATGATCTAGCTCTTATTACTTACTGAGTATGGAGGTGTATCATGTCTTCCAAAGCCGAAGAACTTCTCGCAGAATATAATCGTATCGTCAAAGAGTGTGAAAGGTTTCATACAGAGATGGGGACGCGCGATTCCAAAATGGTTGCTGATTTTGTGACGGCACTTGCGCAAAATGTCGTTAAACTTGCTGATGCAGATCAGGCCGCAGGTGAGGTATTAGAAGCCGCGCGCTTCGCGCAATTGGCGTCCGAGATGCACCGGATCAAAAACGAATTATAAATTTTCTGTTGCATTTCACTTTATACGTGTGACATAGTGGATAAAATTCGTCACATAAGGAAACACGTAAAATGACAGATTCAGTCATATTTAATAAGGTTGTTTCCGTGCCAGCAGGTCTTGATTTCTAAGGACTTTGGCACGGCGTATTTCGCGCGCCGGATCGTCCAGAGGCAGAAATCAGATTTTTCAACTTATCTTTCGATCATTGAAATATTATAGGATTTTTGTGTCTGCGCCGTCCGGTTTTAACAGAACAGGAGAGTATTATGCGCGCCGAAAATGAACAAATGAGCCCGAAAATCGGGTTTAAAGATCAGATGCGTTTTGCACGCCATTACTGGCTGCGTCACAAGTGGCGCGGTTTAAAGGCATTCGCTTTTATGACCGTCTCTGTCGGAGTGGATGTATTTTACCCGCTCTTTTCAGGCCGTTTGGTTGATGCAGTGAGTGAGCTTGATCCGACCGCTGAGGGAAGCATCAAGTTGGTTTTGATTGCTTTTGGAGCCCTCGCCGCCTTGCAATTGACCCATAGCTGGGCTTGGGCGCTCGCGACATGGCAATGGAATAAATTTGCCGTGCGGAACCTTTATGAAATTTTGACAGATGCAATGTACAAAGTGCAGCGTTTCTCGACGGATTGGCACGTCAATAGTTTTGCGGGTGCGACTGTGCGCAAGATTACCCGCGGGATGTGGGCGTTTGACGTGTTCGATGATACAATCTTTATGGGCTTGTATCCTGCGACCATTATCGGTGTCGGGATGACGCTCATGCTGATTGTCAATTTGCCTTCTGTCGGATGGGTGATCTTGCCGATTGTTATTCTCTTTATTGCCATGAGTATTTATCTCTCGGTCAAGGTAATAATGCCGCGCTTTCATAAGTCTGCGGAGATGGATACGGCTGTCGGGGCCAATCTGGCGGATGTGATGACGGCGATTTCAACGGTTAAAAGTTTTTCCGGAGAATCTCGGGAAGATCGGCAGTTTGCAGGCGTTGTTGGTCAATGGAAGCAGCGCACGCAGAATGCGTGGTTGACGGGTGTTGTTGTTGATTTGATCCGATCCAATATTCGGTTTCTGATGATGGCTAGTATGACCGGTACTGTTATCTGGTTGTGGTCTCAAGGAAAGGCAAGTGCCGGAGATGTCACGATGGCGATTACTGCATTTTTTATCATTGGCGGATATTTGCGCGAGATTGGTCGCCAGATTGCCGAGTTGATGAAATCGAGTAGCGAGATGGCGGATGTTATCGGGTTCTGGTTGCATGATAATGACGTCAAAGATGTTGATGGCGCAAAGACGCTAGAAGTTCATCGTGACGGGGTTGGTTCTGCAATCAGCTTTGATAAAGTCGGCTTTAAGTATGAGCAGGGCGCACGTCCGATTTATACATCCCTGTCCGTTGAGATTAAAGCAGGCGAAAAAGTTGCTTTGGTTGGCGCGTCGGGGTCCGGTAAATCGACTTTCGTCAAGTTGATCCAGCGTCTTTATGATATTCAATCGGGGGCTATTCTGATTGACGGTCAGGAGATTGCAAGCGTTACGCAAGAATCGCTCCGTCGTGCTGTGGCTCTGGTTCCTCAAGATCCTGTGTTGTTTCATAGGTCTTTGGCGGAGAACATTGCTTACGGCAAGCCTGATGCGATGATTGATGAAATCCGTACTGCTGCTCGAGAAGCCTATGCTGCCGAGTTTATCGAAGGATTGCCTTTGGGCTACCAAACTCTTGTCGGTGAGCGCGGTGTCAAGCTTTCGGGCGGTGAACGTCAACGTGTTGCGATTGCACGTGCGCTGTTGTCGGATGCTCCTGTTCTTATATTGGATGAGGCGACGTCTTCGCTTGATTCCGTGTCGGAACACTACATCCAGAAGGCGCTTGAGCGGTTGATGGTTGGGCGGACAACCATTACGATTGCCCACCGATTGGCGACCATTCAGAAAGCCGACCGCATTCTGGTGTTTGATAAGGGCCAGATTGTGGAACAGGGCACGCATACGGAGTTGCTTGATAATCCGCAATCCATCTATCGACGCCTCTATGAAATACAGGCTCTCGATTTGGTGGGGTGATTAAATAAGGGGAATGCGTGGGTGTTATAAATCCACGCATTTTCTACGGTTAACCGGTGTCCACTTAACCGGAAAATGCTTTAGAAATCCACGCATTTGCCGTTGAGTTCCCAGTCATTATAGCGGGTGGCCTCGGGGCCTTTGCGGCCTCCGTACTCACGCTGCATATGGGGCAGGGGTTGGTGGCCCAGATTTTTTTTCTCAGACGCTTTGTTTTGTTCGGATTCTTGTTCTTTTGTGTCATGTTTATTTTTTGAGTTCATCATTCTTCAAGAATAACTGCCTAACAACGCAAAAACAACCACCAGTATCTGTCTAGTGGTTGTTTTTATGATTGTTATCGGTGATTCTTATGCCAGTAGCTGGCCACTATTATGAAGATCATTGACGTTTACATCCATAACGTTTTGCAGAACAGCAACGTCAACAAATCTACTTCCATTAGCTGCGCCATCAATATCAACTGATATTACAGTGTTTTCGCCACTGATGCGTGTTTGCACGAAGGCGGAAATAGCGTCTGTTATGTTGTCAAAGTCGGTCAGAATTGCGCTCAAGTCCAGAATGTCTCCTTCGGAAGAGTTAAAGTCTGTGATGGTGTCCACGCCTTTTCCTAATGCGTCAAGAATGAATGTATCTGAATTCTCGCCACCTGTCAGTTTGTCTGCTCCAATTCCTCCAATCAGGATGTCATCGCCGAGTCCACCGATCAGGATGTCATTGCCAGCATCGCCAAATAGGATGTCATCGCCATCCAAGCCGTTGATTGTATCGTTTCCTCCAAGGCCATGAACTTTGTCTGCGCCTGTCGTTCCGGATATGTTGTTGGATGAAAATGTTCCGAAAGTGGAGTTTTCCATCCATGAGTTACCGTTTTGTGGCAAATTACTGAATTGAGTTGAACTCATATTATCAAATATTGCTGCTTCTATATATAAGTTTCCAGTATGGTCGGCATTTTCCAGTGCCTCGAAAATCTGGAGTGTATCTGTCATTTTTGACTCAAATTTTGATGCAAAATCACGAACAGCAGATCCAATAAGTGCATCATCCTCTGTTGTGTACCATTGGTCATGGTTTACTAAACTTACAAATGCGCCTCGAACTTGGGCTGTTTGTGCCAGATCAAACTTCTGTGTTGTTGTCAGGTAATCTGTGGCAGCATCCAACGCAGCAAAGTTGCCATTATGGGCAAAGGCTTCAATGACATCTGCAATCGGGAAGATGTCTGTCATTTTTGACTCAAATTTTGATGCAAAGTTGCGGACAACATC
>JAGRKB010000050.1 GCA_020442425.1 Alphaproteobacteria bacterium | reverse complement strand
CCACGTCCGGAGATAGAGAACACGTCTTCAACAGGCATCAAGAATGGCTTGTCTACAGGACGGTCAGGCTGTGGAATATAGCTGTCAACCGCTTCCATCAACGCCAACACCTGGGTCTTACCGATATTGTCATCACGACCTTCGAGCGCTGCCAATGCAGATCCTTTAACGATAGGAATATCATCGCCAGGAAAATCATAAGAAGACAACAATTCACGAACTTCCATTTCAACCAATTCCAACAACTCTTCGTCGTCAACTTGGTCAACTTTGTTCAAGAATACAACCAATGCAGGAACACCAACCTGACGAGCCAACAAAATGTGCTCGCGAGTTTGTGGCATAGGACCGTCTGCTGCGTTCACAACCAGAATAGCTCCGTCCATCTGCGCCGCTCCGGTGATCATGTTCTTAACATAGTCAGCGTGACCAGGGCAGTCCACATGTGCATAGTGACGGTTGCCGGTCTCATATTCAACGTGAGACGTCGCAATCGTGATACCACGCGCTTTCTCTTCAGGAGACTTGTCAATCATGTCATATGCCATAGCTGTCGCGCCACCCGTCTCAGCCAATACCTTTGTAATCGCTGCTGTCAGTGTCGTCTTACCATGGTCAACGTGACCAATCGTTCCGATGTTACAATGCGGCTTGCTCCGCTCAAACTTCTCTTTGGACATTTTTATAACCTCTGTTGCCTGAAGATGATGTCAATAAACCTTACGCTTCCAACGTCGGAAGCCGTAAACCACGAGAGATTTAGGAAACTCTGCGCCCCATGTCAACCGGATTCTATCGTCAACCCCCATAAAAACGGGACTAAAGACAATTAAGGCCAGTTTACCGCCCTTTTGCAGTTAAATAAGGCTAATATAGCTAAACCCAAAAATATAATGAAAAAACTTCTCACTAACCACTTTTGGCGTTAAAAAAAATGAACCACCAAGCCTCCAAGACACCAAGAATATAGACCCTCACAACCAACATCCGTCATCCCCGCCCATCTCGCAATCCCGTGCTCGACACGGGATCTTATTGCGGCCCTAACAGACCCCGCATTCAATGCGGGGTTACGATTTAATAAACTACAGGACGGTCTGGGAATATCCGTATCCATCCGTGTTCATCTGTGGTTTTTTTAAATCCCTCTCCCTGAAGGGCGAGGAAATCCGAATGTTTACCAGAACACTCTAAAAATATAATGAAAAAACTCCTCACTAATCACTATCCACTTCCCACTAACCACTCTTCGCGGGTCAAACTTATAACCTAAGCCACACGGGTTAAAGGCTTATATTTGATCCGGTGCGGGGTATCGGCATCAAGCCCCAAACGACGTTTGCGGTCGGCCTCGTAATCTTCATAATTACCTTCAAACCAGACGACTTGAGAGTCTCCTTCAAAGGCCAAAATATGCGTTGCCAAACGGTTGAGGAACCAGCGATCGTGCGAAATAACCACCGCACAACCCGGATATTGCTCGAGAGCTTCTTCGAGAGCTGACAAAGTTTCGGTATCCAGATCGTTGGTCGGCTCATCAAGCAGCAAAACGTTCGCTTCGGTTTTAAGCATCTTCGCAAGGTGAACACGGTTCCGTTCCCCACCGGACAATTGCCCGACTTTTTTCTGTTGATCCGTGCCCTTAAAGTTAAACGACCCGACATAAGCACGAGATGGAATTTCAATTTTGCCCATTTGCAAAATATCATTCCCACCGGAGATTTCTTCCCAAATATTTTTGTTCGGATCAAGCGCATCACGGCTTTGGTCAACATAGCCGAGCTTCACAGTATCGCCCACACGGAAATCACCTTCGTCTGGTTTTTCGACACCCGTAATCATTTTAAACAGTGTAGTCTTACCCGCACCGTTCGGCCCGATCACACCGACAATCCCGCCCGGAGGCAACTTGAATGACAATCCGTCAATCAACAACCGATCCCCGAATCCTTTGGAAATATTGGTGGCCTCGACAACCAGATTGCCAAGACGTGGCGGCGTTGGAATAACAATCTGCGCGCGCCCGACGGTCTCGCGTTCATTCTCGGCCAACATATCTTCATAAGCCGCAATACGCGCTTTGGATTTCTTACGACGCGCTTCAGGTGTTTGGTTAATCCAGTCAAGCTCGCGAGAAAGAGTTTTTTTGCGGGTTGCTTCGGTTTTAGCTTCAAGTTCCATCCGCTTGCGTTTGGCATCCAGATACGCGGTATAATTCCCTTCATACGGAATCCCTGTTCCGCGGTCGAGCTCCAAAATCCATCCCGTGACATTATCAAGGAAATAACGATCGTGGGTAATCATCACGACTGTACCTTTATAATCCAAAAGGAACCGTTGAAGCCACGCCACAGATTCAGCATCCAAATGGTTGGTCGGCTCGTCAAGCAGCAGCAAATCAGGAGCTTCCAGAAGCAAACGACACAACGCCACACGACGTTTCTCTCCACCTGAAAGTTTCGACACATCCGCATCCCCCGGAGGACACCGAAGCGCATCAAGAGCAATCTCGATCTGACGCTCTAACTCCCAACCGTTGCCATGGTCAATCTCGTCTTGGAGTGTTCCCATTTCCTCGGTGAGCGCATCAAAATCAGCACCCTCTTCACACATCTCCATGCCGATCGCATTAAAGCGGGCAATTTTATCAAGCATCGGACGGCACGCTTCCATCACGTTCTCAAGAACGTTTTTGCTCTCATCCAGTTGCGGCTCTTGCGGCAAATACCCGACGCGCGCATTTTTATCGGCCCAAGCCTCGCCAACGAATTCCTTATCAACGCCCGCCATGATTTTAAGCAAAGTGGACTTACCCGCTCCGTTTGGCCCCAAAACCCCGATTTTAGCCCCCGGAAAGAAGCTCAGCGTCATATTATCCAGAACCTTCTTCCCGCCAGGGTAGGTCTTGGACAATCCGTTCATCACATACACATACTGGTATCCGGCCATGTTATTGATTCCATTACATTTTTTTGCTTCAAATTTACCTGTGCAGGAACTGTGTAGATTGCCCGTTTCCGGACAAAACAAACCACCACATCATTAAGGCCCCCATTTCTAAAACATCTTTTTCAAAAGATTTTTTAAAGAAATTTTGAATTTTTGGCCAAAATGCTGGGATTTGCACACATTTTCTGCTGACTACGCCCCTGTTATAGGGGGGAAATACCGCAAACTCAAGGGGGAATAGAATTGGTATATGGTAATAAAAACTCAATTCTCGTGGACAACTGCCCAGTACCACTGAATAAACCGACTCAAATCCTAGATTTTCTAAAAGAATCGGGTCAAACTCAGAATCGATTGACGACAAAGAAAAAGCCCTGAGCGGCAACTCATGGGCTTTATTCGGGTCACGATCTGACACAGTTAATGCAGTTTCAGATCATGGGTTCAACACCCGACGCGCCTAGTATCGGTTGTTTGATTCCTAGTGTCAATACTGCATTGGTTAACTTTGACAACGAAAGGTTCAATTGATGTCAAAGACAAGAAGACCAAGTCGTAAGCTGACTTGGGAAGATGTTGCAATAATCAAAAAAATGCTTCTGGAAGGCCACTTCCAGAACAGAATTGCAGCATTATTTGACGTAAATCCAGGGCGAATCAGCGAGATTAAAACTGGAAAACGTTTTCCCTTAGTACCAGCCGCGACTTAAACTTGAATGGATGTCCCGTGCCACAAACACGGGGCATCTATCTCTTAGATTCATAGAAATTACTTAATACTTAGTAAAAATAAGTTCTTATTTACATCTGAGTCTTGGCAATAATTTCATCTCGTAAATACTTGTGATTGTGAGCTAGAATATTAATAATTTTCTCATATACAGACGAAGCCGTTAAAGGATTGTCATTCAATTCATTGTACAAAAAGCCAATCTCTCTTTGCAGAGCATTTGCCATTGTCAAAATTTGCCGCTCCATAAAATCAGGGCGGACACCGATAGTCTCAGCCAATTTCATCCAATGCCGATCAGTGACATCAGTGAATTTATATGTCCCACCAATCTTCATAGCCATTTTGACTTTATGGAGATCACTATAGATGACTGTACTCAAGAGATCATAAAACGGTGCTAAACTTTCCGCCTCTCCATCATAGAGCAGCGAGAAATTCTTGCCGTGTGCATCCCCGTTTCCGATCAGGTAATTAAAAATTACACCTTGCAATAACGTGATTTTATTTTTCCCTGCCATAGAACCAGATTTAATCCGCGTATCAAGAAGCCCAAAACATTGCTCCAAACTCGGCCCACCTTCATTCTCGTATTTCAATTCTGGCGGCACATGAAGAGCCTGACAAAAATCCTCTTGGTGAAGCCGTGTAAAAACCCCGTCAGCATTCTTACGGCGGTCATAGCGCTCAACAAGGTAATAGGGCTTATCTTTAAGCCAATAAATATCGGCCTTCGGAACAGGCAGCCCAACTGCCGCCGCCAAGCGCATACAAAAAAATTCATTATGAACTGAATCAGGATGCCCCTTGATCGGCGGCTTGATAATATGCGTTGACGGTGTTTGACCTGTGGGAATAGCAATTTTACCATCCACAAATGCAATCATCAGCTTGTCTTGCGCACCAGCCCCCGAAATACGGACATCATCCTCACCAACCAGCATGGGGCGTTTATCCAGTGACGATAAAATTTCATCTGCTTCATCATCACTCAAAACCTTATAAGTCGGGGAAACACTACTCGCGATTTTCTTTCCTTCCGGATAAACCGAGATCGCTCCGGCGCAATCTCCGCCGATAGCCTCTAAAAGCCCGAAGATATTTTTATCCGACAATCCAAGATATTTAGCTAAACGTACCCGCACAGCCTCATCAGGAAGTAGCCCCGAAAAAAACGCCGCTACAGCTGAATGCGAAAACTCTTCAGTCCCTAAAGGCAGAGAGACGGAAATTTTAACCGCGTCAGAACTTTGCAAATATGCTGCATCATAAACATACGAAAGAGTCCCTTGCTCGGAAAATAATTTCCCGACCAGCCTGTCACGCAAATAAACATCCAGTGTCTTTTTCATCACGAATTACTTGCTCCATTTACTATGAGCAAAAAGGGCCAAGCCCAATGAGGCCAAAACCGCCAGAACCTTTCCTAGCTCCGCTGTTTCTTTCCCCTGCTCTAGGTCACTGATAAAACGCCGCCCCGTACCCGTCAGACCTGCCAAGTCTTCTTGGGTCAGCCCCTGCTGTTTGCGAGCATCTCGAACAATCAGACCTAATTCTTTGGTATTTGGTATTTGGTGATCCATAGTCGCACCTAAAATTTGTTACCGTACGGGATCAATATAGCACATTAACCGCCAAAAACCAAGTTTTGATACCGAACGGGAACAAAACCAGATATTTAGACCAAAATCCTACAAAATGTTCCCGAACGGGAACAAAACGGGTAAAAAAGAGGGGCTATTCCCATACCATACCGGCATCCGGCCCTGCTATTTTCCTTGCTTTTATTTGCTGAATAACAGACTGGTATTTTATGACTTCAAAATCTTTATGAAAGAACCGGAATAGGATATTCTACAAATACAAATGAAACCAATAGACTATAAAAATAATACGTTGTTTATTGAAATGTCCTCCAAAGACTTGGCAGACATAAAAGCCATCCTCACAGATATAAACAATATCAACATTGAAATTATAGATGCTGTTACACCTCACGACCACCCGGAAATAACTCCCGAACGTTTTGCGGATCTCAAACAACAATTGGGGAAAGTGCGTCTTGATTTAGCCAATAGGCAGAATGATCAAGTAACAATCGTCTTAAATGAAACATCACTTATAGATTTAAGCATCATTTTATCTGCAACATATTCAACGGATGAACCGTTTGTCGGAGAAGGTCATATAGCCGTAACTGATGAAGACATCGAGCGAATTGAGGAACAAGTGACCCTGATAGGCTACGGGTTAAAATCGATTGAACAAATAGAACGTCTGGAAAAAGAGCTAAATATTAGCATTCCACGCTTCAAATATGCCCAAAAGTAGGATTAAAGGGATTTTGAGCCCTAAAAAATTTGGGGCTTGATTTTTAGAGGTGATTTGGGCTAAAACCCACTTCTGCAGAATGAGCGGGTGTAGTTCAATGGTAGAACGTCAGCCTTCCAAGCTGAACACGAGGGTTCGATTCCCTTCACCCGCTCCATATTCAACCAATCCTGAAAAACATGTAGATAATCCCGCTTTAATTTACCATAAATTCGAACATTTTAGGGTTTTCATTGCACGAATCGAAGGTGTATACTAAATAAATAAAGTATCTCGCGGTCGTGCACTCGCATGGTTCAAAACCGCACATAATATGAACAAATAAAGACATAGAACCGATCTGAACATTGGCTTAACACGGAAAGTAAATGATGAAATCTGTACGTATAATTTGTATGGCCCTATTAGTCCTAACGAGCTCTGCCACATTCGCAAAAGCTGAATCTCCCGCCCTTTTGGGAAGTTTCGGCAATTGGAAGGCCTATGCCTACAAGGAAGCCACGGGCCAAGTATGCTTTATGTCCTCCACCCCGACAAAAGCCGAAGGCAAGTACACAAAACGCGGAAAAATATACGCAATGATTGCACATCGTCCCGGAGAGAAATCAAAAGATGTCTTCAGCTATATGACAGGATACAGCTTCAACACTTCTAGCGACATCATTGTAACAATTGATAGCGAAAAATTTGCCCTAGCAGGGCAGGGGGAAAACGCCTGGACCACCAGCGACGCCACAGATCAAAAACTCGCTCTTGCCATCCAAAAAGGCTCCAGAATGACAGTCGAGGGAACGTCAGCACGCGGAACCAAAACAAAAGATACCTTCTCTCTAAAAGGTTCGGGAGATGCTTATGCCGCAATTTCAAAAGCTTGCGGACTATAGTTGGGAGAAACCGCGCCACATGGCGAGGTATTACGTAAACAGAATTAAGTAGGAGGGATTGACTTCGCCTGTAAAGCCCTATAGCTACTACATCTCTTTCGATAAGAAAGAGGATGTGAGTAAATAAAGACGCCATATTGGATCAAAACATTGAATATGCTAACTAATAACAATTGATTCATGACGGGATACGTCACAGAGGGAAAAACAAAGGTAGATTTTATATCGAAAAGATATAGGCGGAATAAGCGATCTAAACTCATCTCATGATTTCACAAACAAAAAACATATCGGCATTAGCCGCATCTGAATTGAGTCTGTCCTCCAGTATGGATATGGCCAAAAAATTCGGAAGAAAAGCAGGAAAAATAGGTTTTAGCGCATTAGAACTTGCGATAAACACACTGCATTTGAAAAAACGTCATGTCCTAACCAGAGACAATCGCTTAAGGCTCCGCTATCTGGTTTCAGGGGTAGCAGGCCTCGCTCTAAGTATCAGCCTATACGCAAACGGCCACTTTAACGCCGCCACAGCCCCCCAAGTAGAAGTCGGGTTTATCGCAGCCTTAGAAAATTCTCAACCCTCTGCAGAAACAGCAGATCACATCCTTTCGATGATGATGCCGCATGCATCAGGATCCAACGGCGAAACAGTTCTGAATACGCTGGATCATTTCCGCGACCCCGCAGGACAAATTCGTCGTGACCGTGAAGTAATTGAAACAGCAGAGTTGGTTGCCGCAGAAACAGCTTCAGCCAGCCCCGCGAGCAAAGAAAAAACTATCAAAATTGATAAAGGCGACACGTTTAGTGAAGTGTTGGAAAATGCAGGTTTAGGATCAGCGGAAAGCCAATCCATCATCAGCGAAATCAGCCGCCATTATAATCTGCGCGGACTGCGTCCCGGCCAAGAATTTAACCTGACCTTACAACCGGCGGAAACTGAATCCGGATACCAATTCGAAAAAATTGCATTCTCCCCGAACCCTTTAAAAACTATTGAGGTTTATCGTGGGGATGATGGAATTTCCTCTCGTGTTGATGAGAAAAGCATTACAAGGAAACGGGAAGCCCGCGAAGTCTTTATTGACGGATCAGTATACGGATCAGCAGACAAAGCAGACCTCCCCGACCGCATCACAGCCAATACCATCAGCCTGTTCTCTTATGCAGTCGACTTTCAGCGTGATGTTCATCAAGGCGACAAGATGCAAGTACTCTACGACAGCTTCCGCACCGACGACGGATACCTTGCAAAAACAGGGGACATCATCTTTGCCCGCATGACATTAGGCAGCAAAGAATATGCATTCTATCGTTATGAAACCCGCGACGGAGAAATTGACTACTTCACTGAAGACGGACAATCGATCAGACGATCCGAAGGACTAATGAAAACCCCTGTAGCTTTCGGACGCTTATCCTCCGGATTCGGTATGCGCAAGCATCCGGTTCTGGGATATACCAAAATGCACAAAGGTGTAGATTTCGCGGCTCCAACTGGAACAAAAATCTATGCAGCAGGCGACGGGGTAATCGAAAAAGCGTCACGCTTTAGCTCTTTCGGGAATTACATCCGCATACGCCACAATTCCAAACTCTCAACAGCCTATGCGCACTTAAAAGGCTACGCCAAAGGCATACGTCCGGGTGTACGTGTCAAACAAGGGCAACTGATCGGATATGTTGGCACAACAGGACGCTCAACCGGACCGCACCTTCACTATGAAGTCCTGATGAACGGAGTACAGGTCAATCCTAAATCGGTTAAAGTCGCAATTGACAACTCCCTAAAAGGAAAAGAGCTGAAACGCTTTAAAGAGACGATCAAAACATTGAACCAACAATACGCCAAGCAATTGGATGACGATAAAGTCAAGTTGGCATCAAACGAATAATTAAATCGGGAAGATCATCACGAATACCAAGATAGGCGGCTAGAAACAGACCGCCTATTGTTATAAGGGCGCTGCCCGATACTGCCCACAAAGCAGCAGCTCCGATCCTTGGGATACGCCGTCCAAGAATTTCATCGGGCACAATCCCTGAAAAAGCCTTCTTTTGAGCAATCATTGCTGCCGATTGCCCCAAAAGCAAACTCAACAAAACACCCAATCCAAACAAACAAATCTCAAGAATAAAAGAAATATTTGAGCGAACATCAACTCCCAGAGACGAACATATCTCCCCGCGAAGACCGTTCACATCCAACCAATAAACCAAGCCGGAAAACAAGATCAAACCAACGCTTAATCCAGCATAACGGGGAAGACGCGTCACAGAACGCACAGCCCTATCGGCGCATCGAACCATCTCCACAAGCCCGTCTCGGGATAAACCGACATTATAACGGTTCAACATAGTTTGGGAAACACGCCGCAAATTCCCCGATTGCAAGACTTGAGATATAAGCTCCTTCCATATTGAAAACCGAACCGCACGCCTCAACAACGATACAACATGAACACTTCCCTGACCGCGGGAGGCCTCGCGCAACGCCTCCATTCCTTGGCGGGTGTAGTCTTCCAGAAAAGATGGCGATTCAATCAATCTGGCTTGCCACCCAAACAACAAGGTCGGGATTTCACGCGTCTCTACATCAAAATGCATCGCCCCATAAGGACAACTGGCTTCATAATAAAGCATGATACTGTCCTCATATTCTTTACCTAGCTCTTCCTTTTGACGGACAGAAGAGAATCGATACTCCCCATCATCTTTTCCTTCACCAGGCTTTTGCAAAGAAACTTCCAAATCTCCTCTCGTTGCCAGCAATCCGGCCCGATCCTCCACCAAGGCAGAAAGCCGTGCTGGAAGCCCGCTGCGTTCAAAGTCAAAATGGATCTGCGCCTGAAATTCAATATGGGCCAAATGGGAAAGCCATCCTGTACCCGAACATTTCTGACAGGCAATCTTCCCTCGAGCAGCACAACCCGGACATTTAATCTGACCGCTTGCCCCACACATCGTACAACTCACACGAGCCTGCCCACGACAAAAATCACAGGACGCAGGACCATTAGGCGTTTGCATTCTCCCGCTGCCACCACATTTTTGGCAAAGCATCATATGCGAACCACGGCAATTCGGACACGTATCAACCTGCCGCCCCTGACAACGCGGACAAGGGACATATCCGCTACGCGAGCAAGTAACACACTGCTCATGTTGAACCAAATCTTTGGTCAAAGTCCGCAGCTTAACGGCTTGCCTCTTTATTCCAAAGCCCTTCTCGGATTTTTGAAAGACATACTCGATAATCGATTGACGCTTATCAGGGATAGTCACAGCGTCATGAACAGCACCATCTATCTTTCTCTGAAAATCTTCCTGAGAGACAGCAAGCTCTGCGCGTGTATTCTTTCCTGCTTCTGTACGAATACCATATTGGGGAACCAGCTTGATTTGAACCCAGGCCGGAAAACGGAAAGTTTTGATATCAGAGCAGTCAATAACCTTGATCTGACTGATATCAACCCCGTTTCCACGTAAACAAGCCTGCATACGCTTAACAGCGCGTTGCATAAGCTTGGGATCAAGCAACTCAGCACCAGAGGGGACAAGCGGGGCCGAAAAATCATCCTGCTCAGGATCAAAATAGCCGATCTTATCAGTAGGTAATTTCTTATCCATATACTCAGTAAACCATTTTATGCCAAAAAATCATAGTGGACTTTCCTCTCAGAAAGGGCTTTATTAAAAAAATTCCTGATACAGAAATGGAGATAAACAATGAGATTTGAAGTCAATATTGATTGCACCCCTGAAGAAGCCCGTCAATTTTTTGGCCTCCCTGATTTACTCCCTCTCCAGCAAGAGCTTATGGACATCGTCAGCAACCGCCTGTCTGAAAACATTCAAACCATGGAACCGGAGCTGCTGGTCAAAACATGGCTACCGGCAATGTTTCAAGGCTGGTCAGACATGCAAAACCACTTCTGGAATCAAATGACTCAAATGGGTGGCCCCATGAGTACAAAACCCGGTGCAATGAATTTCAATTTTAATCCGGGAACAAAGTCAGAAAAAAAAGATACCTCCGCAAAGAAAAAGAAATAGCCGAATAAGTAGAAATGGATACGATCTACGCCCTATCAACGCCCCCCGGACGCGGAGGCATTGCCGTTATCAGAGCGTCAGGCCCACAGGCCTGCGAAGGCTTAACAGCACTCTCGAAAGATAACATGCCCCTACCGGCTCCCCGTATGGCCTCCCATTGGACTCTTCGCGACCCGAAAGATAAAAACGCCATATTGGATAGAGCAATGGTCATTCGTTTTGTTGCCCCATCGAGTTTCACAGGCGAAGACTGCATCGAATATCACCTTCACGGCGGAACCGCTGTTGTCGAATCAGTGTTGGAAGCTCTATCAAAACTCCCGCATCATCGACTTGCGGCACCCGGGGAATTCACACGCCGCGCCTTTGAAAACGGAAAAATGGATCTAACCTCTGCCGAAGCCATAGCCGATCTCATCCACGCAGAAACCCAAGAGCAAAAACATCAGGCTCTCATGCAAATGGGTGGAGCCTTGGAAAAAATTTACGAGGGCTGGAAAGATCGTCTTGCCCACATTCTGGCCCTAATGGAAGCGGATCTGGATTTCTCGGACCAAGACCTGCCCGATGATCTTTTGTTAAAAGTCAGACCGGATGTCTCCGATCTTCTCGAACAAATCAATCAGCACCTTAATGATAACCGCCGTGGAGAAATTCTGAGAGATGGTGTAAAAATCGTTGTCCTCGGTGCACCGAATGCAGGAAAATCATCTCTAATGAACGCACTCGCCAGACGGGATGTTGCAATTGTTTCACATGTCGCAGGCACCACACGTGATATTATTGATGTTCACCTCAACCTAAGCGGATACCCCGTCATTCTCTCGGATACTGCAGGCTTAAGGCCAGACCAGCTGACAAATAGCGATCATGATCAAATTGAATCAGAAGGCATTCGCCGTGCAATCAAGCGCGCGGAAGAATCCGACATCAAAATTCTGATGTATGACGGAACAGCAGACCCGGATAAACATACACTTCAATTGCTGGATAACAATTCCATTCTTGTACGCAATAAATCCGACTTGCTCTCTAACGCACCAAAGATTTCACATCAGGAAATTACTATCTCTACAAAAACGGGAGATGGAATTGACAATCTTTTGAGCATGATTTCAGACAAAATTAAATCAAAGATCGGTCAAAGCGATACCCCGTCTTTAACGCGCCAAAGACATCGCACCGCTCTGGAGAAAACCAAAGACGCACTGGAAAGATCAATGACGACACCCTTGCCTGAGCTTGCAGCTGAAGATATCCGACTTGGCGTACGATATTTAGGCAGCATCACTGGAAAAATAGACGTAGAAGACCTGCTTGATATGATCTTCAGAGATTTCTGTATCGGAAAATAATCTGATTATAGATACCCACGGGTAAACCCGTGGTTCTATGGCTACGCCGACAGATTGCCTTTGGTCAATCTGTCAATTACAGCTCCTGACGGAGCTGACCTAGCTGTCACCCCCGTGCAGGCGGGGGTCTGGATCCTCCTGCATTTTGCCGGATGCCCGCCTCCGCGGGCATGACAGCAGGCCGGCTCATTCATCCACGGCTCAA
>JAGRKB010000049.1 GCA_020442425.1 Alphaproteobacteria bacterium | reverse complement strand
CAACTTCCCCTGACGGGGTACAATCCTGACCTGTGATGATGGAGATTATAATGTCGTCTATACCGAGACAATCGATTACACCGATTTCCCGTTAGAGAGTATTACCTTCTATTTTACCGACAGCGTTTTGCTGCTCCCTTCGGAATATTAGGGGGCAGTGGTCATGTATCAGAAACACGATTTCAGCCACTACAAATCAGATATTAATCTAAGCCATTATGCCGCCTCTCTGGGGTATGAACTCGACCCCAGAAAGACGACCAGAAGCTCTTTGGTGATGAAGCATCCAAACGGGGATAAGGTCATTATCTCGAAGCGGGGGAGCAACTATGTTTATTTCTCGGTGTCTGATGATAAGGACAACGGAACAATTGTGGACTTTATCAGAAAGCGCACTGACAAAACTTTCCCCGAAATAGGCCAAGAACTCCAAAAATGGGTGAGAGGAGGTGAGAATATAAGCCAAAACATCCCCTTTGCGTCCGACATTCAGGAACAAGAATACAATCTTGAGCGGATTAAAGCCCTGTTTTCGCGCGTGAAACAGATAAAGGGTGATGATTACCTCCAAAATGTCCGCAAAATCCCACTTTCTACACTTCAAAACCAACTTTTTGCTGGACGCATCTATCGGGACTTCTACGGAAATGTGGTGTTTCCCCACTATGACCATACGGGCGTATGCGGGCTTGAACTCAAGAACGCCGATAAGGGGGTTTTCGTCAGAGGAAGTGCCAAGGGACTATGGACAAGCACCATCAATCTGAATGTCCAAACTTTAGTTATCACGGAAAGCCCGATTGACGGGTTGAGTTATTTTACATTGTTTCCAGAGCTTCAAAAATCGGGTGTGGTGTTCGCATCGGTGAGCGGAGGATTAAGACCCCATCAGGTGCAACTTATAATCGACCTTATTAAAAAGCTCCCCCAGCTTCAAAAAATCATTCTTGCCGTTGACCATGATGCAGGGGGCAAAAAAATCGAAAAAACAATCCGTGACGGGGTAAAAAATGCGGGGACATTTAATGGCGATATGTCAACACATGTTCCTGAAAAAACGGGTGATGACTGGAACGAAGTTTTGAAGAATAGGGAGCAAAAATAAGCCCCTAAAAAATAGATTCCAAAGGTCAAAGAATGACCCTGACTTTACCCCTCGAAATATTCGGACGAAGGAGGAGAATTTAAAACATGGGATGCATTTCTGTAAAATACATGGAGTGAAAAAATCTGGCATACGAATAGTAAAGGGGAAAAAGAAAATCACCCCAGTTTAAGGCGTGTTGAAAATGAACGGGGCAACTCGGACGATGACGCATGGTTAAAATTTGAGTAGTGAGAATAAAACAGGGTCGAAAAATTCCGGCCTTTTTTGTGCTTCCCCATTCCCTATGCAAAAACACTATGAAAATAAAGTACCATGCCAGAAATCAGTGACGGGGGATGTGTCTGGCCAGAAAGGCGGATGCAAAATTTTCCATCAAGGCAGGAGAGGCGGCATCACTGAAAGCCCAACTTAAGCCCAGAACGGAAGCCCGAAAAAAATGAAGAGCAAGCCCTCAATGACGGCAGGCGATTGACATGGTGGACTGTCTGACTGGAGGGGATAGGCGGGAGGAGCGATAAGGAGAGGTCGGAGTGGAAAAGGGAGGGTGTAGAGAAGTTTATAAAGGTAATACAAGATAAAAGATATAAATTGTTATGTTGTTTATATTGCTGTTATTGCTATATTTATTACACGTTGTTGTTTGTAGAAATAAGTTGAATTAATTTAGAGGTTGTGATAGGGTTTTAGGGAGTGAAATTGCGCTTTTGGGGTCGAGATTGAGGTCTGGATTGCGGGTTGAGTTCGATGTTTGGGGCTGTGGTTTCGGTCTTTGATTTCGAGAATAGCGTGTGAAAGCACAAATGAATTTGGGGCGGGTTTTGCCTCTGATAGAGAGAGTTTAGATGTTACTGGATGATGTCAGTTCTGGACTGTGGGAAGAGGATGGTGCTGTTTTGGCATCCTCTGAGTTGTCCCGTCCACTGATCATCACCAATGAGAGTCCTCGTAAATCTGTCTTTAAAAAATTGCGTCGTCATGCCGGAGCCGAGGTTAAAAATAAGGGTGCGGGAACGCGCCTTAAAATGCGTGACGGGGTGGTTCGGGGAAATTCTTTTGCTGGAAGTTTTTCTGGTCAAAGAGTGGTGGTGAAGATCAACCCTGTTCAAAACCGGACAAAAGGTGTCGGGGTTGGAGCGGGGAGTGGGGCTAAAAATCTCTATCAGCATGTGAGGTATATTTCTCGTTCGGGGGCGGGTAAAGAAGAGACCCAAGCGGTGCTTTTTGACCGTGAAAATGATGGTGTTGATGGTCTTGCATTTTATGGATTATGCAAAGATGACAGGCATCATTTTCGGATGATTATTTCCCCTGAGAACGGACATCAGATTGATGACTTTCATGGGTATGTGAGAGGGGTGATGGGGCGGATGGAATCTGACCTTGGGACAACTCTTAATTGGATTGGTGCTGTTCACTATGACACGGATGATGTCCATGCTCATGTGATTATCAGGGGTGTAAATGAGCGCGGTCAGGATCTGGTGATTGGTCGTGATTACATTGCGAGTGGGGTCAGAGCGCGTGCGCAGGAATTGGCGACAGAGCTTCTTGGTGAGCGGTCATTAGAGGAAATTCAAAAGTCTCAGGAAAAACAGGTTGAGGCGATGAGTGTGACGTCGCTTGACCGTTTTATTGAAAAGAACCTGAGTGAAGAGAATGTTGTTGATGTCCGTAAGGTTAATAACTTTGGTAAGGATAATTTCTACGAAGGTTTAATTAAGGGTCGTTTGCAATTCCTGTCTACAACAGGATTGGCCGCAGAATATCCACCAGGGATTTGGACACTTAAGGAGAACTTTATCGAAGTTCTGCGTGATACGTCACAGCGGCAGAATGTTCTGAATAATCTTTACCGTCAAAATCCGGATATGGATCTTGAGAATTTGTCCTTCTATTCCATGAAGGCGGATGAGGGCGAGGTTATTCATGGTCTTGTTATGAATAAAGGCCCTGTTGATGAAATCACTGACCGGAAATATCTGGTGGTGAAGGATGCGCGTGAGAAACTCCACTATGTTCCGTTTGGAGAACTCAGAGACTATGACGATTTAAGGATAGGGGCTCTGGTCACTGTTAAACCTGGCATGGGATCATCGGGTAAAGCTGATTTTAATATCTCGCAACTCGCCAAGGCCAATAACGGGATTTATGACCCACGTCACCATATGGCATATATTGAGGCCGAACTCTCCCATATTGAGCCTGAGAATAGGGAAGGGTATTTGGCATCACACACCAAACGTCTCGAAACACTTGCCAAGAACGGGGTTGTTAAGCCTTTAGATGATGGGCGCTATGAAGTGCCGGCAGATGTTGTTGAGCGGGGTGAAGAGATTACCCGTGAGATCAATGCGCGGGAGGGTAAACGCTTCTATCCGAAGTTAGAGGTTTTATCTGCGAAGCCACTTGATAAATTAGTCTCAGCAGAAAAGTGGACATGGCTTGATAAAGAGCTCTATAAACAATCTATCGGTAAGCCATCACTTCCAGAGTATGGCGCAGAGGTTGAGGATAGTCTTCAGAAGCGTCGGGATTGGCTGGTGTCGAAGGATCTCGCAGTTATCCAATCCAACGGTGAGTTTGATTTGAGGGACGGAGCACTGAAACAGCTTCGTATCATGGAGATGCGCCGTGTTGGTGAAAAGCTCGCAAGTCAATTAGAGGCCCAATATAACGACAAGCTGGTAACTCCTGATAAGTCATACACATATCGCGGATATGCTGAACTTGAGAGCGGAACATGGGCGGTGGTGCAGGAAAGAGATAAGATCCACATGGCACGTGTTAAATCGGTGCCGGATACCAAGGTTGGGAAGTCTGTTGCCTTTAGCGAAATCAAGGACGGTGTCGTCGAGATGCGCGAACTTCAGGTGCAACAAGAAGCATCCAAGGCTCGTGAATTATCCCAAGCCGAGAAGACACGTCGTGAGCTTGACCGCGATGAAGATCAAGAATTGGAGAGATAGCTATGGTTACGAAATCCAAAAAAATTCAAAAGACCATCTATATTGATGAAGATGTATGGGAAGCCTTAGAAAAGCAGATGAAGATGACACGGAACACGAATGTATCTGTTCTGGTCAATGATGGTCTTCGTTATGCCATGTTCCCTGAGTACCGAAATGACAGGGACGCTGATCTTGTAAAGCTCTATAATCAATTTTCTACATCACTTGCGGATCATCGTAAAAAGACGGCGCGCGATTTAGCATTTTTGCAGGAAATGATGCTTCAGGCCGTTAAGAACCAGTATATGGCCTTTCCGCCCGTACCTGAGAAAGATATAGACGTGAAAGAAGCTGATGCCAATATGCGGCTGAATCACTTTATGGAGTCCATTGTCCGCAGTATGGGACAGCTCAAACCAATATCAGAGCGAGAAGAGAAAGAGGCGTAACATGGCGCAGTATTACAAAGTTGATAACCGACTTCTAAATGAAGAAGAATACAACGAGCATTGTGTCGGCCTCTGGGCTGTTTGCCTATTCTTTGCCACTGCCATTTACTGCGGGTATCAGCTGCATGGAGTTATTCCGCATGAATGGATGAAAGAGGCTCGTTTTGCTGCTCTGATTATCCCCTCAGTTATTGCAGGTGCAATTGCGGCCAGATTTGCGGGATTTGTACGAGGAGCATTCTATGTAGTTTTGGCAGTGGGGGTTATTTACTGCGTTGGGATGTGGGTTTGGTCTATTATGTAGAAATTGTAGTAAAAATTTAAAGAGAAATAATCACTCTTCTCTTAAGAGACATCTTTGATGGGAGATTTATAATGATGCTCTAGGACCTACGATAATTTTAGGACGATACTCATTCTCAAATTCGCGAACTGTTGTTTCTTGTCTCTTGAAATCCTGAAAGAAATGAAAAGGAATTTGATCAGAGAACTGTGCGCCTTTATTCCTAAGAACGGCAATCAATTGTAAACCAGTCTGTAAGTCTGGTAAATAATGCCCAGAATTTGACTCAATAACTGTTATTTCTCCGTCCTGCGCCTGAATCATTCCTGGAGCGATAATAGCTTTTCCCCTTGTTAAACTGGGGTGACGAATTTCTCGTTGGCTATATCTTCCATAGAAATCTTCATCGGCATCAACGATAAAAAGAAATTCTTTATGGGGATCGGTTGTGAGATGCCTAGATACCATCCCATCTAGGCCATGGCATACTTTACCATCAATGATAGATAGCTTTGCAACCTTCTGCTCATCTTCACTAAAGTATTTTATAGATTCTGATCTAGGTATCGTTTGACCCTCAAGCCATAAAAAGAAAGGCGCTTTACCCTTTTGATCGATAACATGTAACCATTGATCTTTCTGATTGTCTAGTTGTCTATGTGCAGGATCAATGACCTCGAGCCAAAACTCTCCCCAATGAATGCCGATATTGCTATCATAAAATTGGGTATTATTTAATTTTACAGGATTATAGTTTTTATTGGCAAAAAAATTAAAATATGGAGAAACTTGCTGCCTGTCATATATTTGATTGGTTTGTAAGAGCACACCAGCCGCATATAGTCTATTCAATTCCCACAGGTAGCGACGTTTATTTTCAGAAATTTTTGATATACCGTCCAAAGCATCGATATCTATCTGACTAGATCTTTTAGATGTTGCGCAAAGGAAAGATAGCCGTAATAGGCTTGCGCAACGTGGCGCAATGAATTCAAGTTTATCCTTCGGCAGTTGATGATACTCTTCAAGCTGGCGTAAAACGGCAATAGGTGGATTGAATTTAGGTATCTTTTCAACAGCAAGTGCCGTTGGGGGCTCTATCCAGCTGCATGAAATATTATTCAACATTTTTTGGCCATGATCGTCTATTGTTAACTATAACTCTAAATTTGGAGAACCCTATCATTTTGAAGGCATTCAACCATCTGATATCTCTCCTCGGCCAAATGCTGAGGCTTTTCTAGTAAAAATCCGTCTACCTCTACATGTCCAGAGGCTGAAAGTTTAAAAGGAATTGATACAGGAGAGTTTCTTGCCAAATGCTCCTGATAAAGAGTGCAATAAACCTGATATTGGCGATGGACGATAGAATTCCAGGAAAAATTACTATCTATATATTCCTTTCCTGATTTTCCTCTTTCTTGCGCTAGTTGAGGTGCTTTTAATAAGCTCACAATTTGAGAGACAAATGTCGGATAATCGTCAGTGATGATAAATCCATCATTTTCTTCGTAGCCCATTGCAGCAATCGTTGTTCCCACAACTGGTAAACCAAAAGAAGCATAATCCAACATTTTAACTTTCATTCCTGACCCATTGTTCAATGGAGCAAGACCGACTGTAGCATTATTGAAGTGAGGTGCTAAATCATCTTGTGGTCCGAGGTAGACTACATTCTTAAGAACGGCAATATCTTCTGGGGCATTCCCTATAAGAGAAAAAGTCGCATTTGGACATTCTTTTTTCACAGCGGGAGAAATGTACTCTGCGATTAATTTGGCTGCTTCATAATTGGGGCCATAAAACATGTTGCCAACAAAAACAACATTTTGAGACCCAAGATTTGATTTAACTATTTCTCTACTCTCAATTCCCACAGGAGCCCAATACATTTTTTGAGGATCTACGACCCCTGATGCAAGACGCTCCATGTCGATCTTGGAAATAACCCCAATTCTATCCGCATATTTACCGACTATGCGCTGAGTTAGGTTTTCGTTGAACCTTGCTTGGTCATATTTTCTATCTTTAGGAAGCAGGTCTGCATATATATCGTGCATATCACACACTAGACTAGCATTCAGCGCATTGCATAACTGAAACCCATACACAGGAACCATAGTATGTGCATTGCATACATGTATGATATCGATCTTCTTTTCTCTGAAAAGAGAAACAACAAAGGGGAATTTTGTTTCATCATAAAGCCATTTAGATGGGAATATTGTGGCACTAAACCCCTGTTGGGACATCTTCTCGACTTCTGTTCCACCTCTATCCGCTATAAACACATGGACGCCTGGGTATTTTATAAGATGCTTAGCAGCATAATAGAAGCGAGCTGTAACACCGTTTTTAGGCGGAATTTCTACAGTATCGTCAATCATAAGTGCTATATTCATCTTTTTTGCTTAAGGCTCAAGTTTAGTCATTCCAGAAGCAAAAAATGATATGATTTGCGGTTCTTGTTTTACCCATTTTGGGACATGTATTTTAAAATCTTCTGGTAAGAAGTTGATTGTAGAAAGAGTTGCCACTTTCTGCCAAATGAATTTTAAATGAGATTCTTTTGAAATGACCTCTTTGTCGGCACTTAAACCATCAATTCCACATTTGCAGACAATAGAGATTTCATGGATGGGTTTACCTTTGTCGTCCCAAGAATGTTCATAGACTGCTATAGGTTCAATAAATTTTATTTGATCTTCAGTTATACCTATTTCCTCTGCCAATTCTCTCCGAGCAGCCACAATAAGACTCTCATTATATTCTATTCCACCACCAGGAAGGAAATAAATGGCTTCATTACCTTGTTGATATTTTGCGACCAAGAGATGGTCGCCGGAAGTGATCATTAAACGAACAATATTTCTGGTATGTGGATCTTTGCTCATAATTTTTCTCTTTTCATATTTTTATAATAGGTCTCTCTAACGTACTATCATACGAGCCTATGCCTTGTAAGGCTCGTAATAAGGCACCACTTTAACGGCTGTCGTGCACGATTTACAGATTGAATCTGATGAAAACTCGGGTTTCTGGTTAAGTATCCTTAGTTTTTGTAGCGCGGGTGAGGAGAATAGATCCCAATAATCGGTCTCAAGTATGTTTCCTATTATATTATCTAATGAATAATCCATGCAGCAAAGCAAGACATCACCATTCGGCATGACAACATTATGATCATAAAAAGGAGTTTTTCCGCAAGTGATCGAAAAATCGTGCCTAGGGGTAGGCATTGCAACAATTTTTTCTGAGAGAGCTTTACTGATATTTCCTGCTCGTGTGTGTCCTTGCCATGCTGGCAAATTTTGAACAATATGGGCAACGTCCTCATGAACTTGACCAGAGCCATCCATAGTCATCACTTCTAACTTTCCTCTTGGGAAGATATTACCATCTGCAACTGAAAGAATTGTTTTCAATACCTCTGGAAAGGCATCAGATGGTTTATAACCACGCATGTTCATGGATTGATCAGGCAAGTGTAGACAGATTAAGCTTATTTGAGGCTCAAATTTCTCTAATAGGCTTTTGACAATAATAGCATCGGAAAGACTCATATTTTGCAAAGTGGTATAAATTGCAACAGGCCGGCCTTGCTCAAGAGTTTTTTGGAGCATTCCCGTCGCCAAAGGGTTCAACCATGGCTCGGATAGTCCTGAAAAATTTATCCTCACATGCTTAGGAACTTTAGAAAGAATACTTTCGAACGTTCGCATAGACATCACTTTATCAGAGCCCTTTTTATAAGCTTTCAGAAGTTTGTCTTGTGGGCAAAATGTACACGCTAAAGTGCATCCTACCGTAGTGGTAATTTCCATTGTGGGCATTTGATAATCTTTATGTTATTTGAATGCATTGATACAATCATGATTATGGCAAAAATGTCAAGAAATTTGCACCTTGTTCTCACTCATCGTCCTTATCAAAGAATAATCCCGTATCTGGATCATCTTTCTTATTGTCTTCATCCTTTTCAGGTTTACTGCTGTTTCCTTTATCTGAGGGCTCTTCTGGTTTTTGCTTTTCTTCATTTCTGAATAAATTTCCCTGATTAGGGTCAGGTTCTTCTTTGGTGGAGCCATCCGCAATATCAAATTTCGGAATACCGTAACGCTCAATTTCTAGTGAAGGGATTGATGGTGGAGATAGGAGTCTTCCTTCAAATATCTTAGCGTCTGAGCCAATATTATAAGCCACTTTCTGACATTTTATCGGGAAGCTGGCTTCGGCCAGAATAATCTCGGATTTTTTGGGAAGGCGTGTTACCTGATCTTTGGTAATGAGAGGCCACGTTCTACTGCTGGTGTTTTTAGTGGAAGAGCCAAGTCGGGAGGAGCTATTTTTTGTGGTAGAGACCATCTCGATTGTTTTTTCTCTGCACATTTCACTGACATAGCGGGCTGTTTCCAGATCGTTCGCAGCAAAGAAGATGCGGTGCGCGCAGACTGAGATAATACCATCCCGTTTCTGCTTGCCGTAGACATCATCAATCCATCCTAGGCCTTGAACTACCGCTAAAACACGGCAGTTATATCCACCAGCTAAAGTGCGGCCAGGTTTGCAGGGTTTGTCAGAGGGGTGTTTTTTGTGGGGTTAGTTGTAGGAGTAGTTTATACTGTCGGTATATATGTGTGGAGAATTATTTAATAGATATTACAGATGGCCCTTATCTTGTTAAGTATAATGAAACTTCAAAAATTTCTAAGCTCTATATTTAGATATTTGGTTTTAATATTTGAAAGGTCTAATGGCCTTTTTTGTGGCTTAAGTAAGCCAAGTGTAGGTCTGTTATTATCATGCCGGAAATTCTGAAGGGCATAGGTGCCTTTAAATTCTCGTGCTACAAGATCGTTAATAATAGTTTGCACATCAGTCTCGTTGATTAAGTCTGTATGCACAGTGGTGCGGACTTCGAATGGAACAAGTGTTTGGGTGCAGAGTAAATTAAGTGTTTTTTCAAAGTCTTTAAACTTATCAGTTCCAGTTACGCGTTTGAATTTTTCCGGTGGGGCCTTATAATCCAGGGCAACATAATCAAGTAATTTTTCTCTTAAGAGCTCATCCAACGTGTCCGGACGCAAACCGTTGGTATCAAGTTTTATGGCATAGCCCAGAGATTTGATTGTTTCTATGAAGTCGGGAAGCGTTGCATAGGAGGTTGCTTCCCCGCCGGAGAGGACTACACCGTCAAGCAACCCTTGGCGCTTTTCTAAGAAGGTTATGACCTGCATCACATCCCCACGACCTTTACCTTTGACTATCTGCGGGTTGTGGCAATAGGGACACCTCATATTGCATCCTGTGAACCACACAATACAGGCTGTTTTACCTGGAAAGTCTAACATTGTGAACGGTGTAACCGAATAAATAGGTAGAACAGCCTGTCTGGCAACAGGCTGTTCGGATTTATTGACACTGAGGTTGCTATTTCTCATGCGAATTAGATTCCCATAAACAGATTGCCAGTATCTGTTCTTTCTTCGGTGAAATGCTTACGGTCGCGGTGTTCACCCTGTTTGCCCTTATTAAAACTGTCGACTGGGCGGAAATAGCCCATAACACGTGTCCAGACTTTTGTTTTTTGCTGACAGTGCGGACAGGCTGGTTGCTCGCCGTTCAAATAGCCGTGCGTATCACAGACTGAGAATACCGGAGTAACAGTGATATAAGGCATTTGATAAGTGCTGATGACTTTCTGGACAAAGCGTTTGCAAGCGTCGGCACTCGAGAGTTTTTCGTTCATGTAAAGGTGCAGAACTGTGCCGCCTGTATATTTGCATTGGAGGCGGTTCTGTAGTTCCAGTGCCTCGAACGGGTCATCAGTATAATCAACTGGGATTTGTGATGAGTTGGTATAGTAGATATTTTCACCATGGCCAGCCTGAATAATATCAGCAAAGCGTTTTTTGTCTTCCTTGGCAAAGCGGTATGTTGTCCCTTCAGCTGGTGTTGCTTCAAGGTTGTATAAATTGCCAGTTTCCTCTTGGAACGCAATCAATCGCACACGCATATGGTCAAGAATATCAAGTGACATCTGGATGCCGCGCTCATCCGTGATGTCATAGTCATCATTTGTGAAGTTGCGCACCATTTCATTCATGCCGTTAACGCCAATCGTCGAGAAATGGTTGCGGAAGAATGGTAGATAACGTGCGGTATAGGGATAGAGGCCGCGGTCATACATTTTCTGTGCAAAGACTCGTTTTTTCTCAAGCGTTGAGCGGCTTATGTCCATGAGACGGTCAAGTTCAGCCATTAGTCCTGCGAGATTGCCTTTATATTTATAGCCAAGTCGTGCCATATTTAGTGTAACAACGCCGATCGAGCCAGTCATCTCGGCAGAACCAAACAGCCCGTTGCCGCGTTTCAGGAGTTCGCGTAAATCAAGCTGGAGACGGCAGCACATAGAACGGACAGCCCCTGGTGAGTAAGCTTCTGGATTAGGCTTGCGTTCTTTTGTCACGGGGTCAACGGTGAACTGGCTCCCGACAAAGTTTTGAAAGTAAGAAGATCCAACCTTGGCTGTATTTTCAAAAATTGCCCTCGCAACCTTACTATCCCAATCGAAATCATCGGTAATGTTGACAGTCGGAATAGGGAAGGTAAATGGCTGTCCCGTTGAATCTCCCTCGGTCATCACTTCGTAATAGGCGATATTGATAAGTTCCATTTCCGGCTCAAAATGTTTGAAAGTCATATCTTCGAGTGAGCGGATACCCATATCGCGGCTTTGAGCCTTTTGCAGCAGGTCGTCACGGTTAATATCCTTGAACAAATGAAGGTCATTATATCCGGGGAACTGGCTTTGCAAATCCTCTGGTACGGTAATATCCAGAGTGATATTGGTGAATGGTGACTGCCCCCAACGCGCAGGAACATTCAGATTATAGACAAATTGGCGGATCGCCTTTTTGACTTCCTTGAAATTCAGTTGGTCGTAGAATACATACGGGGCCAGATAAGTATCAAACGAACTAAACGCCTGCGCTCCGGCCCATTCAGATTGAAGGATTCCCAGAAAATTGCTCATTTGTCCAAGAGCTTCACGGAAGTGGCGTGGTGGGCGGGAGGATACGCGCCCACCAACACCGTTAAACCCGTTATTGAGGAGAGCCCGCAACGACCATCCTGCGCAGTATCCTGTTAGGCAATCCAAATCATGGATATGCACATCGCCTTGACGATGTGCAAGACCTTCTTCCGGGCTGTAAATTTCATCAAGCCAGAAATTAGCAATAACTTTTCCTGCGACATTGTTAATCATCCCCGCATTGGAATAACCAGTATTGGCATTCGCATTGATGCGCCAGTCAGAACCAGAGATATATTCGCTGACCGCTTCTGAACAATCGACTTTTGTTCCACCGAATAGCGTGACAATATCATCTAGTGGTTTGGTTGGGGTGTTTACGGGAACGAGATGGGGCTTTGTGATTGCGACAGACATGCGAGAGCTCCTTGTAGAACGTGTGTGTTTTTGTTGTGTATTTTCAGGAAAAGTCCACCTCCTGCCTCCAGTTTGCACATGAAATAGGTGAGAGCCAGACACTCTGATTTTTGCTGTAATCCACAATATGTTGTGGCTATTTTGTTACAATAACACTATCTGTGGTAATTTATTTGACCTGAGTCAAATGTGGCCAATATAATTGCTTAATATAATTTTTTGTTTTTCCCATATCGTAAAGAGAGGGTGGGAGAGGAGCAATCTATCAAATTTTCGGAAAATAAGAAGTTCCGCGAGAGGCCTCCGAAGCAATAAAATTATGCGACTAAAGACTCGAAGGGATTATGTTTCGCTCATACAAGTAAGATAAAACCAGCATATCTTAAGAGAAGCTGCTATCAATCCACTCATATCCAGGCTTTCCATGATAGAATCCGTTGAAGCACGGGGTGTCGACGAGGATCGATTGTACGTTTAGAGCAGCTTCGTTGCTTGACATTATCCCGCTAAGAACATCTCGCGCGATAGTGATAAGTCTGTCGGTGTGTTGCAAATGTGGTGAAATGCGGAAGTTTGTAATGCCCATAGTATATAGTTCAGGAATTTGTGGAATAAGATTGAGATAATTGTATGATAGCGTCTGAATACCGTTCACGCACAGGAAGCTCTGACCTGAAAGAGTTTTGAGAGGCATACCATCAGGGTCTTGTTCGCATACAAACTGGCAGTTATCCTTAACTCGGTCATGTGCCCGTGCATGGTAACACCGTGCAGAGAGAGCAAGCCCGACGCGACCTGTAACCTGTACTTCAAGAGTGATGCCCAGAGCTTTAGCGGATTTACCGAGTTCTACAAGCGATTCGCGCGGAAGTTCGGCAGGTAGCGCGAAATGGTATGCTCCTTTCTCGCATAGATGTAGCAACGTCTCTTCATTATAGACGTTGCAATACTGCCCAACGCGGTGAGGACGCCCACGCAGATGGAAGAGAGCAGAAGTGTCATTTGCTTCGATATCGTAATCGTCAAGTGTACAAAGTCCTTCAGTCATCTTGCGTTCACGGGCAATCATCACCTCGGCAAGAGAAGAAAACACCACTTGCTTGCCCCCGCGCTTCAGACGGTCCGCAATTTCATCATAGTGGGGATCCATAAATGGGGCGCGTTTAGAACAGATAACCTCGCCTAGATAAACGGTATCCACTGCTGATTCATCTGCTATTTTAAAATAGAAATCGCGTTTGGTCTCTACTGGCCAATGAAACAAGATTGGCCCCAAGGTTAAATGTCCACTCTTCATTTTATAATTTTTACCTCCACCGCTTTGTTTCATAGGCACCTTGAGTCTGTTTATGCCCTTCGGTTAGGGAAAGCAGATGATCCATATTAACTACATCTCCTTCCATCACAGCATCAATTGCGCCGCGCCATGAGGACACGACGTTCTGGATATACGCTTTTGATCGTTGCCGCCCTTCGATTTTGAATGCATCAACACCAGCGGCAATCAGGGAAGGCAATAGGGATGCAAGGTTAAGGCTCACTGGCTCTTCAAAAGCATAATAGGCATCTGATTTATGACCTACCGTATAACGACCTTTACAAATAGTCGGGTATCCTGGGTTTTGCCCACATGAAAAACAATCAATCGTAAAATTGTTCAGTTTTGTGCTGAGGTTATGCTTATCATCTTCCTCATACGAAACAAAATTTGCGGGAGAGCAAACGCCGTCCATATTGGTGGATAGTCCGGTGGCATAATTAGTAAGGCTGCATCGTCCCTCGGCCATCAAACCGTGATTTCCGAAAATAAAACATTCAATTTCACAGGGGATTTCCTTTTTCAGTGATTCGATTTCGGGAATAGTCAGAATGCGTGGTAAAACAACGCGGCGTACACCGAATTCTTCGCAATAATAACGGATAGATTCAACTGAAGGAGCTCCCGCCTGAACCGAAAGGTGGAGGCGCAAACCAGGGTGTGTTTTCTGGGCGTAGCGGGCAACGCCCATATCGGCAACAATGATTGCATCGGCTCCATATTTATGGGCAAGATCTACGGCATCGGCCCATAACGGGAATTTACCTGCTGAGGGAAACGTGTTGAGAGCAATTGAAACCTTGGTTCCGTGTTGATGGGCATAAACAATTGATTCTGCCATTTCATCAGATGTAAAATTAAGTCCCGGAAAATTGCGGGCATTGGTCGCATTTTGGAACCCGCAATAAACAGAATCAGCCCCTGCATCAACGGCAATTCTTAGAGAAGCAGGTGTTCCAGCAGGGCAGACCAGTTCAGGTCGTTTGAGAGTTGTCATGAATTTTTCCTATATGTCTTGCTATATCTAATAGTCCGAAACCCAGTGGCCCGAAGCATGCAGCTGCATCTTCGATGATGCTACCATCCAAATCATCAAGGGCATTTCGTAAGCAGACAACGGCTTCAGTATCTCCTGATAGCTGCAAATCCCTTGAGAAAAACAAAGCGTCCCCATCATATTGTCCATCCACCATACCGAGGAGCGTAAGAAGAGACCCTGAGATTTTTGCGTCATGGGCAGTTGATTCGATCTTGCGATGCGCACTCAGTTGGGGAGAGGAAGGGTTGGGTTGAAGAGTTAGATGTAAGCCAAGGTTAGTGATAGATATAACGAAGATTTTATGGTGGTGTCCTTGTAAACGTTTAAATATCAAAGGCCTTTTATAAGTTATTCTCTTAATGATCCGCGATAGGGTAAAATTAAGAAAAGGGAGAGGCGTTATACGCACAGTAAGTCTTAGTGCACTAAGACCAGCAGAGTGCTTTGCACTAACATTGTTAGAAATAAGTGGTACAGTGTCCATGCTAGGACGCTACTTCTAGCGTAAAAAAGAGTATTGATCTGAGTCAATTTCTTATAAATTTACAGGAAATATAGTTGATTTGGATCAAGGAGAAGAGCAGGAAGAATAACTATAGGCAATATATGATAAGTTTTTATGAAGCATTAGAAGAGATTGATAAGGCTGTTGGCAACAAGAAATTGGCTGTCGAGCATATAGACGTTACGGATTCTGTGGGGAGAACTCTTGCGGAAGATATTTTTTCTCCACGTGATATTCAACCCTTTGATAATTCAGCGATGGATGGCTTTGCTGTTAAACTTTTAGACTTATCTCTGGTATCCAAAGAGCATCCAGTTACATTGAAAAAGTCGGCGATAATCGCCGCAACATCATCTGTGCTACGCCATGCTATTGTTCCACAGACCTGCGTGCATATAATGACTGGGGCTGTTGTGCCTGATGATACCGAAGCTATTGTCCCTATTGAAAATGTCATGATTAAAGGTGATGATATTACTTTTTTCTCTTGCCCGCAGGCAGGAGCTCATATTCGGAGGAAGGGACAAGACTTTAAGGTGGGGCAACCAGTTCTATCCGCTGGAACAAAAATAGGTGCGCAACATATCTTGCCACTTACAACACTTGGCATTTCTCGCCTGAGAGTGGCCTCACGTCCGCGCGTTTTATTTATTGCAACCGGCGCAGAGCTTGTGACTGACTTAGATGTGCCACTACAAGGGGGGCAGGTTTATAATTCGAATGCTTACTTTGCGCAGGCATATTTATATTCAATCGGAGCTGAAGTAGACTCAGTAGTGATTGATGAAGATGACCAGCAGAAATTTTTTGATATTTTGGCGGAAGCACAGATAAAACATTATGATTTGGTTGTCTCATCTGGTGCTGTATCTGCGGGTGCATTTGATTATGTCCGTACTGAGCTAGAGAGGGCAGGGGCAGGGATTATATATCACAAAATTGCGCTTAAGCCTGGGAAGCCCAATTTGCTTGCCCGTTTACCATCAGGTCAGATTTATTTAGGTTTGCCTGGAAACCCCGTTGCGACAGCCGTAGGTATGAGGTTCTTTGTCCGCCGTGTGCTCTGCATGATGATGGGTGGAAAAATTGAGGATCCAATAAGCGCACGTATAACGCATGATTTTGAGAAGAAAGCGCCACTCCATCTGGTGTTAAAAGGATCTATGATAGTTTCTGAAGATGGTATAGCAGAAGTGACCGTACTTGACGGGCAGGAGTCGTTTATGGTGAATCCATTTCTATGCATGAATTGCTGGGTTTTTGTACCACAAGATAAATCACATTTCACATGCGGGGAATGTGTTCAGGTGTACCCTATTTAGGGATATTAACCTTTTGAATGCATAATGCAGTGCTTACAATTGTCTTTATCTTTACGATCGCAGAGGGCTTCTGTGTCTGAGTCGCAAAAATGACACAAACTAAAAGCATCTTTCATCCGAATAGTGTCATTCTCGACAGATATTCCTAAATCGCGCATTTGTTTCAACACTCGCGAGAATGTCTCTGCGGTAATACCTAAATAATTTGCCACTGTTTGTTTGCGGAAAGGGAGGGTAAATTCCAAGCTATCGTGGCCAGCTTCCAAATGTTTTTCAAGAAAGTAGTAGCCGACTCTTTGAAGGGGAGTTTTGATATTCATGGCATCAATCTGATGCATTGCATTTCTATAGTGATGACTCACGATGCTTATAATATTTAATGCAAAATGAGAGTCGTCCAGAACATGTTGCTTTATAATACGGGCAGGAATCATCATCACGCGTGATTGGGTTAATGACTGAACGGAAATTGGGGACGGGCCGCTCATAAACAGGACTGCCTCCATGCAGGTGTCGCCTACTTCCAGCAAGCGTATGGAAGCTTCCTCACCACCCTCATTTGATCGGAGAGTACGTACTTCTCCCTCCAACACCAAATATACCCCATCAGGAATATCTCCTTGTTGAACAAGGATGTGGTTAGGTCCGTGTTCCTGTGTCACTGCGTATGTCAATAATTTTTGAAGGCTAGCCTCAGTCAGTCCCGAAAATAACTGAGGTCGTTTGGATCCAAGAAGTTGTGGCGGAAGTTTGTGCATAGTTTTTTCTTTTATCCATATATTTGAGGGGCTTGATTGGGATCAAGTGTCTTTTTTTTGCTTCCTGTAATTTAGGGCAAAATTGGCCATAAAGGAAGCCCCCAGAACGAGCCATTAACTATTTGATATGAAGAGGAAAATATGAGTAATCACGTTACCGATCAACGATTCGCCCTCTCACTGACTACAATAGCCTTTACGATATGTTTTGCGATATGGACAATTTTTGCCATTATTGGGGTGCAAATTAAGCAAGATATGGGACTGAGCGATACGCAATTTAGTTTATTAATTGGTACCCCCATTCTTACTGGTTCGCTTATCAGACTATTTCTAGGCATTTGGGCAGACCAATATGGAGGCAGGCCTATTTTTATGGCGGTGATGTTGTCATCTGCTTTCTTTACATGGTGTTTAACTTATGCAAATACCTACGAAATGATGCTGTTCACCTCACTTGGTGTTGGGATTGCAGGCGGAAGTTTTGTGGTTGGAATTTCATATCTCTCGAAATGGTATGGGAAGGAGCGTCAAGGCACAGCGCTCGGCATCTATGGTATGGGAAATATAGGCGCTGCAGTTACAAAATTTATTGCACCTTTTGTAATGGTTGCTTATGGGTGGCATATGGTGGCTCAGATATGGGCTGCAGTACTTGTTATCATGGCTGTATTCTTCTGGTTCTTGACAAAAGATGAGCCGCAGATTCAGGCGCAGAGGGCCTCAAAATCTCCTCCAAAGTCTATGCGGGAATCCTTGAAACCGCTTAGGAAATTGCAAGTATGGCGTTTTTCCCTTTACTACTTCTTTGTATTTGGTGGTTTTGTTGCATTAGCCCTCTGGCTGCCGCGATATTATGTTGGTGTGTATGGGATGGACATAAAAGAGGCTGGTATGCTCGCGGCGTCGTTCTCCGTTGCCGGATCTTTATTTCGTGCGATCGGTGGCTATCTATCAGACAAGTTTGGTGCTCGTGCCGTGATGTACTGGACATTCTTTGTTTGTTCAATGTGCTGTTTTTTGCTTGCTTATCCTGCGACTGATTATACCGTCCACGGCATAAATGGAAATATATCCTTTACCTTCGGTTGGGGAGTTGTGCCGTTTACAATGATTGTTTTTGTTCTCGGTCTATTCATGTCTTTTGGGAAGGCTGCAATATATAAGCACATTCCTGTTTACTATCCGGACGATGTTGGATCGGTTGCTGGTATAGTTGGTCTTATCGGTGGGTTAGGGGGATTCTTTCTGCCTCTCAGCTTCGGGCTTATGAATGATTATATCGGAGTATGGACAAGTTGCTTTATGCTCATGTTCGTACTTGTCGCTGTTGCTTTTGTATGGATGCATGTGTCCATTCGTTTAATAGAACGTCAGAAATATCCCGAAATATCAAAACCAGCATTTTTCACAGAAATGGAAAAAAACCTTGTTCTTAAGGTTTGGAAACCAGAAGATGAAATATTTTGGGGTGAGGAGGGTTTGCGTGTTGCTCGCCGTAATTTGTGGCTTTCTATACCAGCGCTCTTTCTTGCCTTTGCCGTTTGGATGGTTTGGAGTGTTGTCGTTGTGAATTTGCCAAAAATCGGATTTGTCTTCACAACAGAACAGCTCTTCTGGCTGACAGCGCTTCCTGGGTTGTCAGGTGCAACACTTAGGATCTTTTACGCCTTTATGGTTCCTATTTTTGGTGGACGTAGATGGACAGCTATTAGTACAGCTTCTCTTTTGTTGCCAACAATAGGAATCGGTATAGCTGTACAGAACCCTCAAACACCATATTCTATATTCTTGCTTCTCGCCTTGTTATGCGGCTTTGGTGGCGGTAACTTTGCATCGAGTATGGCCAACATTGCTTTCTTTTTCCCGAAAAAGGAAAAGGGCAATGCTCTTGCCTTGAATGCAGGGCTAGGAAATCTCGGTGTAAGCGCCGTCCAGTTTCTTGTTCCAATTGTTATTGGATTTAGCATTTTTGGGGATATTGGAGGTGTTGGGCAGATGGTTGCGGGAGCACAAGATACATTCCTTTGGGTGCAAAACTCTGTTTATATATGGGTGCCGTTTATCGTGCTTACAGCATTGTCATCATGGTTCTATATGAATGATATTGCAGATGCAAAGGCCTCATTATCTTCGCAGCTTACTATTTTGGGACGTAAGCATAACTGGATTATGTGTATCCTCTATATTGGAACATTTGGATCATTTATTGGGTTCTCGGCAGGTTTCCCATTGCTGGCCAAATCACAATTCCCTGAAGTTAATTCTTTGCAACTTGCGTTTATTGGACCATTGGTTGGGGCACTTGCTCGGGCAGGAAGTGGATGGATTTCAGATAGGTTTGGGGGTGGGCGTGTAACATTCTGGGTTTTTGCAGTCATGATGATTGGGACATATGGAGTGTTACATTTCCTTGGAATTAAGGATCAGCCCCATGCATTTTATGGCTTCTTTTCTATGTTTGTTCTTCTCTTTGCGGCCACAGGAATTGGAAATTCATCAACGTTTCAAATGATACCTGCTATTTTCTGGCAGGATCGTAAGAATGCTATGTTAGGACAATCGGAAGAGAATGTGCGTAAAGCCGCTGAACGTGAGTCTGCTGCTGTTATAGGCTTTAGTTCTGCGATTGGGGCTTTCGGGGCTTTCTTCATACCTAAAAGCTATGGGACATCTATAGCTCTGACAGGGACCCCAGAGATGGCATTGTGGATCTTTATAGGATTCTATGGACTATGTTTCCTAATAACATGGGTCTCTTATCTACGCAAAAAGGCCACTATAAAATGCTAATTCTTATTCGCTTGATTCCAGTCAAGGGCAGTTCTTAGAAATACACTAGAAATACTGGCAAAGGAGCCTTTCATATGAGCTATTTTATTGATCGTATTACCTATTTCTCCCAGAAACGTGAATCGTTTTCTAATGGTCACGGCATCACCACAGATGAAAATAGAGGATGGGAAAAAGGGTATCGCGATCGTTGGGCTCATGACAAAGTAGTTCGTTCTACGCACGGTGTAAACTGCACTGGATCTTGCTCATGGAAAATATATGTGAAGAACGGACTGATTACATGGGAAACACAGCAAACCGATTATCCACGTACCCGCCCTGATCTGCCAAACCATGAGCCGCGTGGCTGTGCACGGGGAGCGAGCTATAGCTGGTATATTTATTCTGCCAATCGTCTAAAATACCCAATGATAAGGAAAGAGCTCCTTACTCTCTGGAGAGAAGCCAAAGAGACGGCAAATTCTCCTGTCGAAGCTTGGGCAAGTATTCAAGCAGATCCAGAACTACGCCGCGAGTATCAAGAGCTGAGGGGACGTGGTGGTCTTGTTCGCGTGGGCTGGGATGAAGTTAATGAGATCATTGCCGCTGCGAATATCTATACTATCAAGCAACATGGCCCCGATCGAATTCTTGGATTTTCACCAATTCCTGCTATGTCGATGATTTCTTATGCTGCTGGGTCTCGTTATCTGTCGCTGCTTGGCGGTGTATGTATGAGCTTCTATGATTGGTATTGTGATTTGCCTCCAGCCAGCCCTCAAACATGGGGCGAGCAAACTGACGTTGCTGAAAGTGCTGACTGGTATAATGCAGGATTTATTATTATGTGGGGATCGAATGTTCCTCAGACACGTACGCCTGACGCCCATTTTATGACTGAAGCGCGTTATAAGGGAACGCAAGTTGTCACGATTACGCCAGATTATTCCGAGGCCTCAAAATTTGGTGATATCTGGTTGAATCCAAAGCAGGGAACCGATGCTGCTCTGGGAATGGCGATGGGGCATGTCATTTTGCGAGAGTTTCATCTCAATAATACATCGGAATACTTTGATGACTACTGCCGTGCATATTCTGACATGCCATTTTTGGTAAAGTTGGAAAAACGCAAAGGGTACTACGTTCCAGGGCGCATGGTAAGAGCGTCAGATTTTAATGGATGTCTTAACGAGGCAAATAATCCAGAATGGAAAACTGTCTGTATAGATGAAACAACAGGAAATATCACTGTGCCGACCGGCTCCATTGGCTTCCGGTGGGGTGAAGAAGGTAAGTGGAACACGGTTCCGACCGACTCTCAATCAGGCCAGACTATTAGACCACAGAAAACATTACTTGGTGTTCAAGACGATATTGTTTCCGTTGGATTTCCGTATTTTGGAGGGAAGGTGCATGAACACGGATATTTTGATACCAATGAACAAAGTGATGTCCTTGAGCGTAATATACCAGTTCGTATCCTAGAATTGAACGGAGAAAAAGTTCCTGTTGCATGTGTATTTGACTTGCTGTGCGCTCAATATGGCCTTGGTCGCGAAGGCCTTGGCGGCAATAATGTAGCATACAGTTATGATGATAACGTACCTTATACACCAAAATGGCAAGAGAACATCACGGGAGTTCCTACCGAAAAAGCTATTCAGGTAGCTCGTAGCTTTGCGCATAACGCCCATATTACAAAGGGAAAATCTACCATTATCATCGGCGCTGCGATGAACCATTGGTATCATATGGACATGAATTATCGTGCCTGTATCAATATGTTGGTCTTCTGCGGGTGTATTGGACAATCGGGAGGCGGATGGGCCCATTATGTAGGACAAGAAAAGTTGCGCCCGCAAACTGGATGGGCACCGCTCGCTTTCGCACTTGACTGGAATCGTCCTTCGCGTCAGCAAAATTCAACATCTTATTTTTATGCTCACACTGACCAATGGCGCTACGAAACATTGCCGCTGACGGACATTCTTTCACCGACCGCTGACCATAAAAAATGGAATGGCACGTTGCTTGATTGCAACGCTAAATCGGCTCGACTAGGCTGGCTTCCTTTTTACCCGCAAGTTCAGGAGAACTCTCTTGATCTTGTCACGAAGGCAGAGCAAGAAGGAAGAGATCCTATTGAATACACTGTAGATCGATTAACGCAGGGCAGTTTAAAAATGTCATGTGAAGATATTGATAGTCCAGAGAATTGGCCACGTAATATGTTTGTGTGGCGCTCTAACATTCTTGGTTCAAGCGGAAAGGGTCATGAATATTTCTTAAAACATCTTTTGGGAACAAAAAATGGCGTACAAGGAAAAGATCTTGGTGAGGAAGGTCGCCAGTCTTCGTCAGATGTAAAGTGGCATGATACTGCTCCAGAAGGAAAGCTTGATCTTTTAGTCACCCTAGATTTCCGTATGTCTACAACTTGTGTTTACTCTGACATCGTTCTGCCGACTGCAAGCTGGTATGAGAAGAATGACTTGAATACCTCGGATATGCATCCATTTATTCACCCTCTTTCAAAGGCAATTGATCCAGTATGGCAAAGTAAGTCTGACTGGGAAATTTATAAAGGTTTTGCAAAAAAATTCTCAGAGCTTTGCGTAGGACATTTAGGGGTAGAGAAAGAGATTGTCTTTACACCGCTCCAACATGATAGCCCTGCTGAATTGGCGCAAGCCGACGTAAAAGACTGGAAAAATGGCGAGTGTTCACTCATCCCAGGCAAAACAGCGCCAGCGATGAAAGTGATTGAGCGAGATTATCCTGCAACTTATGAGCGATTTACAACTCTTGGACCTCTTATGGAGAAACTCGGTAATGGAGGTAAAGGTATCTCATGGAATACGGATCATGAAGTAGACTTCCTCAAGAAATTAAATGGAGAGAAGGGAGGGTGGGCGAAGATTGAAACCGATATTGATGCGTGTGAAACAGTCTTGTCTCTTGCCCCAGAGACGAACGGAGAAGTGGCTGTTAAGGCATGGAAGGCTCTTGGAAGAATTACTGGACGTGATCACACACATCTGGCTTTGCCAAAAGAGGAAGAAAAGATCCGTTTCCGAGATATTCAGGCGCAGCCGCGTAAAATTATTACCTCTCCAACATGGAGCGGTATTGAATCGGAGCATGTCTGTTATACTGCCGGATATACCAATGTTCACGAATTTATTCCATGGCGAACCTTAACAGGCCGGCAGCAACTTTACCAAGACCATCCATGGATGATTGATTTTGGTGAAGCTATGGTGTCGTACCGTCCACCAATTAATACTGGTACTGTTCAGATGATGCTTGATAAGCATGGTAAAGAATCACCGACAATCTTGCTTAACTTCATTACGCCACACCAGAAATGGGGCATCCACTCAACATATACGGATAACCTGCATATGCTCACTCTCTCACGGGGAGGGCCGATTGTCTGGTTAAGCGAAGTTGATGCAAAGAAAATTGGAGTTAAGGATAATGACTGGCTTGAGGTTTTCAATAGCAATGGTGCCATTATGGCTCGGGCTGTCGTATCTCAACGTGTCAATGAAGGTATGATGTTGATGTATCATGCTCAAGAAAAGTTGGTACACACACCTGGGAGCAAGATTACTAACGCTCGTGGAGGTATTCACAACTCTGTTACGAGGGCAACAGTGAAGCCAACCCATATGATTGGTGGATATGCTCAATTATCCTATGGATTTAACTATTACGGAACCGTTGGTTCTAACCGCGACGAGTTTGTGATTGTTCGCAGAGTTGACCAGGTTGACTGGATGGATGAACCTACAAAAGTAGAGGTAGCAGAATAATGAAAGTACGCGCGCAAATAGGAATGGTTTTGAATCTTGATAAATGTATCGGATGTCATACCTGTTCCGTAACCTGTAAGAATGTCTGGACTTCCCGCGAAGGGGTCGAGTATGCATGGTTCAACAACGTTGAGACAAAACCTGGTATTGGCTACCCTAAAGAATGGGAAAACCAGAAAAAATGGAAAGGTGGATGGGAACGTCACGCTGATGGTAAAATTCATCCTAAACAGGGAAGCCGTTGGCGAATTCTGGCCAATATCTTCGGCAATCCCAATTTGCCTCAGATTGATGATTATTATGAGCCGTTTACATTCGATTATGATCATTTGCAAAAAGCACCCGAAATGAAAACGATGCCTACGGCGCGACCAAGGTCATTGGTAACAGGCGAGCGTATGGAGAAGATCGAATGGGGGCCAAACTGGGAAGAAATTCTCGGTACTGAGTTCGAGAGCCGCAAGCGCGATTATAATTTTCATGATATTGAGAAAGAAATGTATGGACAGTTCGAGAATACATTTATGATGTATTTACCACGTCTGTGTGAACATTGCCTTAACCCTACTTGCGTTGCATCCTGCCCGTCAGGATCGATTTACAAGCGTGAAGAAGATGGAATTGTTCTCGTTGATCAGGACAAATGTCGCGGTTGGAGGATGTGTATATCTGGATGTCCATACAAGAAGATCTATTACAATTGGAAAACAGGTAAGGCTGAGAAATGCACCTTCTGTTATCCGCGCATTGAGAACGGCGACCCTACAGTTTGCTCGGAGACTTGTGTTGGCCGGATTCGCTATTTAGGAGTTATCTTATATGACGCTGACCGTATTGAAGAAGCGGCTAGTCGCGAGAATGTTGAAGATTTATACGACGCCATGTGCGATATTTTCTTAGATCCTCATGATCCTGCTGTGATTGAACAAGCTCGTAAGGATGGTATCCCTGATAATTGGATAGAAGGCGCGCAACGATCCCCAGTTTATAAAATGGCCATCGATTGGAAGGTTGCCTTTCCTCTGCATCCAGAATATCGTACCTTACCAATGGTATGGTATATTCCACCCCTCTCACCAGTACAATCTGCTGTAGAGCAGGGGAAAATACCAACTAGAGAGAACAGCATTATGCCTGACCTTGATGATATGCGTATTCCGGTTAAGTATCTTGCCAATATGCTGACGGGTGGTAAAGAAGCTCCCATTCGGCTTGGTATGAAGCGTATGATGGCAATGCGCCATTATATGCGAAGTAAATTGGTTGAGGGACAACCTGATAGTACTATCTTGAATGAAGTGGGTCTTAATGCGCCGCTTGTCGAAGATATGTATAAAATTATGGCTCTCGCTAACTATGAAGATCGTTATGTTATTCCGACCGGACACCGTGAGGAAACACTGGATGCTTATGGTGAAAGTGGAGGGTGTGGATTTTCATTTGGAAATGGATGTTCTACACATAGTAACAGTGCCATTGATGTTTTTGAAAGCCCTAAGCAAACTCGTGGCCAATCTGCTAGCACAAAAAGTAATCGCGTGAATACAATTTTCGAACGAGATTACTATGAGAAAGAGTCAGCTAAGAAAAGTGGCTGTGGGGGCTGCGGTGGAAATGGTAATAGCGGCGGATGTCACTAGAAAGAGATAGAATTATGAGAACTATTAAGTTGCTTGGATTTTTGCTAACATATCCTGACCAAGATCACACAAAAGTAGTCGAAGACGCTGCTGGTATTCTTGAATCTGAGAAATGGATATCGCAGCAAACCATAGAAAGATTGCTTGATGCCTTACAGGCTTTTAGGTCACGTAGTATCCTTGACATTCAAGAAGAATATGTTGCTTTATTTGATCGGACACCATCTCTTTCTCTTCACTTGTTCGAGCATATACATGGAGATTCGCGGGATCGTGGACAGGCCATGGTTGATTTGATGCAGGTGTATGAAGATGCCGGTCTATTTATCGATCATGACGAGATGCCTGATTATCTGCCATTATTCGCAGAATATCTATCCACTCTCTCTACTGAAGAGGCCTCTGATAATCTTGGTAGTGTCGTTAATATACTGTCTTCTATTGCAGAACGCTTGAAGAATCGTGATAGTTTTTATGCATCAATCTTTGATGCTCTCATTGAAACAGCGGCGCGGCAGCCTGACAAGGAGGCAGTTGCAAAATTTCTGGAATCTGCATCTGGTGAGGCTCCCAGTTTCCAAGAGCTGGATACGGCGTGGGAGGAGCAATTCGCTTTTGATAACCAATCTCTAGAAGGGGGACAAGGCACTGGCGACTGTCCTAAAATTAGAGATATGCTTGACCGTATGAATGATGTCACTAACCAAGAGAGGGCATAAGTATGGATAACGCTTTAGATTTTTTCTTATTCCAAATATATCCTTATATCGCTATAGCAGTATTCATACTGGGTAGTATCCTCCGTTTTGACCGTGATCCGTATTCATGGAGAACTAAATCAAGCCAGTTGTTACGTCGTAAGCAATTGATTTTAGGTAGCATTTTATTTCACCTTGGGATTCTGACTGTTCTTGCAGGGCATTTTGTTGGGCTTCTAACACCTATAGCTGTCTTTGATGCGCTTGGCATTCCTCATGGAGCCAAGCAGATATTAGCGATGACTGCAGGCGGGATTGCTGGTTCACTTTGTCTAATAGGTCTTTGTATGCTTTTGCACCGTCGATTATTCGATACCCGTATCCGCAATAATAGCTCAAAAGCGGATATTCTGGTTCTACTTATTTTACTAGTACAACTTCTGCTTGGTTTAGGAACAATCCCAGTGTCAATGCAACATTTAGATGGGCATGAAATGGTCAAATTCATGAATTGGGCACAGCATGTTGTAACGTTCCGTGGCAATGCACATTCATTTATTGCTGATGTAAACATTATATTTAAACTACATATTACGCTTGGTCTGACACTGTTAGTTATTTTTCCGTTCACGCGTCTTGTACATGCACTTAGTGCTCCAGTAGGTTATTTAACAAGGCCTTATCAAATTGTACGTAAACGTGCAGTATAGGAGGAATGAAATGATCGGACTTGCTCCTGGTATAATGGTTAATAACTTTCATATATCTGCAGATGAAATAAACGCTGAGGTACAATACCACCCTGCAGAGAATTTGGCATTAGCCAAGTACCTGTCGATGCAGGCATTGGTTATTCGTGAATTGCTTGTACAGAGAGCTGTTGAGTTAGAGATTTATCAAAGAGATGAGACTCTAGGAGATCTGGATAATGTGATTGATAAACTTCTGCTTAAAGAGGTAGTCTCCCCAAAAGCATCTATCGAGGAATGTCGTCGCTATTATAATAATAACTTGCATATTTTTTGTACCTCACCCTTGTTCGAGGTAGCTCATATTCTATATCTTGCCCCACCAGAAGATCAGGCAGCCCGTGTAAAAGCCCTCGAAAGGGCAACATTTGCGCTATCTAGGATTAAGCAAAACCCTCAACTATTTGCAGAAATAGCTCGCAGCGAATCAGCATGTTCATCATCGGCGGAAGCTGGCAGGTTAGGACAGATTGCACGTGGGCAAACAATGCCTGAATTCGAAAGGAGCCTGTTTTCTATGTCGGCCGGGCAAATAAGCTATGAGCCAGTTCCTACAGAAGTAGGTTATCATATCATCCGAGTTGATGAGCGTGTTGATAGCCAACAATTACCTTTTGAACATGTACAAGAATGGATAGAGAAAGATTTAAATGAGAAAAGCTGGAATAAGGCGTTCCAGCAGTATATTCAGCTCTTAGCTGGACGTTCGATTATTAGCGGTTTTAAATTTGATGGTGTGGGTGTACCGCTACTCCAATAGTACCATCAGTATAACAGTGTGGTTATGATGAAGTTTCTGAATAGCCCCTTCTGGGGACGTGGGTTTAGACCATTTTTTTTCCTAGGCGCAGCATACAGTCTAATTAGTCTGCTTATATGGGGCGGATTTTATGGAGGTATAGTTACTCCACCTAGCTTTATGTTAGATCCTGTATCTTGGCATGCCCATGAAATGATTTATGGATTCTGTATGGCAATAGTGTCTGGCTTCTTGCTCACTGCTGTGGCCAACTGGACTGGCGGAGCTCCAGCCCGACAGGCTCATTTAGTTGGACTTTGTTTGTTATGGGTCATTGGGCGAGTTGTCTTGAATGTTAATATAGGACTACCACAGCCGATTATTATCGCATTAGCTCTATTATTTATCCCTGCGCTGGCTGTATCTCTATCTATTCCCTTGATCAGAAGTCGGAATAAGAGAAACTTCATTTTCTTAGGCTTGTTGAGCGGCCTATTCGCATGTGATGCCACTTTTCTAGTTTTCGATCAGCCGCGTGAGGCGTTATACGTTGCTCTTATGATGGTTTTATGCATGGTCTCTCTTATCGGGGGGCGTATTATTCCTGCTTTTACTGTAGCAGCCTTACGCCGTAGGGGCGTCATGGTGGTGCAAACAGATCAGTATCGTACAGACATATTCGCTGTTGTCTCGCTCATTGCAGTTGCTGTCTCGCTTGTCTTGGCTCGTGACACTATGGTTCTTAGCTTGGTGACGGTAGTTTCCTGTGGACTACATTTGGTGAGAATGAGGCACTATCATAGTATCAAGGCCTTATGCGATCCGTTGCTCTGGATACTTCATGCTGGATATCTCTGGCTTGTTCTAGGTCTAGGCCTTCTTGCTCTGACTGGAACCGGAATTCTTGATATTCCGTCGGTTATTCATAGTCTGACGGCAGGTTGTATAGGGTCCATGATTCTTGGGATGCTTTGCCGCGTAACTCTCGGTCACACTGGTCGGGACTTGCATGTTGGTAAGGCAACGATGTTGGCCTTCATAACAATTCAAATTACTGCTCTTATGAGGGTTTTTGGCCCGATCTTTATGCCAGATCTTAAAAGTGATTTTATTATTACCTCTTCCATTCTGTGGTCGATGTGCTTTGGTGTTTATTTGCTAATGTATGGTTGGATGCTGTTCTTACCGCGACCTGATGGCGATGAAGCTTAGGTTCTAAGAACAAGGAATCTCTTTATCTGTTAGATCACAATAATTTGCCAGCTTCTTTAGGTCAGATATTAGTATTTTGTTATTCTCAATATACACGCCACACTCTGAGAGTTTTGTAACAGCACGCGAGAACGTTTCTGGCTTTATATTAAGACGTAATGAGATGATTGACTTCTCGTAGGGAAGATTAACAACCCATGTTGTGTCACTATCTTTTACTTTTTGGCAGAACCGCAGGAGGAATGCTCCAACTCGTTGTGGTGCGGAACGAATCATTAAGTGCTCAAGTTGTTGAACTAAAAGATGCTGTCGTGCGGCGATTGCTCCAAGGATATTAATGGCAAATCGGCTATCTGTTTCAATTTTATGAATGAATATACTGCGAGGAATCTCGATCAGAACTGTATCTTCTACCGCCTGTGCATGAACAGGATAGGTTTGATGGTCACTAAATACAGCAGCTTCTGCAAAACTCTCTCCAGGGCCGAAGATATGAATGATGACTTCTTCCCCGTTATTTGAGGTGCGATAGAGTTTCATCCATCCTTCCTGAATAGAAAAGAAATGGGTTGCTGTTTGTCCCATTGAGAATAAAGCACGCCCTTTAGAACAGTTGCGTAAGTGGGAGGATGCAATAATATCTTCAAGGTCTTTTGGACTAAGTGGTTGTAAAAACGGAATTTTTTTTATGTTCCGCACAGAGTGCTCATTTTTAATCATATATTCCTCACTGAATACAAGCTTTTATTCTTCTTAATTGCCGAGACCTTGATTGCAATCAATTCATTTTAATCTTGCTTTTATTACAAAGTATGTACTCCGAGCTTACGGTGCCTAAGTCATTTAACTGATATGGTCTGTAATCCGGGGTCACTGGTGGAAACACCGTGGCCTTCCGCTTTCGAAAAGGAGCCAGCTGTGGCGCGTACTACACAATTAACCGATACATTTGGTCGGCAATTTCCTTATTTGCGCCTCTCCTTGACAGAGGCGTGCAATTTTCGTTGTACTTATTGCCTCCCAAATGGGTATCACGCGATTAAAAAAGATATGTTCCTCTCAAAACCAGAGATTATCCGCATCGTACGTGGATTTGTTGGTTTAGGGGTTTGGAAAATACGGTTGACTGGGGGAGAACCAACCATTCGAACTGATTTTATTGAAATTGCTGAAGAGATTTCGGCTATGGAAGGTTTGAAGAAGCTTGCATTCACTACTAATGGTTACAAATTAAGTGAGCGAGCAGAATCTTATTTTAGTGCAGGCCTTCGTCATATCAATGTGAGTATAGACTCACTTGAACCTGACCGTTTTAGAAGAATAACCGGTCATGACCGGTTAGGTGAAATTCTAGATGGGATTGTAGAGTGTCAGCGATTAGGATTTGAAACAATCAAAGTGAATGCTGTTCTCCTGAAAGACTTAAATCATGATGAGTTAGACAAATATATTGATTTTGTGAGGAGCAAGAATATTTCTGTTCGTTTTATTGAGCTAATGCGGACGGGGGAGAATAAGGATTATTTTGATACGCACCATCTTTCTGGAGCATATGTTTCAGATTTCCTGATGAGTAAAGGATGGCAAGTAGCTCCTCGTGAAGTGGGTGCAGGGCCTGCGATTGAATTTATCCATCCTTCAAGTGTGGGAAGCATTGGATTGATTGCACCATATTCCAAAGATTTCTGTGAAAGTTGTAATCGTCTGCGAGTATCTGCCAAAGGCAATCTACATTTATGCTTATTTGGTGAGCTTGGATATTCATTGAGATCATATCTTCAAAATGATGGGCAGATAGAAGAATTGCAAGAGAAGATACTTTCCCTGATGAAATACAAAAAAGAGACGCATTATTTGCATCAGGGAGAAACTGGTATGACAGAGCATTTGGCATCAATCGGAGGTTAGGAGGATATATAAATGAGAGGAAATAAAAGAGTTCAGAATTTTAAAATGATTGATGTAGGCCGGAAACGTCCAACTCATCGTAGGGCTGTGGCATCTGGAATGATAAGTTTGGGGCGTGCTGCCTATATAGCAGTTAAAGAGAATAAACTTCCCAAAGGCGATGCATTGGTATTGGCTGAGATTGCAGGCATAGCAGGAGCAAAAAACACCCCTAGCCAAATTCTTATGTGCCATAGTCTTCCTCTGGATCAGGTAACGCTTCATTCAGAGCTCGATGATAATAATTATACGATCACAGTATTCGCACAAGCGGTTGCTTTCGCTAAAACGGGTGTTGAGATGGAGGCTCTTGCCGCTGTCCATGCGGCATTGCTTACCATTTGGGATCTGACGAAAGGGACAGAACCAAATCTTAAAATAAGTGATATAAAGCTGTTGGTGAAAACAGGAGGTAGAAGTGGCGTCTGGGTTAACCCTGATGGCATACCACCATGGTTAGAAGAACAGTTACCACAGCAATCATTTCTTCAAGGAAAAAAGGCAGCAGTCGTTGTTATGAGTGACCGAGCTTCTCGTGGAGAATATACTGATGAGTCGGGAGTATTGCTCAATAAATTTTTATCAGAGGCGGATGCCGATATTGTTGTTTATAAAGTTATTCCAGATGAGCAAATAGAAATTGAGAAAACTCTTGTTGATATTTGCAGGAACCAGCAACCTCATTTATTGGTAACGTCGGGTGGAACGGGGCCTGGTCCACGAGATATGACACCAGATGTTTTATCGCGGGTGAGTGATCGTATGCTTGATGGTTTCGGTGATATGCTCCGTCATGAGAGTCTTTATTATACTGATACAGCCTGGCTATCGCGGATGACGGCTTGTATGATTGGGAGTACTCTCGTTATAGCATTGCCAGGATCGCCTAAAGCTGTTCAGGAATGTTGGGATATTATTAGCCCATTTCTTGGTACAGCACTGGATAAGATCATAAAGCAAGGTTTTGAGGTAAAATAATGCAGATAACAATATCATTCTATGGAGCTTTCCGACGTCTTGGTTCATCGGTTGTGCTAAACACTCAAGGCGCTGTTACCGTTGGTGACTTGCGTAATATTCTTGTGGAAGAAATAGGAAAAGAGAACAAGGCGCTGATATATGACTCAGTCTTTGCTAATGATACCACCATTCTAAATGATGGAGAAAAAATCTTATCATCATGTGGATTGTCAATACTACCCCCTGTATGTGGTGGTTAACATGGCGATTTTTGTTTCTGTCACTCGTGACGCGATATCCATTCAAAAACTTCTCGCGGAGGTTGCTGATGATAGTCATGGAGCTTTAGATTTTTTTATTGGCGCAGTCCGGAATGTTCATGAAGGTAAAGACGTTAAAGGCATCACCTATGATGGGCATGAAATGCTAATCAATAAAACTCTCGATGATATTTGCAGAGAAGCCGAAAGAATGTGGCCAGATACGCATTATGCCGTTTGTCACTACCTCGGTGATTTGCCAGTTGGTGGCATTAGCATTGCAATTGCTGTTAGCTCCGCTCACCGGGCAGAAAGTTTTGATGCCTGTCGATACATAATTGAGGCGGTTAAGAAAAGAGTTCCTGTGTGGAAGCAGGAACACTACACAGATGGAAGTAGTGACTGGCTTCCTGGACATTCATTGCGCAAGAGGGCAGCTCCTTGTTGTGGTCATTGTGGCGGCAGTAACCATGGATAAGAATTCCCCACGATATGCTGGTATTGTCTTGGCAGGAGGGCAATCAAGTCGCATGGGACAAAATAAGGCACTAATGCCTTATAAGGGGAGGCCTATGCTAGCGCATATGATAAATACTCTTCGGGATTGTGATGTTTATGATATATTCATAAGCGGCTATGTTGATGGGTTTGATTGTATTCCTGATATCACGCCATTTTGCGGACCTGTGCAAGCAATCTGCGATATTCTACAACGGAAAGAGGAATATGATGGATATGTATTTGTTCCAGTCGATATGCCCTTATTAACAACAGAGGCTCTCCGAATCTTGATGAGCAGTTCACGTGGAGGATTTTTCACAGGCTGTCCGCTCCCATTTTTTATAACTAAATGGGTGGATAAGAGAAATTTTTATTCAGTTAGGGAGTTTCTTGATGCAAATCAAGTTCCAGCCATTTCGTTGCCGTCTACTATAGAGGAAATACTGGTGAATACCAATACACCAGAAGAATGGGAAAAAGTTTTGGCACGGCAATGAATGTAAAAATCAGTGAGGATTCAGTAACATTTAAAATTTCGGAAGAGGAATTGAAAACTCTTCTATCAGGGAGAGTTCTTGAGAAAAAAATGATGCTTGGGCGGGGGGCTTTTGCCGTTGTTATTGACCCTGATCCCGAACCATTTTTCGATGATGCTATTGAACATCCACTAAAACTTATTCAAGATAAATTCGAAACATGTCTTATGCTTTGTACATCAAAGGAGAGTATCCAGAAGCTATTTGATATGGGAAAATCTCGCGATGGTTTGGCGTGCCGTGCAGATGGTATGGATGTATTTTTACAGGTAGATGTGCGCGGAGATAGTCGAAACAGAATTGCTCAATAGGTAAATCCTTGCTTGAGATTTTATTCTTTATAACAGCTCTAATCTACGCGGTGATAGGATTTGGTGGGGGATCGACTTATAATGCGCTGTTGGTGCTAGGGAACACAGATTATCAGTTAATCCCCATTATTTCTCTAATTTGTAATATTTTGGTGGTTTCTGGAGGAGTATGGCATTTTTATCGGGGCGGGCATATTCAGATTATGCGCATCGCACCGTGGATTATTTTCTCAATTCCAGCGTCATTTGTTGGTGGGATAATCTCTGTGCCTGAGATTATTTTTACAGGAGTTCTGGGGTGCTCTCTCTTGCTTTCAGGTATCAGGCTTTTATGGCCTGAGAAAGAAGACCAGTTCTTTACATCTATCAAAGTACTACAGCATAGATTCATGACTGCCATCTTAGGCGCATTACTGGGCTTGCTGGCCGGCATCACGGGGATCGGCGGAGGCATTTTTCTGGCCCCCATCCTTCATTTTATGCGTTGGGGAAATGCCAAACAGATTGCAGGAGCCTGTGCGCTTTTTATTTTGGTTAATTCACTGGCAGGTCTTACGGGTCAAAGTCTGAAAATTGAGGGTGCTAACTTATTTCCTGTTCTCTTCCCTTACTGGGTTTTGTTGCCTGCGGTGATTATTGGCGGGCAAATAGGGTCTTGGTTGGGCACCACACAAATCAAAAAATGGATCATTAAGAAGATGACTGGGGTGCTAGTCATTTATGTATCCGTCAGGCTTATTATAAAATTTATAGGGTTACTTTAGGCAGTAAACAAGCTCTTGTGGTCTTGATTTGAATCAATCGAAATTATTTTCTTTCAGCCATAATGTATAGAATAAGCGTGCAGGAAAGAAATGAACGAGACTACCAAACAGAGAATTATGCCCACTGGCGTTGAACGATTTTTTCGTGAGGACGAAGTAATTGTCAGCAAAACTGATCTTAAGGGGAGGCTTACATACGTAAACCGCGTTTTTATCAAAATATCCGGTTATGAAGAGCCAGATCTTTTGGGCGAGGCACACAGTCTTATTCGCAATCCAGAAATGCCGCGCAGCGTGTTCAAGCTTCTCTGGGATACGATTGGCTCAGGCAGAGAGATATTTGCATATGTCAACAATATGAGCAAAAATGGTGATCATTATTGGGTACTAGCGCATGTTACCCCATCTTTTGATAAAAATGGCCAGATTGTTGGGTATCATTCCAATCGCCGCGTTCCGGATCGTGATGTTCTGAATTCAACAATCATTCCACTATACAAGGCTGTACTTGAGGAAGAAAACCGGCATAAAAA
>JAGRKB010000048.1:12352-12660 GCA_020442425.1 Alphaproteobacteria bacterium | reverse complement strand
GATGATGCGCTGGGGTTTTCGATTTTTACCAGTCTTTTGGCTGTGATGATGATGGGGCTTGCCACAAATTGGGTTGCTGCCGGGCTTTTGGCATTTGCCAGCTTCTTTTATGGCGGCATTTATACGATGTGGCTCAAGCGCCGTACGGCACAAAATATCGTGATCGGCGGTGCTGCGGGGGCTTTTCCGCCTATGATCGGGTGGGCAATGGTGACGGGAGATATCTCCATTGAGAGTGTTTTGCTGTTTTCTATAATTTTCTTTTGGACGCCGCCGCATTTTTGGGCTTTGGCGTTATTTGCGAATTC
>JAGRKB010000048.1:5048-12186 GCA_020442425.1 Alphaproteobacteria bacterium | reverse complement strand
GTCTTAAGTAGTTTTTTCATTTTATCCGCTATTCTGGTGCTGCGGTCTGATGATCTGAAATATGCGCGGGCAATGTTCAAATATTCGATTTTCTATCTGTTTGCGCTGTTTCTTGCCTTGATGCTTTGCCATAGCGCGTTATTATGACGGAAATGCATGTCAAAAGGGGCGGAAATGTCTGAAGATGATTTTAATCAGCGGCGGGTACAAAAGAATCGTGTTGTTTTGACTTTGGTTCTTGGGCTTGTTGCTGTAATATTTGTGGTAACGATTTTGAAAATGCAGCTTCATTAGACCTTTGGGTTGGCTGAACGGAGTTTGAAATGAATAAAATTTTGGCGGTTGCTTTGGCTTTTGTTGTGGTGGGCGTATCGGCTCCTGTGGCTCCGGCGTTTGCGGAAGAGAAACTGATGGAGCTTTGGACGAATCAACGCGCTATTCACTCGATGGAAATGAAGCTTTCCGAGCAAAAATACAAGCGGCGGGGGCAAGCTTATGTCGATCAGCTTTATGCCTCCCATGGTGAAGTCCCGTTGGGGGATGATACCGATATGCATAATGATTTGGATTTATTGCCTGTCGTGAACCCCAAGCCGGTTAATGTGAGTGATGTTGCGCAAATTATTCGCGAGAATACTATGCCTCAAGCTCCGGTTGTTCCCGTCCCATCTCGCTAATTTTTCTTCAAAAAATGTCATGGATGATCTAGCCAAAAAGAATCGGCGTATCGGTTTTATTGTTCTGGCTGTGGTCCTTTGCATGGTCGGATTGACCGCGTTGTCCATACCATTGTATCGCTTGTATTGTCAGGTGACGGGGTATGGTGGTCAGGCTGTCAGAGCAGAAAATGCTGCACCTGATGTGGTGTTGGATCGCAGCATTACAGTGCGGTTTAATACGGTTGTTGACAAAAATTTGCCGTGGGAATTTGCTGCGGATCAAGGGCCTGTGACGGTTCGGATCGGCCAAGAGGCTTTGATCAGTTTTTCTGCAACCAATACCTCTCAAGAGGCTATGGCGGGGAGTGCGTTGTTTAATGTGTCGCCGCCGCTGGCTGGTGTGTATTTTCACAAGACCCAATGTTTTTGCTTTGATTATCAGATGATTGCTCCGGGGGAGACGGTTCATTTTCCTGTGGTTTTTTATATTGATCCGGAGTTGGCGGATGATGCGCAGCTGGATGATCTTAAAAGCGTAACGTTGTCTTACAGTTTTTATCGAGCCGAGTCGGAAGAGTTGGATCGTGCGCTTGAGGCCTTTTATAATCAGGAAAAATAGAGTAAAACATATTGTGGCGGCGTTTCGCCGCAGTTTGGGTTATACTATCATTTATACTTATTCCAATATTTTAGCTTTAGTCTTTTAGGGGAACCTTTTTATGTCAGATCATATTGAATACGGTACTACCGGCGAACATCATCCGTATCACCTTGTTCGTCCGAGTGTCTGGCCAATGGTTGGTGCGTTTGCGGGTGGGTTGTTTGCGCTCGGTATGGTTCTTTTTATGCATGATGTTGAGATCGGCGGGATGAAGCCTGGTCTTTGGGCTCCGTTGGTGGGCGTTCTCTCTATTTTGGCCGTGATGTTTTTCTGGTGGAAGGATGTCATTTTTGAATCTGTGACCGAAGGTGTTCACAACAAGATTACTGAAAAAGGTCTTCGTATGGGCATGGCGTTGTTTATTGCCTCCGAAGTGATGTTCTTTGTGGCGTTTTTCTGGGCGTTTTTTGATGTGAGTGTTTTTGCGGATGAGGCGATTCAGTATTTGCGGGTTGAATATACGCAAGGGGTTTGGCCTCCGCCCATGATTCATGCGGTTCCGCCGTTTGATTTACCGTTTTTGATGACTATGATTCTGCTTTTGTCCGGCACGACTGTGACGTGGGCGCATCATGCGATTTTGAAGGGAAATCAAAAATCAGCAACCGAGGCTCTTATTTACACGGTTTTGCTGGGGGTTATATTCCTCGGAATGCAGGTGTTTGAATATATGCATGCTCATTTTGGGTTTACCGAAGGCTCTTTTGCTTCGACATTTTATATGGCGACGGGGTTTCATGGTTTCCACGTGTTTGTGGGCACGATTTTCCTCGGAGTGTGTCTGGTTCGGAATATGAAAGGTCATTTTAAACCTGATCGTCATTTCGGGTTTGAGGCTGCAGCTTGGTATTGGCATTTTGTGGATGTGGTTTGGCTGTTCCTGTTTATCGCTGTCTATGTTTGGGGCGGTACAATTGGAATTGGCGATCATGAAACGGCTGCGGCTGCTTATGAGGCTGCGAATGCCGGAGGAGAATAATCCGGACATCAAGGATACAAAGGGGCGTTCAACCGCCCCTTTATCTTATCCTGTTTCCTATCCTCATGAACGGACGTTGCTGTCTCAATCTATAAGCTGTACGTGTCCAAAATGTGGAGATTATCCATTGTTTAATAAGGGTTTTTTTAATCTTTCTGTTAAGGGTACGTGTGGTGTATGTGGTTTGGATCTTTCCAAAAGTGACAGTGCGGACGGTCCTGCGGTCTTTCTGATCTTTATTCTCGGGTTCTTATTGGTGCCTTTGGCTTTGATGTTTGATGCCTGGGTTTCCCCGCCGCTTTGGGTTCACGCGGTTTTGTGGGGTGCTTTGGCTATCGCGATTACGGTTGGTAGTCTGAAGCCTATCAAATCCTGCGTTCTGGCATTACAATACAGGCATCGGGCGAGTGAGTGGGGTGGCGACCAAGATCGGAAAAACGGGTCATTATGAAGCGACGTTTTCCATTTGTGGCTAGTTTTGTCTGTTTGTGCGCATTTTTCGTTCTAATCGGGCTTGGTGTTTGGCAAGTGCAGCGTTTGGCGTGGAAGACAGAGCTGCAGCATAAAATTGATGTCTTGATGTCCAGACATGATCTTCCCGAGCTTTCTTCAGATGATTTTGATTTTGAAAACCCCAATGACCTCAAGCGCGGATTGGTGTTTGCGCGGTTTGATCTTTCAAAGGCTATTTATCTCAATGGTTATCTTGATCGTGGGAAGACGCTTTATCCTGTCTTGGTTCCTGCGCGGCTGGAAAGCTCCGAGATGAATTTTGCAGCACTTCTTTGGGTGGATCAAAAAAAGCGCAGCAAAGACTGGGCCGGAAAGCGCTCTCTAGATTGGGGGATGTATGGTATTTTGCGGCAGCCGGAGCCGTCAGTATTTAAGCCTGATAATAATCCGGATAATGAAGAATGGTGGCAGATTGATGTGCAGCAATTGGCAGGGTTCTGGGAACTTGATAGGCTTGCGCCTGCGGTTTTTTATGCTGAAAATCCACCCATGATTGATGAGAATTTGGGGGTATATAATTTTCCGACCCAATTAAAAAATGATCATCTACAATATGCTATATTCTGGTTCACAATGGCTGGAGTTTTGTGCGTTCTTTGGGGGGTGCGTTTCTTGCGACCCTATTTGCAATCGGCGTAAAGTTTGGTGATACCGTCTTCGGTTTCTGTCTTTCTTAAGTAAATGTCTCCGCTCAGGCGGGTTTTACAGGTGAAGAGCGGGATAATTGTGCGGATAATCAGTTCGACACGGTACCCGTCGTAAAATGGGCCTTGCGAACAGATTGTGGCAATTTCGTCGGGTTCCAGACGGAATGACCCTTCGTGACGCTCCACCTCCCCGACCGTTGACTTGAATGGGGCGGTGCGGACAACTCCCATAATGGTTTGGTTGGACATATTGCGTAGATTGGCGCATTCGTCAAACGGCGTGACGTCTCCCGCTTTTGTCTCGATGGGGAAAAATACGCAAGTTGCAATCAAGATCATCCATAAGTATTTCATGCCCCATATATAGCATAAAAAGGTTAAAAATTCGGATGGAGTGGTGGCGGGGCTGGCTGATTTAAGCGACTCTTGGTTGTTGATGTAAGCGCGCTTCCTTTAAAGCTTCCGTCGCTTCTTTACGTTTCACGCGTTCTATCATAGTGGCAATTTTTATCATCCGGTGTTTGTGAAGCAGTGTTTGGATGTCCTTATGGTTCGTTGACCCCATTTTTTTCAGGGCTTTTGCGCAGATTTGGTCCTGAATTTCTAGGGTTGGGGCGTATTGGCCTATATGATTTCCCCAAGCAATACTTAAAAACATTGCGAGCTTTGCAGGAGCGTCAATTCCTTTTTCCATGTAGGATGGGTTATCGGTAAAAAGTCGGTTTTCCGTTTGGTCATTGACGGCACACAGGAAATGGTGGGCAAAATCCTGTAAAATTCTATCGGGAGTTTTGGTTTTTCTTCTTGTCATTTTTAAGCCTGTGGGACGGGTAATAGCCTTTTTGCTTAAAATATGTCAAGTTATAATTATGAAACGCATAAGTTTTGTCAGTGTTTGATGTATGCGTACGTATCAAAACCCGTAATATATTGATTATATGCTTTTGAGCTTATGGGGCGCGGCGACCTGCGGGGTCTAGAATAGGGATTAAGCTTTTTAAGCCATGACTTTGGAGGACACGGCCTAGGTTATTGTCCCATGATAAATCATTTTTTTGCAGTGTTTCTTGACCGATTTTTCTTAGTTCGTGTTGGCTGGTTGCGTATACATGTATATTTTCTGCAATATTTTCGGCGAACACAACTAATCTGTCTTTGTTTTGACGCTTTTCTGGGCGTTCATCTGGATAAACGTCAAACAAGCGCCCATTTGTATGGGCATCTACTGCCTTAAGAAAGCAGGCGCATAGGTTGATGACTTGATTTCTGGTTAGGGTGGTGCGTTTGGTTAGAGTGGTGCGTTTGGTCATGGTACTTTCTCCCTGTTATGGGATATGAATAGCCTCATATTTAGGATATGTCAAATTTTCGGCAGGCCTTTGGTGGTGGAATATTCGAAATGCTGAACTTTGTCGGGGTTCAGGCGGTGCAGAATGTGGTGGGCGGCTTGGGCGGCTTCTGCAAAACCTGTCAGGATGAGTTTGAGTTTATGCGGATAGGTTGCGATGTCGCCGATGGCGTAGATGCCTTGCGTGTTTGTGCTGCTTGTAGCTTGGTCGGTTTTAATGTGGTGGTGATCGAGGTTTAGTCCCCAATTGGCGACGGGACCTAAATCTGTTGCGAGGCCAAAGAAGGGCAAAAGTATGTCTGCCTCAATCTCTGCAGTGTTTCCATCCAAATCGGAAATTGTTATTTTTTGCAGCAATTTATTCTCGCCGTGAAGGGCATGAAGTTGGGCGGGGGTTATGATCTCAACTTTTCCTGATGCCTTATTTTCTGCCAATTTATCCAGTGAGCTTTGAGCCGCGCGGAATTTATCGCGGCGATGGAGTAGCGTGATATGTGCAGCAATTTCTGCCAGCGAATTGGCCCAATCGACGGCTGAGTCTCCGCCGCCTGCTATGACGATTTTCTTGTTTTTGAATTGTGCGCGGTTTCTGACTGCGTAGAAAACAGAGGTGCCCTCAAATTCCGTGATATTTTCAATCGGTGGGCGGTTGGGGCCGAATGATCCTGCGCCGCCTGCAATAATGATGGCTTTGGCTGTGAGTTGCAGGTCTTTGTTGGTTTTTAGGGTGAAATTGCCCTCGATTCCGCTGATTTCCGTGACTTGTTGTCCCAAATGAATGGTTGGGGCGAAGGGAGCGGCTTGCGCTTCGAGTTGTTCTATGAGGTCAGCTGCCGTAATCGAGGGTTCGGCAGGGATGTCATAGATCGGCTTTTCGGGGTAGAGGGCGGTGCATTGTCCGCCGATCTGGTCGAGGCTATCGATCAGGTGGCATTTCAGGCCTAGCATCCCACATTGAAAGACGGCGAACAGGCCTGTCGGGCCTGCGCCGATGATTGCTACATCTGTGTCCATTTCTTTTGTCATGTGGTCAGTCATGAGCTATACATACGTCAAAGAGGACTTGTTTTAAATGGTTTTTTCTAGTTCAGAAGCTGAAACAATCGCGATTGCGCGGGATTTTGCGAAAAATCTGGCAGGGCGGGTTGTAATTTTGCTGGAAGGGGATTTGGGGGCTGGAAAATCTGTGTTTTCGCGGGCTGTTATCCGCGCATTGGCGGGGAATGAGGCTTTAGACGTTCCCAGTCCTACTTTTACGCTTGTGCAGACCTATGAGACGTCTATTGCCGAGATTTATCATTTCGACCTGTATCGCTTGGAAGACCCTGAGGAGATTTTTGAAATCGGCTGGGAAGATGCCGTGTCTTCGGGGATTGTGTTGGTTGAATGGCCTGAGCGATTGGGCGGTTATCGTCCTAAAAAGGCAGTGACGGTGCGTATTTCCCTTCAAAGCGATGGGCGGCGCTTGATTGAGATAGAAAAGCCAGAAAAGCTAGAAACCAGGGGGGCATGATATGAGTACAGTTATCAATTCTGCGTTTATTCTTGCTGCAGGTAAGGGCACGCGCATGGCGCCTTTGACCGATGTGTGTCCGAAGCCGTTGGTAAGGCTTGCCGGGTGGCCCATTCTCGATTATGTGGTCGAACATCTCAAGGCCTCTCATGTGCAGCATTTGGTGTTTAATGCGCATCATTTTCCTGAACAAATTGTAAGCTATGCTCGGGGTTTGAGCGGGTTTTTATCGGCAGACGTGGTGAGAGAGGATGTGTTGCTTGAGACGGGTGGCGGATTAAAAAATGCTGCGAGGTTTTTACCCGTTGATACGCCGTTTTTTATGATTAACGGGGATGCGTTTTGGGTAGATCATCCCCACGGGGCGGGGGCTTTGGCTCAGTTAGAGAGAGTCTTTGACGCGCACCGCATGGATATTTTGCTGCTGGTTATACCGGTATCGCATATGACCCTGACCCAAGGTGTGGGGGATTACCGCATTTCTGCGGATGGGCATTTGATGCGCGATCCCGACAAACGCGGTGATTTGATGTTTACAGGTATTCGTATTGTGCACCCTCGTGTTTTGGGGCATATGTGCGATGGGGCGTATTCTTTCTTGCAGCAAATGGATGCAGCAGAGCGGTCGGGGCGGCTTTATGGGGTGGTTTATGACGGGGATTGGCATCATATTTCGACGCCTGAAGATGTTCAAACAGTCGAAAAATCACTGTTCTGAAATTTAGGCCATCTATTATATCCGATGGTAGGGTCATTGGATCTGTATTGCAAAATGAACTCTGCTTCTATTTTGTTTATGCGGTCGAAGACAGAACACC
>JAGRKB010000048.1:0-4873 GCA_020442425.1 Alphaproteobacteria bacterium | reverse complement strand
GGGTTTACCCGTGGGTATCTATTTCTGTTTTATCAAGTGACTCAAACAATATTTCTTTCGTAAGAGTGAAGTTCATTAGATCTTCTTTTGAGAAATCTTTGGAAACTATGTTGTTATCCCAAGAGCCAAAATATCTTATTGAATGGCCTTTGCCCCCTATGTCTTTGCCAATATAGATTTTCCCATTTGGAAAAGTTATTTTGTAAATAACATATTCAAAATGCATCTTATTTTTCTTTCCTGCTAAATTAAACTTACTAGAAAAAATTGAAATTCTGACTATATTAGTCCTGATTAAAAAACAAATTGTGGAGATTTGAGATGACGATTGCTGTTGGTGATACTTTTCCTGCTGTGACCTTGAAACGCTTGGGCGCTGCGGGGATGGAAGATTTTGATATTGCGGCTTTTCTGGCTGATAAAAAGGCTGTGATTTTTGCGGTTCCCGGTGCGTTTACTCCGACCTGTGCGCAAAAACATTTGCCGGGTTATATTTCTCAAGCAGATGCAATTAAGGCCAAGGGGATTGATGCAATTTTGTGTCTGTCTGTGAATGATCCGTTTGTGATGAAGCATTGGGGCGAAGTTGCGGGAGCTGAGGGTAAAGTCATGATGGTACCTGACGGGAACGGCGAATTGGTGCAAAAGCTCGGGCTGACGTTAGATGGTGCCGGTTTTGGTCTCGGCCTTCGTGCGCAGCGTTTTATGATGGTTGTCGATCACGGCAAAGTGGCCGAGCTTCAAGTTGAGCCTGTGGCTGGTGAAGTTGAGCTCTCAGGGGCCGATGTTTGTTTGGCACGACTTTAGCTAATGGTTTGCTCTAATAAGAAAAGCCCCTTGCGGGGCTTTTTGCTTCTCATGCTGTTTAAGCCGCCATTACGCTTTGATCTTCGATTTGTGCGTTCGGGGCGTTTTCTCTAACAGAGGCTATGCCGTTTTCTGCGGCCGCTTTGCTTTTATACATTTCGGATGTTGCGATGACTTGTCCGTTTTTGGCGGTCAGGTTAAAGTAATAGTCACCGTTTTTGGCTTGTTTGAGTTCATATTTTGGATGAGATGCCATGGCGTCCTCCTTGGTTAGAAATCATTGGAATGCCAAAACTGTAGGCCTGTTGAGGTCTCTCGTCAACCCTATAGGGGTTATTTGCAATCTTTATAGCAAAAACAGGTCGTTATATGGTCGTTGACCAAGCCCACGGCTTGCATGTAAGCATAGATAATGGTGGGGCCGACGAATGTCATGCCCCGCTTTTTTAGGTCTTTCGAGATTGCTTCGGAGATGTCTGTTTGTGCAGGAATGTCTTTCAGAGATTTTCGTTTATTCTGTAGTTGTTTTCCGCCGACAAAGGCCCAGAGATAGGCGTCGAAAGACCCGAATTCCTTCTGGATTTCTAGGAAGGCAAGCGCGTTTTTGCGCACGGCATAGACTTTCAGACGGTTTCTGATGATGCGCTCATCCTGCAGCATTTTGTCGAGGTCTGCGTCTGTCAGTTTTGCGCATTTCTTCACGTCAAAATTCTTGAAAACCTTGCGGTATCCGTCGCGTTTTTTGAGGATGGTTTCCCAATTGAGGCCAGCTTGTGCGCCTTCCAAGATCAGCATTTCGAATAGTTTTTGGTCGTCATGGACGGGGCGGCCCCATTCATGGTCGTGGTAGTCTTCGTAATAGGGTTTATTTTCACCCACCCAGCCGCAGCGGATTTTATCAGCTTTCATCGTTCTAACCTTTTGTTTTGGGTGTGGTCATGATCATTCTTTTTGCCAAATCATAAAAATGCTTTGTGGCCGGGTTTTTTGTGGCTTCCGGTACGATCAGATTATAAGTCATGCAGGGAGGTTTGCCACGTGGAAGAATAAGAGGGCGGAAAACCAGTCCTGTCATAGGGAGCTTTCCGAGAAAGGACGGCAAGAGAGATACGCCTTGTCCGGCGGCGACCATATTCATGACCAATGGCATTTGAAGGGCCTCATAAAGGACTTTTGGAGCTTCACCAATAGAAGAAAAGGCTTGATATATGCCTTCGTATCGCTGTGTTCCTGCATAGCGTGGTTGAGATATGAAATCTTCTTTTACCAAATCCCTTATATGGATTTTTTCTTTTTTTGCCAGAGGGTGGTCTGTGGGGACAGCCACTTCCAGCGGATCTTTAGCCAGATCAAGCCGTTTGATATCCGGCTCGCAATGCGTGTCGTCTAACCAGATCAGGGCTGCATCAATATGGGCGGCTTCAAGATCTGTTAACTGCAGAATGTTGGCTTTTTCATGAAGGACTAATTCTACTTTTATAAAAGGAAATTCCTGATGGAATCTGTTCAGTAACTTTGTTGTGAACGGATGTAGGGGTGACGAATAGTTTTGTCCTATGCGGATATGTCCCGTTAAGCCTGATTCGGCTTCTTTTGTTTGCTTTGCAACTCTGTCTATCTCATGCAACAAGCGACGTGCTTCTGGGAGAAGAAACTCTCCGGCTGGCGTGAGCTCGACATGGCGTTGTGTACGCTTGAACAGCATCACTCCCATATAGTCTTCTAAAGCCATGATTTGTTGACTGAGAGGAGGTTGCGACATGTTCAGGCGTTTTGCTGCTCGTCCGAAATGAAGTTCTTCGGCGACGCTGACAAAATATCGAAGCTGTTTTAGGTCAATTGCATTGATACGCATAGCATATCAATTACCATCAATTATTATATTATACAAATTAAATGTTTCAGATCATTTTGTCCTTATTGATGTTTACCAAAGAAAGAGAGGATCAAAATGGAACATGATTTACAACCAAAGAAAGTGGTTACAGCGCACATTATTAAAGCGTTTACGGATGGAAATTTGGGCGGAAATCCTGCTGCTGTCGTTATAGATGAACTTGCGGAAGGCAAGTATCTTGAGCCACAGGAAAAGCAAGAGATTGCTGCGCAGATCGGGGTTTCGGAAACTGTGTTTGTTAGGGAACGAGAGCTTGGGGCTTATGATCTGGAGTTTTATACGCCGACACGTCAGATTGATTTTTGCGGTCATGCAACTATCGCAGCGTTTTCATTATTGGATGAGTTCAATGAACATTTCTTTGGCGGATATACGGCTCGTTTAGGTGCGCAGGATAAATCTTTGGATATTGATATCCATGGGGATCATATTGCCATGAGGTTATCTCCTTCCGGAGATTTTGGCCTGTTATCCTTCGGTTGGGATGATGAGCAAACCAAGGAACGCGAGGATAAAGTGCTAAAGGCCTTGGGATTGGGACGTCGTGATTTGGATGGCGCCAGCCCAATCCATATTGGGAATCTCGGAAATGGTTTTGTTCTGGTTCCTGTTAAATCTTCCGAGACTTTGCGCAGGATACGCCCTGATATGCCTGCAATTTCTCACTTGAGTGCTGAATTTAATGTGGTCGGATTTTATCCGTTTACACGTGATACGGTTATCAAGGGGCGGGATGCTTCTGCGCGGATGTTTGCACCTGCTTACGGGATTGATGAGGAGTCTGCGACCGGTATGGCCGCCGCGGTGTTGGCTCAGCATCTCTATTGCGATCGTGGGTTGCGCCAACCGAAAATTCTGATCGAGCAAGGTCGGCATATGAAGCGTTCATCTCCGTCATTGATTGAGGCTCAGATGACTACCGGAATTTTCGGGTCACGATTAAAGCAGATTGAAATTGGTGGACGTGCTAAAAAAACTGATGAATTTCAATTGGTACTATAAGGTTTTATACTTGAAATCTCGAAGTTTTCCTGCGGCTCCTTTGGGAGCCGTGGGATGTTTTTGACTATGGTAAAATAGGGTTTGTTTTCGCCCACCCATCCGCAGCGTGTTTTCTTCGTCATAAAAAATGTTATATCTGTTTTGGTAAGATCAGGATAGGAGCATTTTTATGGGAGCTGAAGCTTTTTGGGATGAGCGGTATACCGGTGAGGCTTATGTTTATGGTGTTGAGCCGAATGATTTTCTGAAAGATCATGTCGGGCATTTGCCGCGCGGCGGGCGGGTATTGTGTTTGAGTGAGGGAGAGGGACGCAATGCTGTGTTTCTTGCCGAGCAGGGATTTGATGTGTGGTCTGTTGATTTTTCTTCTGTGGCTCGGGAAAAGGCTTTGGCATTGGCAGTCGCGCGCGGTGTGGCTTTGCACTATGATGTGTCCCCTTTATCGAATTATGATTTTGGTATCGGGCAATGGGATGCAATTGTCTCGATTTTTGCGCATACCGATGCTGCTACCCGAGAGGATGTTTGGTCAAAAATTGTTCCATCGCTAACAGAGGGGGGCGTCTTTTTTCTGGAGGGGTATCACCCGCAGCAAATTTTGGGCGAGTATAAATCCGGAGGGCCTCCTTCTGTGGATATGATGGTAACGCCTGAAATGTTGCACCAGAGTTTTTCTGCTTTGGTTTGTGAGCATGATTTTTGTGGTGAGCGCCCTGTTATTGAAGGGGTGGGGCATAGCGGCCTAGCTTATGTTGCCCAGTATATCGGACGGAAATGACTATAGTCTTTCAAATTATGGTTTGGACGGTGTTACATCGCTCCTAACCTAGGTTAACTACGTGCCGTCGCTCGTGCCTTGTCCAAATCAAAATTTGTTTGACTATATAAAGCCCTCTGTAAAAGAATTTCTTGCTTTTTTCTGTTAAACTCGTACAACTGGTTATATTTACAGAAACCTGTTTCTTTTTGTTCCCATATTGGGAGGAGTTTTGTTATGTCCCGTTTGCAAATTTCTATGATTGTTCTTGTTTCTCTTTATGCAGTCGTTTCTGTCCTGCTTTCCGTGATTTACGGAGTGGCAGATCAGGAAGTTGTTGAGGGATTTGTTTTGAATACTGATGGAGTTACAGAAGCTTATGCCGGGTTTTTATCTGTAATGGCTCTAGT
>JAGRKB010000047.1 GCA_020442425.1 Alphaproteobacteria bacterium | reverse complement strand
CCACAAATCCCAATAAGGTAAGCTAGGTTTCGGATAACCCCTTGGAAACAGGGGGTTTTTCGTTGCTGGGGTTTCTAGAAAAAGGCCAGCTGGTCGGGGTTTTTTTGTTTCGGACCGCGTTTTTTTCCACGAAATGTAATGATATTCTCATACTGTTTGTCCGTGAATGTTAGAATATGCACTTTTCCGGCAGTGGGCATATTGGCCTCAATTCGGCGGATGTACTTCTCTGCCGATTCTTTTCCGCTGCAAAACCGCTGGTAAACTGAATATTGAGCCATTTCAAACCCTTCGTCCAGTAGAAAATTGCGGAAGGTCGTGGCGGCTTTGCGCTCAGGTTTCGTTACCACAGGTAAATCAAACAGCACTTGTATCCACAAAAATCGATACCCCGAGAGTTCATTCTTCATCCTTTAATCATAAATTCTCAAGGATGAATCTAGGATTAACGATTCGCTAAAAAGCGGGATAAATGATATCTGGTTCCCTTATTTCGAAGGCTCTGGCCAGAGATTGGCAGGTTCTCAGGATGGCGTTGGCTACAGTACTAGTATCACCAGCAATCTTTATATCCTGGTTGAGAACAGCGATCAGGTTGCGCTTTACTTCTGTGTCGATGGCTTCAAAACCTCCAGATTCCAGATCAAAAACTACCTTGTCCACGTAGGGACGGTAGATTTCAATCATATCATCGGCAAGGCAAAAAGGATTCCCCGCATTGTCATGGTGTATTCCAAGCGCCGGTTGAAGGCCACACGCCACGAGGGATCGGGCAACGTGCGCCCGTATGACAGCGTAACCGTAATTAAGAGCCCCGTTGATGGGATCATCACCTTGTCGCCGGAAATTTTGACCCAGTAAGAGCGGCCAGTATTCCCGAGCGGCGCGGGCTTCGATATTGTCCGGATCGCCAGAACGAACACGATTCATCATGGCCCTTAGCCCCGTAGCATCCTTGCCGCAATCTTCCAGCACTCTCGCCTGATGCTGGATTTTAGTCTGGACTATCTTTTGCCATAGGCGTTTCTTGAATGGTTCGCTAGCATCGATTTGTCTTTTAATGATTTTGGTTTGCTGAAAATGCCCGACAACAGGCAGCATCATGCCGGTGGGATGATAGTTGTCGCCACAAATGACAACGGGAGTACCCTGCTCCATCAATGCCGCCATAATTGCCGCGCTCAAAGATGCCATCGTGCCTGTGATAATCACAACACCGATATCGGCTAAGGGGACAGAGCCGACTTCTTCATTCTTTTCCTGAACCTTCAAAAACCCTCGGTGCAGCGAAACAAAGACTGGACGATCAGATATTTCAACAACGCGTTCCATTAAAATATCGATCCCGAGTCATAAATCTTACCGGTTGGCGTGATATGAATTTTTCTGACTTTATAATCGGCCATCTTAGAGAAACTCAGGAAAAAATACTTAAGGTCCTTCTCTTTGTATCGTTTAGACAGGTTCCCACCCTCTTGATGATCGATGCACCAGAATAGTTTGTTTGCTGGTGACAAATTGACAACCTTCAATGTCCGGTCTGCTTCGTTCTGGGTCACACGGATCAAGTCACCGTTTGAAATGTGGCAAACAAGCTTTGCAGCCGGGTGTGGTTTTAGGCTGTTCAGATCATCCTTTCTTGAGATCATGTCATAAAAACTGATGCCCAAAGCCTGAACGCTTTTATCCGGCATCCTCCAGAAGGCAATATGATGGTTTGACCCCGGTACGACCCCCTTCTTAAATTTTTTATTCTCCGATGGGTGTTCAATCGGGATGATTGTCGCTTCCTTCTTCAAAATGCGAATATTTTTTATCCCCTTCTCTTTCGCAAAGTCTGTGACAATTTTTGTAACCTCCTCTTTCGACTCGGCTTTCTCAAGAAGGTTCATCAACGGGTTTCTTAGCCTTGCATCCCTGATTTCAGATGCCTTATCCCGGGCTTTGTTTGGTTCGAGTCCGGCAAAGAGTAGGACAAAGGGTTTGCGATACACAACGTTATAATTGTTGTCGCGTTCATAATCGTTTTGGTTGTCGATAATTCCGTAATTCGTTCCCTCATGCATGGCACCCTGCCATCCGTGGTCTGGCCTATGGGACACGATAATTGGATCGATCTGCTCCTTTACCGCGTGACGGAAATCTTCGACTGTGCCAAAAGGTGGATCGAATTCGATGGAATCCAATTGCTCTGCATTTTTCGCGGCGTGTTGCAACAATCTCTGATCGGTACAACCTATGATGATGGCATCAATAGCGTGATGACGATGGTCGTTACGGTTTTTTTCGTTATTTCCTTCACCGGAGAGAATGGAATTCAAACCCCACTGGCCACGCAATTTTGCCGTCAGTTGTCCCGGGATTACACGAACATGAAGCTTCCCATCATCAGGATATAGACTTTCCAGATAGCGCTTTGCGACTTTGGAGAGATATTGTGTATCGGTAAGTTGCCGAGCGATAAAGCCGCCCTCTTTTTCCTCCCATCGCTGCATAGCGTCGGCCTCAAAACGATACCGCTTCTTACGCGGTAGATGAGCAACACGTTCCAGCATTTCATCGTGATCAAAGTTCCAGAGCATCTTTTGACAGGCTTCTGCCGGCGCGTAGTTGCCCTTCATGCGGTTTTCATCAACAAAACACAGGGTTTTGTTATTATAGCTGTCATCCAGCGTCCGAGAAAGTGGCAGAATATGTTCAATTTCTATCTGGTTACTAAACAGTTGCGTGATACTAATAGGTTTACCTGAGTAAGGGCTTCTACGATTGTTGCAATCGTTTTGATCAAGTTCCTTCCAGAGCTTGTAACGCAAAATGTTTTCCGTGTTTGCCTGTAATCCTTGTCCCTCTATTTTTTCTTTTGCCTCATCATTAAGCTTCTTGTTCTCTCCCTGTTTTTTGTTCAGTTCCTTTTTTGCATCCTGGGTTAGTTTCAGTTCGCGCGAAAGCTCTACGATCATTTCATCAGGGATGCCATATTCAGTAATGAGTTCATTGACCAGTTTGCGCAACTGGTTTAGTCCAATATGGACTGTGGGGTTGTTAATTTTACCGTAGATATTTTCATCATCAACGCTGGAGCGTGGCTGTGGAACAACTGAGTCCGGCATGACTTCGCCGTAATATTTGAGTTCCTTTTCACCCCGGCGGTTATGGCCGTACCCACCACGTATTTGTGCAATGGCTTCGGTCACAGAAAGCCCCTGATTAACCATGATCGGTATCAGTTCATGGAGTGCACGGGCGCAGAAACGTGCCGTTCCAGCTTCTAGTTTTATATCCTCTAGCTTGGCAAGATTTTCTGCTTGTTCACAGCTGAGACCCCAGTCCTGAACAGCCGCTTTTATCAAAAGCTCAGACTCTCCTTCTTCAAGTAGCAGCGCGATAATTTCATCCTGTTTCTTCAGATCGAGACTGAACCAGCTTTTTCCAAAGTAGTCGTTTCTCGACAGAAGCGCAGCCGTAGCATCACCCTCCAGATCCTTTCGCTTGTCTGTTTCAAGATTGAGCATATAGTCATCATCCAGCTTAAGGAGTGTCCGTATCTTGCCAAATCCCATCGTTTTCTGGTTTTGCAGTTTCTCTCGTAGCTTTTCCCTTTCATCAGGGGTCAGGAAACGTTTGTTCTTTTGCGGATCAATAATTTGCAGATTAGCAAGATTCTGTTCAATCCGAAAATGCTGAAAGCACGGCATAGCGCGATAGGCACGAACTTCACCATCGGCATAATAGATTTGGCAGTTCCCTCTTTGGGCGGGCTTTAGTGGCCGCTGCGTGAACAGAATGTCTTCTATCCTTTTCCAATCGCTATCGCTAAGGCTATGGTGAGGTTTCTGAGCATCCCTAATTCTGCAGAATTCATCGTAATAGTGGCTTCTGAGTGTTGTCAGACCATCCCCGGGACGCGCTCTTGTTCCCCATCCTGAGTCGTGACGTTGCTTCAGATACTGCCCCAATGTCAGGCCATTTTCTTTCAGTGCCAGATCTAATGCATCGCGATCATTCTTCTCGACCTTGTCCTCTTTTTTGTCCCCCTTACGGCTGCTTTTAAAGCCACGCCGTTGTGACATGTGGATCAGTGATCGGCCGAGATCATAAGGACTCAGTTTTTCTTTCAGGGCACTTACACGAAGATCATAGGGATTATGAAGATTTTTTAGGGTTTGTTGTGAGGACTCATCAAGGGGAAACAGTCCGACCGACATCAGAAACTTTCTTAAGTCCCTCTTTCTTTGCAGGAGCCTGTCACGCCGCCGCCTTGCTCCACGTGCCAGACGCCTCTCAACAGCGAGAGGCTCACCGCGTTGGGGGTCACGACCATCACTGAATATGCGGACACCTGCCTTTCGAAGATTGATAGGAACACTATCCTTTGTTTCCAGAATGCACCACCCAATTGAGTTGGTGCCCAAATCAAGCCCTAGTCGTATTCCCATGTCGCAAATCTCCCTTGCAATCTCCAATAGAACATGGCAATAAAAGCATTATTGGGATTTGTGGGCAAGCCGGTAACACGAACTTGTTTCACAAAATTAAACTGCGGGGTACGCCCCGCAGTTTTTTTATATGTCTATAAGACCATGCTAGCCAAATAATTTGGCTAGGAAGCCCCTTTTCTGGTTTGAAGTCTCTATCAACTTGTTTTGTGCTTCAGCTAAAGTTTTGATTGTGGTTTCTAGGTCAGCAAACTTCTTCTTTTGCTCTTCTTCCTTGGCGGCGAGCTTATCCGCCTCAGATCTTTGGTCAGTGAGCATCATGGTCAATTTGTTTTTTTGTTCTTCTGATTTTATTCTCTGATCTTCAGCTCTTTCCAGTTGAGCTTTCAGGTCTTCGATTTGTGATGAAAGCTGGTTACGTTCTCTTTCCCGCTCTTCATTGAAGTCTTTGAGACGCTCTTTAAGCATATCCACCTGAATTTTTAGTGCAGGAGAGCTGTCTTGACTTGTCTCGCTCTCGTCCAGTTGATCAATCTCATCTTTCTCAATTTCTTCTAAGGTTCTAAGTTTATTACCATAAATTCTAACCAGCTCAGATGTATCGATAACGGTATTTCCCTTGTCATCTTGCGCAGTTGAGATTTTTTTCTCGGTGATGTGCCGATAGAATGTAGCACGGGACACTCCCGCCATTTTTGAGGCCTCTACAACTGATACTTTTGACTTGCTCATTTTGTCTCTCTGCGTCTCGTAAGAATTGATGTTGTTTTCTCATTCATTCTCGAATCATTTGTTCAATATCATACCGATTCGAAGAAGAACATTAAACAGTCTTATGAGTCAAAATATTCGTCTCATGCAGTCTTACATATTCACATGAGACATTTTAAGAGACATCTTAAGAAATTCTCACAGGGGTATTTATCAAGAAATATCACAGAATATATAGATTATTGCGCCGCAGTTGTGATTTCCCACTCTGTCTAATGAGAAGGTCAGCTTGTGGATAATGAGACAATATGTTAGCTTTTTTAATGGAAGCAGAATCGGAGGGTTTTGTGACCATAGATTTCGTGAGAATCAACTCTGGTCTCACAGATAGCCTACCTGTTGCCCCTATCTGGGCAAATGATCGAGTAAATTATTTCTATTAACAACTAACTTCTAAAGGAGGAGCTAACAAATCTAAACCCTCAAAAAGCAAAAACCGCGGCGGGAACCACGGTCATGCTTAAAAGGCGATACCTTTTGTAATCTCTTAAAAAGAAATGTATCGCAAAACGAATCAGTTGCCAAGCGAAAAATCATATTTTCGCTAAAGAATTTTGCATCCTGATTTTCGTTTTATAGGGTCTGATACGGCTTATAGACATGAATATTATCGAAACTTATAATCCGCCATTAAGTGGTGGCAGGATAAGCTCACCCAAAATTCGGGGAGCGGACCAATTTTCTGACGAATTCGAAGGACTGGCAGAAGACGCCAAGCGCTTTGAATTACTTAAACTCGTAAAGCGCGTTGGTGCCTATGCGGGCTTTACCTCTAAAATGGTGCAGCTCCTTGAATACTACCTCGTATTCACCAAGGATTGTGACTGGAAAGCCGGCAATCGCCCTATCGTCTATCAGGCGCTTTCTAAAACCGCCCTCGATTTTGGGGTTTCGGAGCGCCAGATTCAAAAACTGGAACGCGCTCTATTCGAGGTTGGCGCTCTCGCATGGAACGATAGCGGCAATCATCGCCGGTACGGAAGCCGTGACGCCGAGACAGGCGAGATTATCTACGCCTACGGCGTTGATCTCTCTCCTTTGGCGGCTCTACGCCCCTTCTTGATCGCCAAAGATCATGAAAAGACTCTGGCCGATGAAGCCTGGATGGAAACCAAACGCCAGATTTCATGGTACAGAAGCCAGATCCGCAGCATGATAGCAGAAGCCAGAGAAGTAAAAACGCTGGAGCATTTCTCTATCCAAGCCGAGAGCAACTATGAAGGGATTGCCATCTCTATTCGTACCTATATGGACATTAAAGACCTACGCACCCTTCTGGAAGCCCATAAGGATTTGTACGATGTGTTGATGAACACCCTCGAAGGCACGTCTCCTTCCCTGTCTCCTACCCTTAAAGATGTTCAAATGTCTCATGAATATACATCCAAGGACGAACAACCATTCGTCCACTTAGACAATACAAACAAAACTAAATATGATAAATCATATAACAGTAGCTCTAAGAGCACTGAGGCTTCCGAAGGAAGCGTACGGCCTTCTCAGAGCTCCAAACCACACAATGATGCTCCTGTTACCCATTCCAAAGAGGAGATTTCAGACTCCAAAGAACAATGGAGGGCTGCAATCAGTGAAGAATTAGGGCGCATTAGTTGGAAACAGGTGCTCAATGCCTGTTCTGACCGGTTCAAACAACAATTCCCGATGCATGACCGTCCTCTCGCATGGTCGGATATTGTGGATGCGGCCGCCGAAATGCTCCCTACCCTCGGAATTAGTAAATCCGCATGGTGGGAGGCTTGTTCAACCCTTGGTCGACATGGGGCAGCAATCTGTATCATGGTGATTGACCAAAAAACACTCTCTTCAGACCCTGCTGACCGCGTCCGCAATCCTGGCGGATACCTCCGCGAGATGACGGCGCGCGCCAAAAAAGGTGAACTCAACTTGCACGGCTCGGTCTTTGGTCTGTTGAAACGTGGAACAGGTGAACATGATGCGTAGATATTTGTCGATTTTTCTTCTGCTCCTGACCATCGGGCTTTGCCCTGCCCCAAGTTTTTCCGCTGAGAAAGGTCAGGGAAAAGTCTATGTGGTGGATGGTGACACCTTCCATATGAACGGCCAGAGAATCAGGATTAGGGGGATAAGTAAGATTATTCTTCTTGGTAAATTTTCAGGCGAATTCCTGCTTCATCCGCTTCGCTTGGATCCATAAAGGCATTCGTTACTTGGAGTTGACGTTTGGCTTCATCAAAATCTTCCCAGTTAATACTTCGCGTGTATCTCTGGGCGAAATCGAGTGTTCGAATAAGGGGCGCAGTTAAACCATTATGGGTGAGTGCTTTTAGTGAGGATAAATAATTGCTTCTGTAAATGGTTGGAATAATGATTTTCTCTTCATTCGCGGCCACCAGTTCTGCGTTCATCATAATTCTAGCGGCGCGGCCATTCCCATCTGTAAACGGATGTACTTCACTAATCAGGAACATCATAAAGATGGCTCTATAAAGAGGAACATCAAGAGATTGGTATATCTCGAACCCCTTTTCCAACGTTCCTTCTACGAGATCAGGTGTTACAAAAAGGCTGGAGCCTGCCTGATTATTTTTAATCTTGAATGCTCCAGGATGTTTGTCAGGGCGGAGTTCCATAAAGATGGCATGCCGTGATTTTAGTAATTGTAAAAAGTTCTCTGTCGCTTTTGGTAACTTAGCCATTTCTGAATAGTCTGACACAATCCGAAATGTTCCCAATACATCATGAGCATCCTCGGGACGGTCATTTGGGATGCGACCATTAAATATAATATCAACAGCTTCATCAATTTCGAATTCTGTTCCTTCTATAAAGTTAGAGAAATAGGCTTCAAAAAACGAGAGATTGTTTCGGGCAGAATTTGTTGTTGCGCTCTCTCTTCGCTGTATTGGAGCAGTTGATTTTAACGCTTCAAAAAGCTGGAGGAATTTTTCTAAACGTACAGGATCGTATGGCAATCCACCTTTTCTTGCTTTACCAATCGTGCTTTGCATCTCGGCATCGCGTGTACCGAGTAAAGAGCCAATAATTTCATCCAGTTCTTTAAACTCATTTTCAGCGTCCAGTGATGCAACTAGTTTTCTAGCTTCATCCCTGATGCTATTGAGACCAGCTTCCCCGCTTTGTCTTAATATCCGATCAAGACGTTCTTCTATATCTTTACGAGATAGGGTGCGCGAAGCACTCCCGTCCCTACTACGAGACGTTCTCATATTTTCTAGATAGGCACGTGCCGTTGATGAAAGATAAACATTTCCCAGAAATGGCTTATCTGTTTCGAGTGCTCCTACTCCTGGTCTTGGTTTAAAAGTAATTCCAGGCAGAGATGTCTCTCTTTTTTTTGATGACACGATAAAGACTGACCCATCTGAAGATGGTTGGTTCTCAATTGCGGTTCGATCAGCAATGAGGGCATCTGGGTAGTAATCTTTCAGCAGGAAATACCAATTTTTTCTAACTATACTCTCGGGGGTGGCGCCCAAGTTTTTAGTATAGAGCCTTGACCCAATTTTTTTGAGTTTTCCGGATTTTACAGCCTGATTAACCAATACCGAGATTTCGGTATTGGAGACAAAAATTTCAGGTAGATCGTCAAAAGAAATGGGCATTAAGAAATCCTTATATGCTTATTTTATTAAATTTTTGGGTTTTAAGAAAGTGAAATATTAAATTTTTGGGTTTTAAGGGATAAAATTAAGCGCTTTTAATTAACCATGCAAATTTAACATGAAATGTTCAAAATGCATGGTTGTCTCCGATCTATAGTTTTGCCCCCTTCGGGCCTTTTTCAAGACCCCCTTTCAGGTCGCAGAGCGCGGATTTCCGGTTTCCCCCAAATTTTTCCTTCGTTGCACTTCGTAAAAATCCCGGGAGATACCCCTCCGGAAAGTCCGGGTCATTGAAAAATTCCCCCCGCTTTGGGGCCGCAAGCGGCTCGTAGGAAAAGATGTGCAACACGCACTGAAATCTTACAACCAAAAAGGAGAACTAAAAATGACCATTCAAACCGTAACCCTCGCTCAACTCGAAGCATCCGCAGAAAACCCACGGAAGGTCTTCGATGAAACCAGTATCATCGGATTGGCACAAAGCATTAAAGCTGACGGATTATTACAAAATCTTGTCGTTGCCAAACCAAAAGGCCGCGCCAAGAAGTTTACCATTATCAGCGGCGAACGCCGTTTCCGCGCTATGCAACATCTTCTCTCTCAAGGTGAGATTTCTCAAGATTTTACTGTGCCTGTCGAAGTCAAAGAGAACTTGACCGAGGAGGAAATCTTGCGGATTGCGACCATCGAAAACGTCCAGCGTGAAAACCTCTCCCCTCTTGAAGAAGCTAATGCTATTGCGGCTCTCGTTCAGGACGGAGAAAAACTGGTAGAGATTGTCTCAAAAACAGGGCTAAGTGTGACCACTATCAAGCGCCGCTTGTCTTTGCTCAACTTGGTTGAGGCAGCCAAAGCCGCTCTTCTCAATAAAGAAATCGACCTCTCTCTCGCAGAAGCCTTGAGCATCGGAACATCCGAACAACAAAATGAGCTTCTGGGAGATGTTCTGAATGGTTGGATTGATACAGTTTCCGACCTTAAGGAAAAACTGGTTGGGAATCTTCCTTCTGTAGCGGACGCTATCTTTCCGAAGGAGCTTTATACAGGCACTTACACCACCGACCTTTTTTCCGAAGATAAAACAACATTCTTTAATGATGTTGACGAGTTCATGGCTTTGCAACTCGCACAGGCTGAAAAATGGGCAGAAGATTACAGAAAAACCCGTGAATGGGTTGAGGTGATTGAAGGCCGTTTTTCCCCTTGGCAGTATGAAGAAGCCGAGGAAGGGCAAACATGTGGAACAGTGATTTCTATATCCAATTATGGTTCGGTAGAAGTTCACGATAATCTCCTCAAAATTAGCAAAGTTGACGAGGATACAACCAAGGTTTTAAGAGAAAAACCAGCTGTGACCTACCCTGCCCCGCTCTGCCGTTATATGTCGATGCATAAATCGGTGGCTGTTCAGGCGGCTTTGATTGCCAATCCTCGCAAAGCAATGGAACTCGCCGTTATCCAGAAACTGAGCAAATATAAGGCGCATGGGTTGCACCAGTACTTTGCAAAGGATGAAACCGAGTCCCCTGCCCTGCGCTATGTTGAAGAACAGGCTTCAATCGTTCTTGAGACACTCGAATCCTGTGGTTTCAAAAAGGGTGAGCGAGGTGTGTTGTCTTTCTTCAATAGTGAAGAAAAGCTCTATGATGTTGTCATTGGTCTGTCAGATGCACAACTCACGACGACCCTTCTCACCCTAAGTGCCATGGAATTCGGGCAGTTTTCTTCTGATGTGCTGGACACAAAGTCATCATCCCTGATGAACCGCTTCGCAGTTGATATGGGAGTCAATATGCAACATTCTTGGTGGGCAGATGAAGATTTTCTGCGCCGCCGCAATAAAATCCAGTTGCAAAAGATTATCAATGACGCTGGATTTTTATCGCAGTTTGCCAATGTTGTGGATTACAAAAAAGGGGAAATTGTTAAAAAACTGGCAAAGCTCTTTGCAAAGTCTTTTTCAGAGAATGGTCATTCCCAATGGGTTCCCGAAGCCATGCAGTTTCCAGCCATCAATCCCGATAAATCCCAGATCGGAACGGATTTGGAGGAAGATACGGACGATGGTTTGGGTGATGATTTTGAAGATGATGAGTAACCGTTAATACCAGAGCCATCCGCACACTCGCGGATGGCTGCGTTTTCAAATCAGTTAATTAAGGGTAGGCACTATCCATTTTACTTCTCTTACGATTTGGTCACGTGGTGTGTTGTGGGCGGGATTAAACTCTTCTATATGTTTTTGAATGAATTTAATTGCAGCCTCAATCATTCTGGCTTTTATTTTCTCATTACCGTCATTGTAATCCTCTATAAACTCATCGCTTAATGCCAGATGAATAGGTATTGAGTGTTTGTTTGGTCTATTAACATCATCTCCCAATTTCCAGCTAATTATCTGATATTCTGGTTTATTCTCAGAATCTCTGAATTCGGCGGACTCCGGAAATATATGCTTTGTTTTATTTATAATGTTCTGAATAATCATATTCTTTCCTTTCAACTTTAATCAATAAAATGTACACCCAGCACCGGTATCAGCCGATATTGGATGTCAAAAGAACGGAATTGTTCTTGATGCTTCTATTATATCATACATGGTATGCGTATCGCGACATGGCGAATTATAGAATGATTTCTTCTTCTATTGTCTGACCTCCGCAAGGTCATAATTTTTTATAATCTTACTATATAGATAAATTACTATTTGTATGTTTATAAGGTTTCTGCGGACTCGCAGGCGAGAAGATTTCATTTTTTCCCCCTTTTTCTTTCTTGGGGTCGTGCGTCAAGACCTTCGCTGACGCTCTCGCAAAGCGCGAACAGGGAGGTTTCCCCCAAATTTTTCTTCGTTGCACTTCTTAAAAATCTCGGGAGATACCCCTCCTCCCTTGTTCGGGTCATGGACGCCCTCCCCCGCTCTTTAAGCCGTTTCACGGCGCATAGGGAAATATGCGCAACCCTAATTTTAAGGAGAAAAGGAAATGAGCCGCACTGATGTATATGAAACCGTAACCAATGCAATTGCTTCAGCTATCGAGAAAGGTTTTTCAGGGGAGACTTTTGAGATGCCTTGGCATGGAATGTCAGACATCCCGCAAAACGCCAGCACCCAAAAAAGATATAGAGGGATTAATGTCCCCCTGCTCTGGATAACACAGCTTGACCGTGGATTTAAGTCAGGGCTTTGGGCAACTTATAAGCAATGGGCAGAACTTGGTGCACAGGTCAGAAAAGGCGAAAAATCGACCCAGATAATTTTCTGGAAGCAAGTAGACCTCAAGGACGGTGAAGAGAACGAAGACGAGAATAAAATCCGCATGTTTGCAAGGCATTCTCAGGTTTTTAATGCCGACCAAGTTGATGGATTTTCTATACCGGAAGCGATAAAACCAGCAGAAATCCAGCAAATTGAGAGCTGTACAGATTTTCTAAAGGCAACAGGTGCCATTGTTCAGCACGCAGACGCGAGGGCCTATTACGATCTTATCAGCGATAAAATCTATATGCCCCAGAAAACCCTATTTCGTGCAACAAAACACAGCACAGCAACCGAGAATTATTATTCAACTTTACTGCATGAATTAACTCACTGGAGCGGAGCAGCAAAACGCCTTAACCGCTTCAACATAAACAATTGTGCAGAGAAAAAGGACTACGCTTTTGAAGAATTGGTCGCAGAGCTTGGCGCGGCCATGCTTTGCGCGTCACTTGGCGTGGCCTCAACCCCTCGCCCAGACCATGCCCACTATATCGGCGGTTGGTTAAAGGCACTTGGCAACGATAAGAAGTTTATTTTTTCAGCAGCTTCTGCCGCACAGAAGGCCGTGGATTACCTTTATAGTTTGCAGTCAGCCGAGACGGCTGAAAATTTCGTGAGGGCGGCATAAGCCGCCCCATCCCCTTTTTCTAGGGTGAGTAATCTGATCTTAACAACATAACAATGTGGCTATGTGCTTATCTGCATAAGTTGCTTGGTGCATTATTTGCTATTCATGGAGAAATATATGAAGACATCGAATTCCGCTCAAACACAAATTCTGGAATGGGATGAAAGTGGCCATTTCGATGGTGATCCCCCTTTTGACGAGATGACAGATTTTGCTGCGGAAGCCATCGATGGTTTTTTGCAGCAATTGGAAGACATCCTTTTTGGTCTTTCAAAATCAGGCTCTCTATTTGTTGAGGCAAAAAATCTGGGGTGGAGAAAACTTTCAGGGCAAATGGATGTCACAGTGATCTCCGCCTCAGATTTTATTCAAAAAGTTTTTCCAAAGACTCAGGACTGGTCTTTTGTGGGCGGCTATGATCATCAAATGAAGTGCTTTTGTTTTACGCTGTATCATCATGATTCGCCTTCTGGTGAGACGTATAAAGTTTCATCTCGCGAGTAAGAATTTTGCAAACCAAGCAACAAACACACATTGCTATGTTGCTTGGTTTGTGAGTGATTAATCTGCTTATGTGCGTAAGTGCTTAAGTTGATTTTGTATTTGTCACATTGATTCTATTGACTAATTTATAAACATGCTTATGTTGCTTAATGGGTATGATGCTGACGCTAAAGGATTCTATCTGACGAAGTCAACCTGTTTAGGTGTCTATGTGGCTACTTGTGCAAATACCTACTTCCCTACAAAGCAACGTAGTGGTATAGTCCACATATACAGGTTGCTTCTCCGTTGTTGTCCTGACAACCAAGCAATCTAGCTACCTACCCACGTTGCTACCCAGCAAGGAGAACAGAATGGCAAAAATTGTAACGATCTCTTCCAGTAAAGGTGGAGCAGGGAAAACGACTACCACGATTTGTTTGGCTGATTATTGGGCCAAATTGGGCAACAAAGTCGGCCTAATCGATACGGATCCTAACAAAAGCCTCTCCCGTTGGTTCGAAAAGGGAAGAAGTAACGGATACTTCGAAGGTATTGAATTTCGCCAGCAGCTTCAGGATAAGCAAATTATCGAGACCGCCAAGCAAATGGCAAAGGAAGTTGATATTCTGTTGATTGATGTTGCGGGTATTGCCTCTGTGTCTCTCCTGAAGGCCGCCGGCATTGCTGATCTTGTTGTTATTCCGGCCCAGCCTAACGAAGATGACTTTCTGGAAGCCGCCAACACAGCCTCTATCGTCAAAGAAGCTATGGAGCTAACCTCTCGTGAAATCCCCTGGAAAACCGTTGTAACACGCGGCAAACAAAATACTGCAGTCCTCAAACATATGGTCGCCCAACTTAAAAAGCTGAACTTCCCCATTTTTGATACCATCGTCCATGACAGAACAATCTATCCAACCGCCCGCTTTAACGGAGCGACCCCGGTTTCTCTGGAGCCAAGCGGTCTCGCGGCTCTGGAAATCGAAGAGTTGGCTGAAGAAATCGTTTCCCAACTCGTCTCGGATCACGAGAAGAAGCAAAAACAAGCGGCTTAGTTGCTCGGTGTTCACCTTGCTTCTTAGCTACCTAGCAACCTAAACAAGTTATAAAATGTAATCAGAGGTATGAAATGGCCAAAAAATTAAGTGATGTTGCAATCTCCGCTGTCTCCGGTGTAAATGATGACAGGTTCAGCGCTATAGAAGAGAAGCTCAACCGCTCGACAGTGCAATTGCCAACAATCTCTCCAGTGGAACGTCCAGACCCTCTCAAAGAACGGAGAAATAGCTCTCTCTCTATGCCTGTTTATGTCTGGGAACTCCTTGCTGATGCCGCACATCAGTCGCGTGAGCCGCAAAATATCTTCGTGATGAAGGCTCTGAAGTTGGCAGGTCTTTCTATTGATGAAGAAGATCTGATCGATCCTCGCAAAACAAGATATTCCAGATAAACAGGGAAGAGGGGGCGTCCCCGCCCTGCGGTCGGTCGGGCTCTACTCGCTAAGGCCGCGTCTTTGACGCAGCCTAACCTCACCGAACCCCGTACACGGGTTTCGGCCCATACGGGTCACTATCCCTGACGCGGTAAATGTTTGATTTGGGTAATCCAGAATGCTGAATCTGTCAAGTGGCGGATTCATTCTTAACCCATTGAACTAACAGGTAATTTTGTTTCACGTGAAACAATTATGGAACCCCTAAATTTAATATCTTTATCATTCAGGTTCTTTTGCTAAGATAAAAAACCCTAGGGGGATTACGATGAGAAAAGCTTTATTGCTGACTTTTTGTCTCGCGTTGGCCAGTTGCGCATCAACCGATATGGCCGGGTTTGTCGATCCGCAGTATAAAAATTATCACGCCTCCCAAGTGGTTGTCCGTGTCAAAGGGGCAAAGCTTGATGAGACGCTCCAAGCAGAACAAGGATTTTCGGAATTGCTGAAATCCCACAATATCAAAGCAACAAAATTTACCGACATTATCCCTCCTACCCGACATTACCTGCCTTCCCAAGAAATGGCCCTCCTGCAAAAGACGGGAGCAGATAGCCTTCTCACCATACATATCACGGGGAAAGACTCTGTAGAGACTTACATTCCTCCAACATTTCATCCTGGTCAAACAGCCGCCCAAGTCAACCAGTTCGGCAATATGGCCTATGTAACTACCCAAACTTCCCCAGGATTCACAACCGGAGGGTATTCGGTAACAAGTCTGGTCATGAGCACCCTCTCAAGTCTTGTTGATCTGAGAAATGGTCGTGAGATATGGAGGGGGGAAGGGGAGTCATCGGATGACGACGAAGCCTTGGCCTTGCTGGTCAGTGCCGGTGAAGCAGCAATTGAAAATTTGGCAGAGAAGGGTATCCTTCCAAAAGCAAAATAGTCCCCACAAATCGGCAAAAGAACCCAGAAAATTGGGCCTTTTCTTCTTCCTTGATAGTTTTGATATATAATACTATAATGTTAAATTTATATAAAAATAAAGTATTGGTCATACTATAATGTTACTTATAACAACTTCCAAAGCACAAAGAATACTCGCGGAACACATCCGCACAAGACGGCTGAGTATGAACCTCACGCAGGCGGGTTTGTCTGAACGCTCTGGTGTGCCGTTACCGACGCTCCGTAAGTTTGAGCAGCAGGGTGTCCTGTCTTTGGAAGCTTTTCTGAAACTCCTCATGGTCGTTGGTGGGCTTGAAGAAATGATAAAGGCCGTCGAGCCGGCTCCCGTGAAGTTCTCATCAATTGATGAAGTTTTAGGTGCCGATAGCTCGACCAACCGCCGCAAAAGAGGGCGCAGCAAATGAAGTCTTACAATCCAACGCCAGAAATTAAAATCGGTCTGGATTTCGGCACGGGCCTCATTCCTGTTGGTCGTCTAGCATCCCGCGATCATAAAACATATTTCGAATATGATGCCTCTTTTATAAAGAGAGGCCTTGAAATCTCCCCAATCCGGTTGCCCCTGAAATCCGGGCTGGCTTCCTTCGATTACGCGCTTTTCGAAGGGCTACCAGGCGTCTTTAACGATAGCTTGCCCGATGGGTGGGGGAGATTGCTCTTTGATAGAGCCCTCAGGTCTTTAGGCGTTATGCTATCAAGTATTTCGGCCCTTGATCGTTTAGCTCATGTTGGTGCCAACGGAATGGGAGCCCTCGTCTATGAGCCTGACCATAGTCAGATCGAGGCTGATGGGTCACTTAGCCTCGATCAACTCTCGGAACAAGCGCAAGACGTGATGATGGATGGACGTTCAGAGGATGTCCTCCAGTTGCTGTTGGGTTTGAATGGCTCTTCTGCCGGCGCACGACCTAAGGCCCTTATTGGAGTGGATAAGCTCAAACAGAATATATCCCATGGCGTGCGAGATCTGCCCGAAGGATATGAGCCGTGGCTCGTCAAATTTGCCAATACCCATGATGGGCCTGACGCAGGAGCTATTGAATACGTCTATGCCCAAATGGCTAAAGAAGCCGGTATACACATACCTGATGTCCATCTGTTTCCTGCGCGTCATGGTGCGGGCTATTTTGCCATTAAGCGTTTTGACAGGGATGGGCAAAGACGCTTCCATATGCACACCGCCTGCGGATTGCTGCATTCTGATTTTCGGATACCATCATTGGATTATGAAGATCTTCTGGCTCTCACCGGTATATTGACGCGGGATGTGCGGGAGATCGAAAAGATGTTCCGGCTGGCTGTCTTTAATGTGATGGCGCATAACCGTGACGATCATGCGAAGAATTTTAGTTACCTCATGGATGAGGAGGGGAAGTGGAGCTTGTCTCCTGCGTATGATCTGACCTTCTCATCGGGCCCGCGAATGGAGCAAAGCACAACCGTTATGGGTGAGGGGAAATGCCCGACAGTCGAACATTTGCAAAAATTGGGAGAAGAGGCAGGATTGTCCAAGGTCCAGATTGCAGCGATCATTGAGCAGACAAAGACTGCTCTCTCCAGATGGATTGAAAGAGCGAAAGAATGCGGCGTGAGTGCAGTAAATATTGATTTAATTGGCAAAAAGCTATCGGAACACAAATAGCCACCAAAGATCGGCAAAAAGATCGGCAAAATTGATTGTATTGCATATGTATATCTATCTGATATACAATGGATATTATGCGGCAAAAAGATCGGCAAAAAACGCTCGAACCAATTGGCCTGATGGAACCGATGCTTCCAGCAGAAGGAAGCTCGCGCGTCCTTAATGATCTGGTTGTGGATCTGGTTGCCAAATCAAATGCACTGGCCGGACAAATGCATCCGATTGTCAGAGATAGTATCGGGCATCTCGTCCGCTCGATGAATTGTTACTACTCTAATTTAATCGAAGGGCATAATACTCACCCCCGCGATATTGATCGTGCGCTTGCCAAAGATTATTCGGAAGAGCCCAAAAAAAGAAATCTTCAAAAGGAAGCTGTCGCCCATATCGAAGTGCAGGCGATGATTGATAACGGGAATATTCCAGACTGTTATCCTGCGTCCTCTGAATTTGTTTTATGGCTTCATAGAGAATTTTGCTCACGACTTCCTGATGAGCTGTTACAAAATGAAAATCCCGATACTAAAGAGGTGGTGAAGGTAATACCTGGCGCGTTACGTGAGCATGATGTTGCTGTTGGTCGTCATATCCCGCCACGTCCTGATAGCCTGCCATCCTTTATGAAGCGGTTTGATGAAGCTTATGATGTAACCCGATTGAGCAAATCGCAGCAAATTATCTCAGCTGCCGCCGCCCATCATCGCCTTTTGTGGATACACCCTTTTCTTGATGGTAACGGTCGTGTGACCCGCCTTATGTCGCATGCCATGCTCCTTCGCTTCGGGGTTGGTTCAAGCCTCTGGTCTGTTGCCCGTGGTCTTGCCCGAAATGTTCAGAGTTATAAAAGCCTGCTCCAAGCGGCGGACGAGCCGCGTCGCGGTGATCTGGATGGAAGAGGGACTCTTTCTGAACAGTCCCTGACCCAGTTTTGTGAGTTTTTCCTTAAAGCCTGTATTGACCAAGTAGACTATATGGCAGGTCTTATTCAGCCAACTGAACTGACACGCCGTATCAAGCTCTATGTTGATGATGAGGTATCTGCAGGACGGCTGCCGCAAGGCAGTTTTGCATTGCTGCGTGAAGCTCTTTTGTTTGGAGAGTTTGAACGGGGAAGGGCGCCCGAGCTTACAGGATACAAAGACCGCATGGCGCGTACTATTCTCTCCGAGCTTCTCAAAAAAGGATTGCTTGTATCGGATACACCGAAAGGCCCCGTAAGATTGGCATTCCCGTTTGAAGTCGTGGAGCGGTGGTTTCCGCTGCTTTATCCGGTGACGGGATGATATCCATTTTTTATCAAGCCTGAAGAAACTCACCATACTGTCATGGAGCCCTTTTGCAGTGCGGTAACGAATTGGTAATCTTTATCACGCTACAATCATAAATTACATAAAATTTGAATTATCGGGCTGGTCGCCGGTGGGGCTTCGTGGCAGGGTGTTAAAATGGTTTTTAACACTAGCCCTTGGAGGTGAGGATGAAAAATTATATATCTAAGCGGATGCAATGTTTATTAGCATTCTTATTTTTTGCTAATCTAATATTTCTGTGTTTTTGCCTAGGTAACTCCGAAGCAAGAGGGCAAGAATCAGTGGAGAATAGAGCTTCAGATAGAATGGAAGAAACGCTTCCCAATCAAGCGGCTTCAATATATCGTTTTCCAGATCCCATCATTAAAACTCTGAATAGAATTCTTAATAGTGGAATGAATTTTGAAACAATTAGTTTCGAACACAGTGGGAATGCTGGTTACTCCAATCCTAAATGCGTTAACAGTCTTTGTAGAGTGTTTAGCGATTCTGGGGAAGGAATATACACCCCTCCTCTTGCGAGATGGCTTGACGCGTCTCACTCATCTGAACCACATTTTGGTGAATGGATTTATACAATCTCTTTTGTGGAAGGAATTAGACCAAGAATTAAACAAAAATCGGGCAACGTGCAGAGTGAAAATCCTGATCTGCTCGTAATACTCCCTTGGGTAAAGGAAGATCTTTGTAGGACTATTAACATGCAATTGGGTATCCCCGATGAGGTCATGACCGTTCCTAGTAGCTTACACATAAGTTCAACATTCCCCTTGTTCGATGGCGGAAATATTGATCATGGTCAGTCTTTGCGTGTATCAGAAGGTCATAACTTATTGAGGGGAAATTGGTCTGGGTGTTTTCATGATTCTATCGTCAAAAATGGCTACCATTTTTACAAAGTTCTAATCCCGCAATAAATTTAAAGGGGGGTAAATTGTTAGATGTAAGCAGAAGTTATAGCCTTATTCAAAGCGATATGGACTCTGGTTCAGAAGGAAACCAGATTCTTTGGCAATCAAAATCTCTTCCCCTAACATTTACTTATAGTTTTCTAACGACTATACCTGACTATTACGGGAGTTCTTTTTATGAAATACATATAGGGGATAGTTTTGATACGAATACTTTTTCCGGATTGAGCCAATCGGAGCAGAAAGTTATAGATGCGATTGTATGTCGTCAGAACCTATTGGACAGATGGGATGATAAATTAAGGTGGTGTAGTGGCCCCTCGTAGATGGTTTATGTGTTGATGTTAAGCTGCCTTTGAGTTGGCATGCAACTGTTTTCTAAGAAGGAGAGTTTTCTCCTTAATTTTTTGCCTGTATTCGAGCACAACATTGCCGCGACCGAGCCAGACATCTTCCGGTGTCAGATTGTTCAAACTTTCATGGTATCTCCTTGTGTTGTAGTGGGCGACAAACTCCCCGATCCTTTTGATCAGGTCTTCGGGGAAGTAGTAATTTTCAAGCAGAATGGTGTCTTTCATGGTCCGGTGCCAGCGTTCGATCTTGCCTTGGGTCATCGGATGATAAGGCTTGCCGCGCGTGTGCGGCATTCCGTTTTCAGATAACCAGGTCCGAAGCTCTTCCGAGACGTAACACGGGCCATTGTCACTGAGGAGTTTCGGCCTTTGCTTCTTCGTCAGCTTTGCGACCTTCAAAGCATCTTTGAGCGTTGAGGACACATCAACGGCCCTCATGTCCCGACACAGCCGCCACGAGACAATGTAGCGGGAGTAATCATCCATCACGGTCGAGAGATAAAACCAGCCATAACCCGTAATCTTCAGATAGGTAAAGTCGGTCTGCCAGAGTTGGTTAATCGCCGTCGTGGGCTGATGGAACTTGTCTGCGGCCTTCATCACAATCCATGCCGGAGAGGTAATCAGGTCATGGGCTTTCAGAATACGGTACGCCGTGGCCTCGGAGAGGAAGTATTGTCTCTCTTCAATAAAGCGGATGGCCAGTTCCCGTGGCGAGAGGTCAGGACAATCCAGCGCCATCTCGACCAGTTCCTTGCGCTTTTCGCTTGGTACCTTGTTCCAGACCGCATCAGGAGCAGGTTTCTGGTCTTCGAGACCTTCAATCCCGTGGGTCAGATACCGGTCATACCAGTTGTAAAAGGTCGATTTACCAATCCCGATCTGGTCAAGCGTCCGACGTATCCCAAGAGAGCTTTCCTCAACCGTGCGAATGATTTCCATCTTCTCGGATGCAGAGTACCTCATATATCGCCCCTTTCCCCCAATGGCCCATCCCCGATCACGCTTTTTTTAAGCAGACGGTTCTCCAGAAGAACTTCGGCGAGGGCTTCTTTGAGCTGGGCACTCTCCGTACGAAGAGCCTTGACTTCGTTGCTGCCGGCTTCCCGTTCGGTATCGCCGGTCAGCCGTTTCTTACCGGCTTCCAGAAACTCCTTGCTCCATTTATAATACAGGTTCTGGTGGATGCCCTCACGGCGACATATCTCGGCAATCGAGTCCTCGCCCCGCAGGCCAGCCAGTACAATCCGGATTTTCTCTTCAGCGTTAAACTTCCGCCGTGTTTGCCGCTTGATGTTCCGGACCAGCTGGTCGGCTTCAGCCTTCAGATCGCGCTTTTCTCCCTCGGGAGTGTTATGTTTTTGTCTCATCTTCGTTCCTTTTGGTAGACTACGATGAGCCAAAAACACTACCTTAACAATACCCCTCTATTTGTCCAACTTCCCCTGACGGGGTACAATC
>JAGRKB010000046.1 GCA_020442425.1 Alphaproteobacteria bacterium | reverse complement strand
TGCCCACGTTTCGGGCGCTGGATGGCCTGTTCCGTAGCGTCAATCAGAAGCGCCTGGGCTTCCTCCTGTGTGACCCTGATGGCGCGTTTTACACCCAGAACACGGCGGGCCAAAGGCTCGATCCGGGAGAGGCTCCGGCAGATTGTTGCCTTATCAACGCCATATAACAGCCCCAGAAAATCCTGCGTGATGTGGCAGCGGTACAAAATCAGCAGCACGAGAAGATGGTCATCAAGACCGCCAACACCATAAGGACGGCCCGAACGATTCTTGTTACAGCAGACTTTTTCCCACAAGGGGCGCAGGCGGAAAACCATCTCCTGAAAAATATCTGGCGTAACCCCCGTCAGATAACGAAATTGCCGCTTGCGCAAAACACTGGATGCATTAAACTTGGACATGTTGAAGGGGCCTCAATCCCCTTCAACATTGAATCACAACCAGACCCCTCTGTGAATCCCACAGACTTTTGCAACAAGTCTAGTTACAAATACACTTCTTGGTTCGGTTGGTATAGATTTCAGAAAACACTTGCCACACGAAGACGGTGATCTATCCAAACCAGAGATTGATTTATATCGTTTTGTAGCAAGTGATATTTTTATAGATGGCCACTCTAATAATGAATATACAATTTTTAAGGATGATACCTCTCTTGTTTTCAATAAGGTTGATGGCGTAGATACTCTCTACATGGAAAAGGGGGCTGAGCTTGAGGTTCGGGGTGTAGAAGAAACCGATGGCTTGACAAAAATTGTTCTGAAAGATGTCAAATATTCCGAAGTTGGATTTTCGGAGGACGACGGAGAACTGAGTGTTGCCGACCAATTCGGCAGCGCATCGCCCCGTCGATCCAGCAACAAAAAGTTCGATTAGCTTTTCTTGTTTTACTTTGCTTATTCTACTCTTCCTCATGACCTGTCCATATAACACTTTTACAAGTTATCTGGTACAGCCCCTTATAAATTATGTATTTTTGTTCTTTTAAGATTTTAAGTGTTTTTAGTCTAATGATAATGTATTGATATTAAATACTAAAATCAGATAATTCAGAAAAATGTGTAAGAAAATGTGTAAGTTTTGCCCATTTTATGGCATTTCCCGATAGATGGTCATTTCTCCTGCTTTTCCACAGATGGTGGTGTTTATTCTTATGTGCATGAAGTATAGACTAAAATATTTGCATATTTTGTGGTCTTTCCCTATAATCAAGAGTAGGAGGCTGTAAATGACGGCTGTATTGGCACTTAAAAGCAATCTGACGCGTGGACACGTTTATCGCCGCTCTGACCTTGCTCAATGGTCAAATGCTGTGGATCGTCATGTGCAACTGCTTGTGAAAAACGGGGAGCTGAAAAAGCTCTCCGGCGGTGTTTACTATTACCCGAGGCAAACGGCCTTTGGTACGGCTCCTCCGAAAGATGAAGATTTGGTGCGTGCCTTCTTGAAGGATGATCGTTTCTTTATAGCTTCCCTTAACGCCTATAATGGGTTGGGGGTTGGGGCGACGCAGCTTTACAATGAGCAGCTTGTTTATAACTCCAAGCGTGACGGGCGGTATGAACTCGGCGGGCGAATATTCTATTTTATAAAACGCCCTTACTTTCCAAGCGAGGTTACAGAAGAATTCTTGCTGGTTGATCTGCTCAATAACCTGCATCTCTTGGCAGAGGATACAAATGCCTTGCTTGAAAAGGTGGCAGAAAAAGCCAAACGCTTAAAATCGCAGGCCTTACAAAAAGCCGTGCAGGACTTCGGCGGCCTTCGTGCCAAGAAGTTCTTTGCCGAACTCCTTTAAGGCGATAAAGTAGGGTATGGCTTCACCCGATTTTCTGCATAATCATCCTGATTTCTCTGACTTGCTCCGTATTGTGGCAGGGGAGATGTCGATTGATCCTGTCCTTGTGGAAAAGGATTACTGGATTATGCACTGCCTATACGGTTTGCAGCAGCTCAGACTGTCGTTCGAATTAAAAGGCGGCACATCTTTATCCAAAGGCTACGGGATTATTCACCGCTTTTCCGAGGATATAGATATTCGGATTGAGCCTCCTGAGGGTATGAATGTCAAAACAGGCCGCAATCACGATAAACCGGATCACTGCGAAAGCCGCAAGAAGTTCTATGATTGGCTGGCCTCCACTATAAAAATCGACGGCATTTATGATGTTCAGCGCGATACCGCGTTTGATGATAGTAAATACCGGAGCGGCGGCATTCGTCTTTTTTATCAAAAGATGGGTGGTAATCTGGAAGGTGTTAAGGATGGTATCTTGCTGGAAGTCGGGTTTGATGATGTCATGCCGAATAATTTGAGGGCTATCAGCTCATGGGCTTATGATTTTGCAGCCCCTAAAGCTGATATTATAGACAACCGCGCTCTGGGTGTGGCTTGTTATCATGCGGGTTATACGCTTGTTGAAAAGCTGCAAACTATTTCAACAAAATATCGACAGCAGCAAGAAACAGGCAGTTTTCCGGTCAATTTTATGCGCCATTACTATGACGTATATTGCTTGCTCCAGAATGAGGACGTGCAGGAATTTATCGGGACAACAGATTATCTGGCCCATAAAGAAAAGCGCTTCCGGAGTGGTGATAATCCGGTGATTGCCGAAAACGAGGCATTCTTGCTCGGTAATCCAGATGTTCGCGCGCAATATACTGCAGCTTTCAAAGTGACCCGCGCTCTCTATTACAAATCCCAACCGGAATTTGATGGTGTTTTGGAAGAGATTAAAGGGTGGCTTGAAAAGTTATAAGCGCAAGCAAGATGTAAGCGGGCATTCGCAGAGCGGAGTTTCGGCTCATCATAAAAAATTACCATGCTGTCATGGAACCTTTTTGCGGTGCGGTAACGAATTGGTAATGTTTATACCGCTACAATCATAAATTACATAAAATTTGAATTATCGGGCTGGTAGCTGGTGGGGCTTCATGGCAGGGTGTTAAACATGATTTTTAATACCTTCCTTGGGAGATGGGGATGAAGAAGATAAATATAGGATTCTTAATTGCCTTAATTGGGTTGTTCTGTGGCCCAATAGTCTGGGGTGTTTTTGAGACCAAGAATCTGGAGGTCGCAGAGTACAAAAAAATAAATTTTGAGCAGTTTAACAATATTGAAGAACTGGATTCTGAACTTAAGAACTTACTCCCAGTTGGAACAAAAAAGGAGAGCGTGCAAAAGCTTCTTGTCGATTCATACAGAGCTTTTGAAGGATTATCTTTTTTTGAAGATGGGAATACTAGAAGATATGGTCGCAATCAAAATGGGTACTCAATTCTATATTAGACCTGTTGCAAAAGTAGCCT
>JAGRKB010000117.1 GCA_020442425.1 Alphaproteobacteria bacterium | reverse complement strand
TCAAAAGATCATGAACAGGTTCTTACATCATCCTTCGTGGGAATATATGTATTACACCCGTCGGCACGTCTTGCATCCAACCTAGCCTTCTCAAATTGTTGCCTCTGGCCCTGTTCAGAATATGCTCTTAAAAGTTGATCGCTCTTTTGATCTTCTCGCCTAGCAGCCTCACGCTCCCTTGGATCACGAATAGCATCAATACGCTCCAAATGCCCTTTTGGCTTTGATGCCCCGAATAACCAACCAAAAATTCCCACAACGTCACCCTCACTTATATATTGATGTTTTTTCGAAGCTACTATATCACCATAATATAATTATGTAAAGAAAAAAGCCCCGACCAAAGTGGGGCTTTAATTTGATCTCACAGAAAAGGCTATTTCTTGAACAAATGCTCAACACCGGCACGCTCTTCACGAAGCTCTTTTTCAGTTGCTTCCATGCGGGCACAAGAAAATTCATTAATTTCAAGACCTTGAACGATTGTATATTTGCCGTCTTTACACGTAACCGGATAGCCGTAAATAACACCTTCGGCAATTCCGTAAGACCCGTCAGATGGAATCCCCATAGAAACCCAATCACTCTCTTCAGTCCCCAGCGCCCAAGACCGCATGTGATCAATTGCCGCACATGCCGCAGAAGCCGCAGAAGAAGCCCCGCGAGCCTTGATAATAGCCGCCCCGCGTTGCTGAACCGCCGGAATAAATTCGCCTTCATACCAAGCTTGATCAACAAGAGACAATGCAGCCTTCCCGCCAACACTCACATGATGCAAATCAGGATATTGGGTCGAACTGTGATTTCCCCAGATTGTCATTTTTTTAATGTCCGTAGTATGACTTCCTGTTTTGGACGCCAATTGTGACAGCGCGCGGGAATGATCGAGACGAACCATCGCCGTAAAACATTTCGGATCAAGATCCGGTGCATTTTGCTGCGCAATCAGAGCATTGGTATTGGCAGGATTTCCAACCACCAGAACTTTAACATCGCGCTTGGCATGATCATTCAAAGCCTTTCCTTGTGGCGCAAAAATCGCTCCATTGGCTTCCAGAAGATCTTTACGCTCCATCCCTGGCCCACGAGGACGAGCCCCAACCAAAAGCGCATAATCAACATCTTTAAACGCGACATTCACGTCATCAGTGGTCACAACCCCTTGAAGAAGCGGAAACGCACAATCATTCAGCTCCATCACAACCCCTTCAAGCGCTCCAAGCGCAGGGGTAATTTCAAGCAAATGCAAAATAACCGGCTGATCTTTACCGAGCATTTCACCGGAGGCAATCCGGAACAATAAGGCATACCCGATCTGGCCTGCGGCTCCCGTGACAGCAACACGAACTGGAGATTTCATTTCATAAATCCTTTCAAAAAATAAAATATCAATGAACCTTACACATGAAAATTTGAGCCGCTATTGAGCCGCTGGGGCTGCCTCAGCGTCGGTATTGCCACCATCTTTCACAGCATCACTCCCGTCAAGAGAAGGAACAATAGTGAAGCAATTCTCGCTCATAGAAAGCTGATCATCGCTAACCTTACTTTTAAGCGTTAAGCCTTCCATATACAAATCCTTAGGATCAAGCCGGGGAGAAAGAACTATAAAATTCATGGTTTTTTCATTCCAAAGCCCAGGATAATCTATAGGAACTTGAATAGCACTAACAACCGAACCCACGCAATCAACCGTCAACTGATCGCGCCCCCAACCATCTTCAAGAATAATAATGGAACGCCCTGGCCCCAAGGCAATTGTATCATCTCCAGATCCGCCATTCACAATACGGTTCCCGAAAGTATCTGTAATTTTATCATCGCCCGGCCCTCCCAGGATCAGACGATCTCCGTTACCGATACCACGATTTAAAGAATCACATTCAATAACATTATCATCTTCACTTCCGATCAAAGTCTCCGTGCCACTTTGCTCATGACGACAAGAAATATTCTTCTTAGAAGCTTCAGCGGCCACAACACCTTCTGAAGAAAATTTCAAAGCGCCATAAGATCTGCGACCATTGCCCTGATCCAACATGGTCAGAAAGTGAGTCGGCAACTGACCGGAAAGAAAATAGGTATTGAGAACGGATAAAGATGAAGAGGCCTGAGCAGGCATTGTAGTTTCATAGTTTTGATAAGAATCAATTGCATTCTGGATAATCTGCAACGCTGAATCCCGCCTATTCTGCTCTTCTGGCGTCAAAACAGACTGAGCTAAACGTCTTTGCTCCTCAACCATTTCAGGGGGCAAAACCGGCTCTTGAAACGTAAACTCATAGGGCTGATCTGGTTCAAACGCAACCAGAGAATACCCTGCGTAAAGGATAACCAAAGCAAGGAGGAAAAAGAGCAAGAAAATCGTTTGTTTCATAGCGAAAAACATCCGGAAAGGAAAAAGGGGGAACACTAAGTTGCAGCCATTTTAGACCAAAAACAGATTCTACGCCATGCCTGATTTTCAGGAAATAGCGCATATAACAAAAAACTGTTATGAAATCAAAACCGTGAGAGACCTATCGAGCGCTAGGTGCGGCAGCAACCTGATTACGTCCATTGTGCTTGGCTGTATAAAGAGCCTCATCAGCACGAGCAATCAATTGCTCTGCCGTTTTTTCACCGGCAAACTCGGCAACGCCGACCGACAACGTAATCCTGCCCAAAACTTTACCGGTACTCCGGTTAATGACGTCCTTACCGGCAACAGCCTTACGTAAAGCATTTCCAACAATCACGGCACCCGACAAATCCGTATCGGGCAAGATAATGGAAAATTCTTCCCCGCCATAGCGAGCGGCAACATCTTTACCTTTAAGCCCATCCTTAAGGGTACGAGCAACAAGACGCAAAACCTGATCTCCAACCTGATGTCCGAAATTGTCGTTAAAGCTTTTGAAGTAATCAATATCAAGCATTAAAATACTAAAGACACCGCGACGATCAGAGAAATCACGAAGAACACGATCCATTTCAGAATCAAAGCATTTACGATTGGCAAGCCCAGTCAAGCCATCAGTCATGGCCTCACGACGAACATGCTCAAGATCACGCTTCAGCTCTTCCATGATTTGGGTAGACTCAAGCAACATCTCCTCTAGACGATGATTTTGCTCAATCATACTGGCTGTACTTTGAGACGCAACAGAAACCGCCTGTTTCAAGTCATCCTGAGATTTTGCAGTCCCAATACGCCGCGTGACATCTTCCAACGTAGAGCCATAGCTTTTGGTCGCATTTTTAACGCCCTCAACCATACCGGAAACATTGTGAATAGCATTCTGGACTTGGTCGCCGGCATTACGCACTGCTTCTTCATTGCGCAAATCACTTAAAAAGCGATTATAAATTTCACCACATACGTAGTCATTGATAGACTGTCCCGACTCCACAATACCGTCAATAACACGGACAACCTCTGGGATGGCACGGGAATAATACACATACCACAGCTCATAATGCTCGGGAGTAGGAATCAACTCCTCCTGAGCCATACGTTCTAACGCCTTACCGGAAACCACAAGCGCCAGCTCGCGCTCTTTCTCATTTACAAAACTCACCAGAAGCCCCTCAGTACATAGACCTAAAACAATTCAACACCAAGCATACAACGCCAACGCTCTAAGTAAAACACTAAATCCTTATAAACAAAGAAATTATATTTTGTCAGAAAGTACCGGATCATCCGTACGCTTTGATTGCGCAAGAATATCCATAATTTCCTCGATACTGTTGGCAACTGTAAAAGTCTGCAAATGCTCTTGCTTTACAAAATTCTTGGAGGCCATATGATTGATAAGATCAATCATCGGTGTCCAATACCCCTCGATATTAGCGATAATAACAGGCTTATTATGGATACCCAAGTATCTCCACGTCAAGATCTCAAATGTCTCATCCAAGGTACCCAACCCACCGGGCATTACAATAAAAGCATCGGACTTTTCAGCCATCATGGCCTTGCGAACATGCATATTCGGAACAACATGAAGCTCGGTCACATCGTCATGGCGCGCTTCAAGCTTTAATATGCTATCAGGAATAATCCCGATAACACTGCCACCAGCTGCCATACATGAATTGGCAACCTTCCCCATTAATCCGGGATTCCCGCCACCATAAACCAAGGTAATTCCTGC
>JAGRKB010000045.1 GCA_020442425.1 Alphaproteobacteria bacterium | reverse complement strand
GATTGTTCCTGTCGATATTTATGTTCCGGGGTGTCCTCCGACTGCCGAGGCACTGGTTTATGGGTTGTTACAGCTCCAGAAAAAAATTCGTCGCGAAGATACGCGGATTGTAAGGTAGTGTTGTTATATGAATCTTGAAAGCGTCATTCCCCGAAAGGTGAAATGATTCTGAGGGAACCCAGAAAAAAGATATTAAGCCGCGAATGGGCACAAATAAACACAAATATTTTTTATCTGTCATTGCGAACCCGAAGGGTGAAGTCATCGTGAAAGTATAAAAAGAAAAACAAGCAGGATTTTAAGAAAAAACAAGCAGGATTTTAAGAGATGAAAAAAATAGTTTTTACTTTGTTGCTGAGTTTATTGGCATTCCCCGCTTTAGCGGCAGAGAAAGAATCTGCCTATGATCGTGTGGTGCAGACGGGGACTATTCGGTGTGGGTATCTTAGCTTGCCTCCTTTTATAATCAAAGATCCAAATACAGGGGAAATATCGGGCATTATTCATGATACGATGGAGCGTGCGGGCGATCTTTTAGGTGTCAAAATTGATTGGAATGAAGAGGTTGGTCTTGCGACTATGGATGCTGGACTTGAGGCTGGGCGTTATGATGCGTTGTGTTTCGGGTATTACAAAAATCCTATGGAAGCCAAGCTTGGAACTATCGGGTTTAGTGATGCGTTATTTTATGTACCGATGAGTGTGTTTGCTCGTGCTGATGACAGGCGATTTGATGATGATCTTTCTGTTATTAATGATCCGTCTATCCGGATTTCTGTCCATGACGGGTCTTTGGATGGTGTTATTGCATCTGAAGATTTTCCTTTGGCTAAAAAAGTTTCTTTGCCGAACATGACTGATTTCGGAATGTCTCTGCAGGAAGTTGTTAACGGGAAAGCTGATGTTGCTATTTTAAATCTGGTGGATGGAATAAACTTTGAAAAACTTAATCCGGGTAAAGTCAGAAATGTTTCCAAAGATCAGCCTATTCGGGTTTATGCTGCTACAATTGCTTATCCCCAACAGGATACAAAGTTTGGTGTGATGCTGGATGCGGCTTTGGACCAGATTCGTGACAGTGGGTATATCAGAAATTTGAGTAAAAAATATCAGGCGAAGCCTGGGGCAATTTTTCATGTGGCTAGACCATATGAGATGGAGCCATAAATAAAAACAGGAATGTCTGGAATGACGAATGAGTCTTTGCCCCCTGGTATCGCGGCCTTACTGGATGATATAGGGGCTATTCGAGCGGTTGAGCGGATTTTATTATACGGGTCACGGGCGCGCGGGGATGCTGCCTCGCGATCGGATTATGATTTGGCTGTTGATGCGTCGGACTTGTCCGAAGAAGACTGGGACAAAATATACTGGATGGTTGAGGATGCGGAGACGTTGTATAAAATAGACTGTGTCTGGCTTCAAAAGTCCAGCGATGCTCTGAGGGATAATATTTTAAGAGATGCAAAGGTTCTGTTTCAGCGATGAATAATGCTTTGGTTACTGATTTGACACGGCTCGAAAAAGCTATTGTTCAATTACAAAAGATGTTGGGTTTACCTGTTGACCATGAGGGGCGGCGGGAGGCTGTTATTCAGTGTTTCGAGTTTGTGGTCGAGCTGAGCTGGAAGGCGCTGAAGCATTTTTTGAAAAAAGTGGAAGAGATTGAGGCTAATTCGCCAAAATCTGTGTTTCGTGAAGCTTTTTCTATAGGATGGATTGATGACGAAGAGCTTTGGGTCAGCATGTTGAAAGATAGAAATCTGTCGTCACACACCTATAACGAAGATTTGGCTAACGAGATTTTAGGGCGTATTCCAACCTATATGCCCATGATAGAAAAGGCGTTTACGGAATTGAAAAGGATGGCAGAAAATGACTGAAGAATCCAATCTATTGAATGATGAGCTGGTTCCTGAAACCCACCATTTGCAGGAGGCAGGAGAGGCTCTTCATGAAAAATTTCGTGACGTTATGCCTTCGTTCGAGATTGTATGCGGTGAATTGATTTTGAATGTCACGCGTTCCGGTCTTTTGGCGGTGTTGGGGTATTTGCGGGATGATGACGGATGCCGATTTGCCCAGTTGATTGATATTTGCGGAGTTGATTATCCTGATCGTGATGAGCGTTTTGAAGTTGTTTATCAGCTTTTGTCGCTTAAGCATAACGCGCGTATTCGGGTTAAAGTTTCGACTGACGAAAATACTCCCGTGCCAAGTGTGGGGGCTTTGTTTAGCACGGCGCCCTGGTTCGAGCGTGAAGCGTGGGATATGTACGGCATTATGTTTGATGGTTTGGTCGATCATCGTCGCATTCTTACAGATTACGGTTTCGACGGGCATCCTCTTAGAAAAGATTTTCCTCTGACGGGGCATGTCGAGCTTCGTTATGATGAAGAGCAAAGACGCGTTGTTTATGGCCCTGTGTCTTTGCCGCAAGATTTTCGTGTGTTTGATAATATGAGCCCGTGGGAAGCTGTGACCGATGTGCAGTTGCCGGGTGACGAGAAGGTAGGCGAAAATCCTCACATGCCTAAGGTCGGATGGAAGCCTGTTGGTGGGGAATAAATGTAAGAGTAATGAAATGATTAGGTCGATTATATTTTTTTTATTACTTGTCTTTTTTGGTGCTTCGGCATTCGCCGATGAAGAAAAATCGGCTTATGATCGTGTGATGGAAACGCAGACATTACGCTGTGGGTATATGTCTTGGCCTCCCTTATTCTCGAAAGAGCCTAATACGGGTGAGATGTCGGGAATATTTTATGAGTACGTTGAGGCAGTTGGCCGTGCTCTTGATATTAAAGTCGAATGGGTCGAGGAATTAACGCCAGCGAATTATATAGAGGCCTTGGAAGCGGGGCGGGTTGATATGCTTTGCTCGGGGGATTGGCCTAATTCTCAGCGTGGCAGGCGTATAGATTATGTTGATCCGATTTTTTTTGTAGCGTTGTATCCGTATATGCGTGAAGGTGAAGAGGCAAAAATTATAGATATCAAAAATTTGAATTCTGGTGATTTCACAATTTCTATTATTGACGGAGAGATGTCGAGTATTATTGCACGGACTGATTTTCCTTTGGCCAAGACATCGGATTTGCCGCAGATGTCCGACAGTACGCAAATGTTGATGAATGTTGTTACTAAAAAAGCGGATTTTGTTGTGACAGATGTTGCTACGGGGATGAAATTTCAAAAAAACAATCCCAATGTCTTAACTCAGGTTTCGTTGAAGGTTCCCGTGCGGTTGTTTCCGAATTCATTATCTTTGATGCTTGGCGAAGAAAAACTTCGCCGCATGATGAATACGGCAACATTGGAATTGCTTTATAATGGGCAGATTGAAAAGATGATTTCCAAGTATGAGGAATTTCCAAATTCTTTGTATCGCATCACTTTGCCTGTTGTTAAAGGAGGAGTTAATGCTGAATAAGCTGATCCTACTTTTTTTTATGTTTTTAGTTTTCGGCATCTCTAATGCTTATGCTACAGAAGAAAAATCCGCTTATGATCGTGTGATGGAAACGCAGACATTACGCTGTGGGTATTTTGTGTGGGCGCCTTATTTTTCTATCGACTTGGAGACCGGAGAGAAATCCGGCGTGTATCATGACATGATAGAGGAGCTGGGGAAAGTTCTAGGGTTTAAGATCGAGTGGAGCCATGAATATGCATTAGGGCAGCAAGTTGAAGCCCTTCGGACTGGAAAAGTTGATGCTCTTTGTGCGGATGGGCCGTTTACGCGTAGTGCTATGCCGTATGTTTCTTATTCTGATCCTTACATGTTTTTGCTAGGGTATGTTTATGGGGCAAAGGATAATCCCAAGGCCAAGAGTTTTGAGACTCTTAATAGTGAAGAGGCGCGATTTACTCTTATTGACGGTGACGGGGCTGCTGAATTTATCGAGATAAATTTTCCTAATGCCCAGTTGCTTTCTATGCCTGCTTCCTATGATCCTAGCCAATTGGCTTTGAATATTGTGACGGGTAAGGCCGATGCGATGATTAATGATCCGATTACATTTATGTCCTATCGTGAAGAGGATCGCGCCAAGATGGTTAGGGTTTCTGATGATCCAATCGCTATATTGCCGATGGTTATGAGCGTCGATAAAGGACAAAGGGATTTGCTCGATACTTTAAATCAGGGGCTTTCATTGATGAATGATATAGGTATTATGGATCGAGTGATCCGCAAATATGACCCCAAAGGGGATATGCTCCTTTCACCGCAAAAAAGGTATATAAAATAATGTCAGCACAAGCTCAAACTGTTGAAGTCGATAAAGTGGACGATGCGATGGATCGGGAAGTTCATATCAAGCCCTACACAATGAATTTTGGGCCTCAACACCCTGCGGCGCACGGAGTTTTGCGGTTGGTTCTCGAGATGGACGGGGAAGTTGTAGAGCGTGCTGATCCTCATATCGGGTTGTTGCACCGTGGTACGGAAAAGTTGATTGAATATAAAACCTATATGCAGGCTTTGCCGTATTTTGATCGGTTGGATTATGTGTCTCCGATGAACCAGGAACATGCTTTTGCTTTGGCGGTTGAGAAATTATTGGGTTTGGAAGTCCCTGAGCGTGCGCAGTATATCCGCGTCTTGTTCTGCGAATTGACCCGTATTTTAAACCATGTTTTGAATATTACGACTTTTGCCCTCGATGTTGGGGCTATTACGCCAGCTCTTTGGGGATTTGAAGAGCGTGAGAAGGGCATGGAGTTCTATGATCGCGTTTGTGGTGCGCGTCTTCATGCCAATTATGTCCGCCCTGGTGGTGTGGCTATGGATTTGCCCGCAGGACTTTTGGAGGATATGTCGGCTTGGGTTGATCATTTCCCGAGTGTTCTGAATGATCTTGATAGTCTTTTGACAGAAAACCGTATTTTTAAGCAGCGTACTGTTGATATTGGAGTGGTGTCGCAGGCTCAGGCATTGGATTGGGGATTTACAGGTCCGAATATCCGGGCTTCCGGTTTGGCTTGGGATTTGAGGAAATCTCAGCCCTACGATGTCTATGACCGTATGGAATTTGATGTGCCTGTCGGGACGACAGGGGATTGTTACGCCCGTTATCTGGTGCGGATGGAAGAAATGCGCCAGTCCTTACGCATCATGAGGCAATGCATTAAAGACATGCCACAAGGTATTGTAAAAACTAATGATTATAAGGTTTGCCCTCCGCCTAGGGCTGAGATGAAAAACTCAATGGAAGCGCTTATTCACCACTTTAAGCTTTTCACTGAAGGGGTTCACGTTCCTGCGGGCGAGACTTATACGGCTGTTGAAGCTCCTAAGGGAGAATTCGGGGTTTATCTGGTGTCGGATGGGACAAACCGTCCATATCGTTGCCATATTCGCGCCCCAGGGTTTGCTCATCTGCAAGGGCTGGATTTCATGTCAAAAGGTCATATGCTGGCTGATGTTGTGGCCAATATCGGGTCTTTGGATATTGTATTTGGCGAAATTGATCGTTAATATGACCTTAGATGACTTTTGCTTGTCATAATTTTTTATAAGGCGTATTATTGAGTCCATTATGGGTAAGTCTGAACAGAGACCTTTGGAACAATCTTTTGCGGCGGCAATTCCTTTAAACGGAGATGCGTCTGCGGTGGTCGTGCCTAGTGGTACGAAGCTCAAAGTTTCTGCTTTTCTTGAAGATTTGAATGGCGGCGTTTATCTGGTTGTACGTCAGCATAAAGACGGCAAAGTTTCCATTGAGTTGGCTGGTGGGGCCTTTGAAGAAGAGAGAGATCGCAATCTTCTTCAAGCGGTTCGGAGAGAGATTGATGAGGAGGCTTGTAACACTCCATTCCATGTGACGACTATTTTCTCTAATATTATTGCTGAGTATCAAGATCGTTTTTCTAAAGATGGTATAGAGATTCCTCGTATGACGGTTGTCTTCAGGAGTGTTTGTTGGGGCAGTCCTCCTCAGAATGCAATACCGGATCAACATCTTGGGGTTATTCGTGTTCCCGTTACGACCTTTAGCGGGCAAGAGACCTTCAGAGCATATGGTGATATCAAAAGAGATTCTATCGATAAAGCAGAACAGCTTGTTCAGAATCAGGGTAGGAAAATAGTTGGTGATATCGATTTCCGGGTTCCTGAAAATTTGTATATGGCTTATGTTGATTCCAGAATAAAAGAAAACAGACAGATGCACCCTTTTGAGCGTATGCAAAGATTTTATGCGTCTCGTTTTCAAGCCCTGCTCTATAATGATGTTAGCCCAGAGCGTATGTAGTCTTAAATCTATGATCTTATCAATATGACCGAGAGTGTTTCTTTATTAGGGAAGCAGATTAGCCAACCCGTTTTTGATTCTTTGCAAGTTTTGCGAGGGATTGCTGCGTTTATGATTGTGCTTAAACACTCACTTTATGAAGTTTACGGGGGGGATGCGGTTACGTCAGGCTCTTTTTTAAGTGATTATCCTCTCATCCTTGGTGTTGATATCTTTTTTGTGTTGTCCGGCTTTGTGATGGTTTATTCGACCAAAGGCAAAAACGGTACAATCCAATCCTCAGCCAATTTTATGATTAGACGTATCATTCGTATTGTTCCCGTTTATTGGTTTTACAGTTTTCTGCTGCTCGGAGTGGCATTGGTATTGCCTTCGGCCTTGGGAAGTTCTGTTTTTGAATGGACGCATTTTTTGAAATCCTTATTTTTTATTCCGCATGATGCTCCGAATGGTGGGGGAGCCATCCCGTTTCTGGCTAATGGCTGGACTTTGAATTTCGAGATGTATTTTTATGTTATCTTTGCAGTGGCGATGCTGTTTCGACCACTTGTCTCTCTGATTTTTATGAGTCTCTATTTTGTTTTGAGCCTTCTTGTTTTTCGAATGATAGGGGATTGGTCGGTTGCTGCCACTTTCTATAGCAATTTCATCATTCTGGATTTTCTTGCCGGAGCTTGGATTGGTTATGTCTGCGTTCGCGGTATCAGGTTTCCTGAAAAGTTTTGTTTTGCGGCGTGGATTGTGGCGGGTGGTATTCTGTTATCGCCATTCTTTATTTCTTATATGGGGCTGTCTATCGGTCGGATTGGGTCTTTGGTTATTTCTTCGGGGGTTGTTGCTTTTTTGGCTTTGCCGAATTTGTCCGAGCGGATAGAAGCCCCCCGTTTCCTGAAGGCTGTTGGGGATAGTTCCTACACGCTATATTTGTTTCATCCGTTTGTGGTGGCTGGGCTTGTGCTTGTTGGCCACAAATTGTTTGGTGTCGGAGGGATTCCCGATGGTGTTTTGCTTGCTCTTTGCCTAGTTGCTTCTGTTCTTTCAAGTCTGGTTATGTATCGTTTGATCGAAAAGCCTGCGGTTGATATGGGAAAAAGAATGTTGAGGCGCGGAAAAGCGGGGGAAAGCGCCCTTTGATGAGGGGAAAGATGCTTGATTTGAAGGGCGCTTGGCGCTAAAAAGTATTTGATTTTAAGAGGATTATCCATGAAAAAGCCAGTCGATTTAAATGCCAGTTATCAGCCAAAAGATTTTGAATTTCGGGATATGGATAAGGTGGCCGAGATTATTTCTCGTTATCCTCAGGGAAAACAAAGATCAGCTATAATGCCTTTGCTAGATCTGGCGCAGCGTCAGGTTGGTGAAGACGGCGCACAAGCTAAGCCCCCATATGGCGGGTGGGTTCCTCGTGCTGCGATGGATAAGATTGCAGAAATTGTCGATGTGCCGCCAATCAAAGTTTATGAAGTCGCCAGTTTTTATTCGATGTACAATATGGAGCCTGTCGGGAAGTATCTGGTTCAAATGTGCACGACTACCCCTTGTATGCTATGTGGTTCTGCGGAGGTTGTTAAAACTTGTGAGAGCCAATTGGGAATTCATACAGGGGAGACTACCAAAGACGGAATGTTTACTTTGATGGAAGTCGAATGTTTGGGAGCCTGTGTTAATTCTCCGATGGTTCAGATTAATGATGATTACTATGAGGATCTTACACCTGAGAGCATGAAGCAATTGTTGATCGAGCTGAAGTCCGGACGTCCGATTACTGTTGGTCCACAAAACGGACGTATTGCTTCTATGTCAGAGGCCGGAACAACGACTCTGGTTCAGCAAGCCGATAAACTGGGTGTCAAGAAGGCTGTATAGGTTTTAATGATCTTTATCGCGCTAGGGGCGAATTTGCCCTCTCAACACGGAACGCCAAAGCAGACAATTCTTAAGGCTTTGGATGATTTACGCGGACGAGGGGTTAAGGTTCTTTCTGTTTCTCCTATATATTTGACGGCGCCTGTCCCAATTTCCGATCAGCCTTGGTATCATAATGCTGTTGCTTTAGTGAAAACGCATTTGTTGCCCAAAGATTTGTTGGCTTTGATGCAGGAGATCGAAATTGATTTCGGGCGTATTCGTACTGTTAAAAATGCTCCCCGTGTTCTCGATTTGGATGTTCTGGATTATCAGGGAAAAGTTATCAGTGAGCCTGAACTTGAACTGCCGCATCCCAGAATGCATGAGAGGGCTTTTGTTTTGTACCCTTTGAGGGACATTGCTCCGGATTGGAGGCATCCCGTGACGCGTGAGGCTGTTACATCTCTTATTCAGAAACTTCCGCCAGAGCAGGAAATAAAAAATTCATCGCTTCCCCTTATCATGGGGATTGTGAATGTCACGCCTGATAGTTTTTCAGATGGAGGACAGTATTTCAATGCCAATGCTGCGATCCGTCATGGAAAGCAATTGGTCGCTGATGGTGCTCAAATTCTTGATATCGGTGGGGAGTCGACACGTCCCGGTGCTGACCCTGTTTCGATTAATGAGGAGTTGATGCGGGTTATCCCTGTCCTTGAGGGGCTGCGCGAATGTGGGGCCTGGATTTCTGTTGATACACGCCATGCCGAAGTGATGCGGGCTGCCATTCAGAGTGGTGCCCATATCATTAATGATGTGAGTGCTTTGGAGGGGGATGACGAGTCTTTATCGATTGTTGCCAATTCCAGAGCTCATGTCTGTTTGATGCATATGCAACGCGATCCGCAGACGATGCAGAAAGACCCGTTCTATCATGATGTTGTCTCAGAGATTTTTGATTATTTAGGTAAGCGCGTGAAGGCGTGCGTCGATGCCGGAATTCCCAAAGACAGGATTATGATTGATGTCGGAATAGGATTTGGAAAATTAACGCTGCATAATACGGCCTTGTTCCAGAATATGCATAAATTCAAATCTTTGGGAGTGCGTGTTTTGATGGGTGCTTCGCGAAAGAGATTTATTCCTGATTTATGCGGGACGATGATTGATCCCCAAGGTCGATTGGGCGGGTCATTGGCGGCGGTTATGTCTGCTGTGGAGCAGGGTTGTGATATCGTGCGAGTTCATGATGTCAAGCAGACCAAACAATTTCTCGATGTTTATCAGGCTATATCCAAGAAGACGGATGAGTGATGGAAGTAGAAAATTTTCGACATTGGGATTATACACCGTTGGTGATTGGTGTTGGTATATGCGCTTTTGTCATTTTCTCTATTTTCAAGGGAAAAATTTCTCTGAATTTTAGGATTAAGCCGTTATATAGAAGAAAGTTTGTTTTTACATGGAAAGAAGACCCTATTGATTTCGTTGTCATTATTGTACTAGCTCTTATTTTTGCAGCATTCTCTTTTTATGTGTATTTTACAAATATATAAGAAGTAGCGTTTTCATTAGTGAATGGTTTCTTCTTTTGACTCTGGCGGCAAATATTGTCTGGCGCTGTTTCCCGGTTTGCCAAATAGCCCACCTATAACCATACCGATTGTGGCGGCCAAGAGACCTGCAAGTTGGGGTGGGCATATTCCTTCGCCTTCGGGGGAGAATTTTTCCATCAGGAGCCATGTTCCGACGCCAAAGAGAATGGACAGGGTTGCGCCAGCGGTGTTGGCACGTTTCCAATAGACACCTGCGGCGAGTGGTACGAAGGCTCCAGCCAGTGTGACTTTATAGGCGTCCTCAACCATCGAGAAAATATCGCGCTCGGAGTTGAAGGCGTATATCAGGACAAGTCCTGCAAAGCCGACGACGGTTCCACGGATCAGGAGGAGAAGTTTTTTATCCGTCATATGCGGGAGTAAAGATTTCACGATGTTTTCAGCAAACACGACGGACGGCGCAAGTAATGTTCCTGAAGCTGTTGACATGATGGCTGAAAGAAGGGCGCCAAAGAACATGACTTGTACCCAGATCGGGGTGTGGGTCAGGATCATGGTCGGAAGAATTTGTTGTGAGTCTTCTTCCATTAGGGTTGCGGATGTTTCCGGATCAATCATTGTCGCTGCGTAACCCAAAAAGATAGGTACGAACGCAAATATGATATAGAAAGAGCCACCAAGAACAGAGCCGCGGACAGCAGTCTTTTCATCCTTGGCGGACATGACGCGCTGAAACACGTCTTGTTGCGGGATTGAGCCAAAGCCCATTGTGACCCAAGCGGCAATAAAGGCCAGAACGCTTGCCAGTGTAAGGTCGGGGAAGAAGTTCGAGAATTTCTCTGCAGCTATCGCATGGTCAATGACTGCAGTTGCGCCGCCGTCTATTTTACCGGATACGAAGAAGGCCACAATTCCCATTCCGATTAATATGATGGTCATTTGCATGAAGTCTGTCATCGCTACCGAGAACATGCCCCCAAAGAAAGTGTAGAACAAGACAATGGCTAGTCCTAAGACCATACCCCATTCTTGGGTGAGTTCTCCGTTTGTGATGATGTTGAAAACCAATCCGAGCGCCACAATTTGGGCAGATACCCAACCCAGATATGAGACGCAAATAAAGATTGAGACTGCGAGTTCAGTCGGGCGGCCGTATTTCTTTTTATAGAAGTCGGAAATAGTCAGAAGCTTCATGCGGTAGAGAGGCTTGGCGAAAAGCAGACCTACCAGAATGAGGCACATGCCTGCGCCGAACGGATCGGCGACAATTCCGCCCAGACCTTCGTCAATAAAGGTCGAAGAAATACCCAAGACGGTTTCAGAACCAAACCACGTCGCAAAGACGGTTGCCATGGTAATATATAAAGGTAGAGACCTGCCAGCCACGACATAATCGGTAGAAGAATGAACTTTGCGGGCGGCGTATAAGCCGACAGCAACTGATACCATCATATAAAGTGCAACAAAGGTAATGAGCATGACTTCGAATCTCCGTTATAACCCCTGAAAAAATTAATTTTTTCACATTTGTGCAGGGTGTCAATCTTCTATGTTTCTCCTCTGTAAATTATCAGAGAGTTTCTTGTCGGGGCTTGTTGCATATTGTGTGATCTTGTATATGCTTAAGTGTTATTATTTCTCCTATTTTTCAGGAAGTTGTTTATCATGCTTGCCGATCAAGACCGTATTTTTACCAATATCTATGGCTGGGAGCCGTTCTCTCTGGATGCTGCGAAGCAGCGCGGAGATTGGGATAATACCAAGGATATCCTTGCCAAGGGGCGCGACTGGATTATCAATGAAATGAAGACTTCCGGTCTTCGCGGACGCGGCGGTGCGGGTTTTCCGACCGGTATGAAATGGTCGTTTATGCCGAAAGAATCAGATGGTCGTCCTCATTATTTGGTGATTAATGCCGATGAATCAGAGCCAGGAACCTGTAAAGACCGTGATATTTTGCGTCATGAGCCTCATAAATTGCTGGAAGGTGCGTTGATTGCCGGTTTTGCTATGGGGGCGCATCGAGCCTATATCTATATGCGCGGCGAGTTTTTTAATGAAGGCTCGACTATCAATCGTGCGATTAAGGAAGCGTATGAGGCAGGACTATTAGGGAAAAATGCTGCCGGTTCGGGTTGGGATTTTGATGTCGTTCTTCACCGTGGTGCAGGAGCTTATATTTGTGGTGAAGAGACGGCTTTGATTGAGAGTATCGAAGGTAAAAAAGGTCAACCGCGCAATAAGCCTCCGTTTCCTGCCGGAGCCGGACTTTATTCTTGTCCGACGACCGTTAATAATGTTGAGACGATTGCTGTTGCTCCGACCATTATGCGTCGAGGCGGTTCTTGGTTTGCGGGGATCGGAAAGGACGAGAAAAACACTGGAACCAAGCTATTCTGTATTTCAGGGCATGTAAATCATCGCTGTAACGTTGAAGAAGAGATGGGCATTCCATTAAAAGAGCTGATTGAGAAGCATGCGGGCGGTATTCGCGGCGGATGGGATAATCTTTTGGCTATTATTCCGGGTGGATCTTCTACGCCGCTTTTGCCAAAGCATATTTGCGATACTGTAACGATGGATTTTGATGCTTTGCGAGCCGTGCAAAGTGGGCTGGGGACGGCTGGTGTTATTGTTATGGATAAAAGCACGGATGTGGTTTCTGCTATTGCCCGATTGACCCATTTTTATATGCATGAGAGTTGCGGTCAATGTACGCCTTGTCGTGAAGGGACGGGGTGGCTTTATCGCATTATGCAGCGTATGGCGATTGGTAATGCTACGCTGGAAGAGATCGATATGCTGCTAGACCTAACCAAGGAAATTGAAGGGCATACGATTTGTGCTCATGGTGATGCATCTGCATGGCCTATTCAAGGATTATTCCGTCATTTCCGGCCCGAAGTCGAAAAACGCATCATGGAATATCGCAAAGACATTAAGGCAGCTTGAATTTGGCTTTGATGGGTTTTTAAGACATTTGATGATATACTGTTTCGGTTGGTTTTATCTTTGTGATGGTGTTGAGGCAAAATGTTAGCTAAATCTTTTATCCCATTGTTTTTAATTTCTTTTATTTCATTTTCAACCATCTCCTTTGCTGAAGGGACTATTCAGCAGAGGCAAATTACCAAAGAAGAGCGCGAAGAGTACCAAAAGCTGAGCGCGGTTTATGCGCAGGGGCTTTTTGAAAGTACTTGTATGGAAAATTATCGCCAATTTTTGTCTGAAGAGGGTATGGGTTTTTTACAAAATGCCCCGCAGGAAAAATTTGATGCTTTGGCCAAATCATGCCGATGTTTAGTAAAGGACGTGATGGAACTCTATCAGCCTCAAGATGTTATTACGGCTGTTACCTATCTTTATAAACATCGCCCGCATGCCGAGACTCTGTCTCCTGAATTTATGGAATTTTATAATAGTAAAAATGGTCATTCTTTACTGACATACATATCTACACCTTCTAATCGAAAAAAATGTGGGTTTGTTCGATAATTCAACCAATTCTCTGAAATTGGGCATTTTCTCTGATTGTTCAATATGCTAGGACTCCTATACGTTTTTTAATCGGAAATCCGAGTCTATTGTCATGCCAAAATTGAAAATCAATAATACCGAGATCGAAGTTCCAGCCGGTACGTCTATTTTACAGGCCGCCGAAATGTTGGGATATGAAATTCCGCGCTTTTGTTATCACGACAAGCTAAGTGTTCCTGCGAACTGTCGTATGTGCCTTGTCGAAGTGAAGGGGGCGCCAAAGCCCGTTGCCTCTTGTGCGATGGCATGTGGCGAGAATATGGAAGTCGTGACTGATTCGCCCATGATTACCAAAGCGCGTCATGGCGTCATGGAGATGATGCTGATTAATCACCCTCTGGATTGCCCGATTTGTGATCAAGGTGGGGAATGTGATTTGCAGGATCAAGCCTATGGCTACGGTTTTGACCGCTCTCGTTATGGAGAGGATAAGCGGGCGAAAAAAGACCCTGATATGGGCCCTTTGATCAAGACTGTTATGACCCGTTGTATTCAATGTACTCGTTGTGTGAGATTTTCTGAAGAGATTGCAGGAGTTTCCTGTTTGGGGATGTTGAACCGTGGAGAGGATGCCGAGATTACAACTTTTGTTGAAAAGGCTATTGATTCTGAACTGTCGGGTAACCTCGTTGATGTGTGTCCTGTGGGGGCTTTGACCAACAAGCCTTATGCTTTTACCGCTCGCCCTTGGGAATTGCGCAAAACCGAATCGATTGATGTTCATGATGCCGTTGGTGCGAATATCCGTATTGATGCGCGTGGCAATGAAGTCATGCGTGTTCTTCCTCGTCTGAATGAAGATGTGAACGAAGAATGGTTGGCGGATAAATCCCGTTATGCGATTGACGGTTTGAAGAAGGCTCGCCTCGATGTTCCTTATATTCGCGATGAGCAAAGTGGATCCTTGCGCTCAGCGACCTGGGATGACGCTTTGTCAAAAGTTGCCGAGAAATTATCGACAACTTCTTCTTCCAAAATTGCTGCGATGGTGGGGGCTTTGTGTGATGCCGAATCTATTCTGGCTTTGAAGGATTTGATGCTTTCGCTGGGGGTTCAGAATCTGGATTGCCGTACTGATGGAACTTTATTCGATGTTTCCAAGCGTTGCGGCTATATCATGAATAGCGGTATTTCCGGCATCGAAGACGCTGATGCTATTTTATTGATTGGAACTAATCCTCGTCATGAGGCTCCGCTGGTGAATGCTCGTATCCGTAAGAACTGGCTGGCGAAACGCACCAAAGTAGCCTTGATTGGTGAACAGAAAGATCTGACGTACCCCTATGTTTATATCGGGGCTGGCCCTGATTCTTTGAATGCAGACCATTCGTTCTTTGAGACACTGAAATCTGCAGAAAAACCAATGATTATTGTTGGTCAGGGGGCTTTCTTGCGTCCTGACGGTGAGGCTGTTCATGCTGCGCTTTATGATTTTGCCACCAAGATGGGCGTAGTGGGCGACGGATGGAACGGATTTAATGTCTTGCAGGGCAATGCGTCTCGTGTCGGGGCTTTGGATCTTGGGTTTGTTCCTCAGGGAACGGGTTTGAATGCTTACGGTATTTTGACGGCTTCTCAAAAAGATGAGCTGGACGTTGTTTATTTGCTGGGTGTTGATGAATTTAACGTTGAAGCCTCCTTGGGCGGAAATACATTTGTAATTTATCAGGGGCACCATGGCGATCAGGGGGCTGTGCGCGCGGATATTGTGCTGCCCGGTTCTGCCTATACTGAAAAAGATGGTCTTTACGTGAATACGGAAGGCCGCGTGCAGATTGCCAAGAAGGCCGTTTCTGCCCCAGGGGAAGCACGAGAAGACTGGAAAATCATTCGCGCATTATCCGAGAAAGTCGGAAAAACTTTGCCTTATGACAGTTTGCATCAATTGCGCTCTCGTTTGGTTAAAGAATTTCCGCATTTTGGAAAAATCGGTGAAGCTGTTTCTGCTGATTGGAAAGCTTTCGGTGTGGCTGGCGAAGTGCGCAAGCATCCGTTCCATTCGCCGATTGATAATTATTACATGACCAATTCAATTTCGCGTTTGTCTCCGACGATGGCAAAATGTACGGCGGAATTTGTTACAAAGAAACAAGCTGCGATTGCTGCGGAGGCTGCGGAGTAGAAAATTTTTTTGAACGCGAAGGACCGAAGAACCGAAGGAAAGTAAAAATATATAGCTGTCATTGCGAGCGTATGCGAAGCAATCCAGGTTTTGTAAACCGCAGAGGTGCAGAGGACGCAGAGATTTTCTCTGTTTATCTCTGCGATCTCTGTAGTTAAAAAAGAGATGTTAGATATGGATTGCTTCGGCCTGTCGGCCTCGCAATGACATAGGAGAAAAAGTGAAAACTATATTTGTTGCCGTGTTGTTATGTTTGATTTCCCTGCCGTCTTTCGCGGCAGATGGAAAAGAGAGTGCTTATGATCGTGTTATTGAGACCGGTGTTTTGAAATGTGGTGTTATGTTATGGCCTCCTTATTTCGAGAAGGATGCTATTTCCGGTCGCAAGGCCATATGAGTAATTCTCGAATTTAACCTGCAGTGGATTAAGACCATGATGTTTGAAAATGTAATGAATTTCCTGATGACTCCTCCGGGGCAAGTTTTGCTGATGGTGGCGTTTCTGGTCTGTGTGATGGTGTTTGTTGCTTTTGTTACTTATGCCGAGCGTAAAGTTTTGGGCGCGATGCAGCGTCGTCAAGGGCCAATGACTGTTGGACCATTTGGTTTACTGCAGCCATTTGCTGATGCTTTTAAGTTGCTGTCCAAGGAAACTATCATTCCTATCCAAGCCAATAAGCCTGTTTTTTTTATGGCTCCTATCTTGATTTTGACTCTGGCAATGGTTGCGTGGTCTGTAATTCCTGTTGGGGCGCAGCTGGTGTTTGCCAATATTAATGTGGGGATTTTGTTTTTGTTTGCTGTATCTTCGCTTGGCGTTTACGGCGTGATTATGGCGGGGTGGGCGTCCAACTCCAAATATGCATTTCTGGGTGGGATGAGGTCTGCATCGCAGATGGTGTCTTATGAAGTTTCTATGGGGCTAGTGATTGTTTGTGTGATCTTATGCACGGGGTCCATGAATCTTTCAGAAATTGTTTTGGCTGAGCGGACTTGGTGGATGCAATTGCTGTTATTGCCGATGTTGGTGATTTTTCTAGTTTCTATCCTTGCTGAAACCAATCGCGCCCCGTTTGATTTGCCGGAGGGCGAATCAGAATTATCGGGTGGATTTATGGTTGAGTATTCAGCCGGAACCTTTGTTCTGTTTTTCCTTGGGGAATATATGAACATGGTTTTGATGAGTGCTATGACAACGGTTCTCTTCCTTGGCGGATGGCTGCCTCCGTTCGGGATTGAAGCTTTGGCCTTTGTTCCTGGGCCGATCTGGTTTGTGTTGAAAATTTGCGCTGTTCTCTTCTTCTTCTTTTGGACGCGCGCGACATTTCCGCGTTATCGTTATGACCAGTTGATGCGTTTGGGTTGGAAAGTGTTCTTGCCGTTTTCTATGGTTTGGGTCATTGTAGTGGCTGGAGCTTTGGTCTTTATGAATGCTTTGCCACAGTAGTTTATGAAAGAGTTTTGATATGTCCGCATTTCGTATTGCCCGTTCTTTTTTGCTAATCGAGATCATCAAGGGGATGCTCTTGACTCTTAAATATATGTTTTTTGTTCCGCGCGTGACGATTAACTATCCGAATGAAAAGGGGCCTTTGTCCCCGCGGTTTCGTGGAGAACATGCTTTGCGTCGTTATCCGAACGGGGAAGAACGCTGTATTGCTTGTAAACTTTGTGAGGCGATTTGTCCTGCTTTGGCTATTACGATTGAAGCGGAGCCTCGGGATGACGGTTCTCGCCGTACAACTCGATATGATATTGATATGACCAAGTGTATCTATTGTGGTTTGTGTCAGGAGGCTTGTCCTGTTGACGCGATTGTGGAAGGCCCGAACTTTGAATATGCCACAGAAACCAGAGACGAGTTGTTTTACAATAAGGCTAAATTGTTGGAAAACGGGGATCGTTGGGAAGCTCAGATTGCAAGAAATCTTACGGAAACCTCACCATACAGATAGGTTCATAATCTGTTTATCTTGAGCAAAAGTATAGGATTGCCTAATCTTTCTTAGTTGTTAACTACTGCGTTTTATACTCGAAGTGTTTTGTATAGTCTTCTAACTAAATTTTTGCACGTTGTCACTGTGCTCCTACCGTATGTTTAATACGGGTTGTCCCTTGTTCCTTGTGCAAAAGTTAATTTATTTGACTATATTTGTTCGAAATGTTCGTTGAGGTTATATTCTAATGGATCAGTCCAAGGTCGCTCTTAAAGTTGATAGTGCTGTTGATGATCGTTCTATTGAATCCATCATGTTGATGGTTGGAACGATGAAAGAGCAATTGGATGGGTTAGAGAGATTTGTTCGGCGGCGTTTTGATGAAATTTCTATGGAAATTAATGCCACGTCACAGCAGCTTGATATGGCTGAAGAAGGGTTATCCGGTCGTTTCGGTGAGATTTTAAACGCTTTGGCGGCAATCAATTTCCGTGGAGATGGTGGAACAGCTGCCAATACCGGCGTTGAGCTTGAAGCTGTTATTCGGACTACGGAAGATGCTGCGACACAGATTATGGATGCGGCAGAGCGTATTTCTTCTAGAATCAAGGAAGATGAAACTATTTCCGGCGAAGAGGCTCGCCAAAGGTTTTTTGACGAGACGAAAAGTGACGTTGAATCTATTTTGTTGGCTTGTAGTTTTCAGGATTTAACGGGGCAACGTATCCGTAAGATTCTTCAATCTATTGAAACTATCGAAGAACATATCAGTACGACTTTGGGAAGTTTGGGTATTGATATCAAACCGGATGCTCAAGCCGGTGGTGTGCGCGACTCGACTGAAAATCATGCCTCTTCCCAAGCCGATATTGACGCTTTGTTTGATTAGATATTCTTTCTATTCGTTTTCATAAGCTATAGTCTTTCCAATTAACTTTGTCACATCGTTGCTGCTCGTTACTGCGCTCCTACCGTATGTTTAATACGGGTTGTTGCTTGTGCCTTGTTCAGAAGTTAATTGGTTTGACTATAAATACAGTTCCCTAAATAGAATAGTCACGGAAAAGTATGCTTTTTTTCTTCTATACGCTTGCGGAATCAGCTGTAAGGCTTTAAAAATGTGATGCTTTTTGCAACCATAACCGCGAGAGTCTCCCATGATCGGGGTATTTGCCTTTTATCTGTTTTCTTTTGTCCTTTTGATGAGCGCGCTTTTTGTGATTTCTGCGCGAAATCCGGTATATTCCGTACTCTTTCTGATACTGGCCTTCTTTAATGCTGCCGGTTTGTTTGTGCTGTTAGGCGCGGAATTTGTCGCGATGATTCTGGTTATCGTTTATGTCGGCGCTGTGGCTGTTTTGTTTTTGTTTGTCGTGATGATGCTCGATATCAATTTTTCAGAATTGCGTAAAGGAGCCATGCAGTATGTTCCGCTTGGTCTTGTCCTTGGTGGTGTGTTGCTCGCCGAGTTAATTACTTTGTATCGGGCTTGGCCGCCTGCTGCGATGAATGAAGGCGGCGCGCTTGATGTGGCTGAAAAGATCGATAATACCAAAGCTTTGGGCAATATTCTTTATACCGATTATGTGTTCCCGTTTCAGGTGTCCGGCCTTATTTTGCTAGTGGCTATGATCGGGGCTATTGTTTTGACTTTGCGTGTTCGTCCCGGCGTTTTGCGGCAAGTCGTTGGCTCGCAAGTGTCCCGAAAGGCATCCGACATCCTCAAAATTGAGCGCGTTTCCAGAGGAAAAGGAGTTGACCATGTTTGAGATCGGTTTGTTTCATTATCTGACGCTGGCGGCTATCCTGTTTACCGTCGGTGTATTCGGGATCTTTCTCAATCGTAAAAATGTGATTGTTATTCTGATGTCTATAGAGCTGATGCTGTTGGCTGTGAATATCAATTTTGTTGCGTTTTCCAGTTTTCTGCATGATTTGAGTGGGCAGGTGTTTACAATGTTTGTTCTGACTGTTGCTGCTGCCGAGGCTGCAATCGGTTTGGCAATTCTTGTTACATTCTTCCGTAACAAAGGCTCGATTGCTGTTGAAGATATTTCGAGTTTGAAAGGCTGATCTGTAATAGATTCAGAAACAGGATCAGGGGAATTAGATGATCGATTATTTTGCCGTTTTTGCTCCGCTTATCGGTTTTTTGCTCGCAGGGTTGTTGGGTAAGAAATTGGGTGACGGATTTTCCCAAGTTGTGACGGTTGCCGGTGTTTTGCTTGCTGCTATGGTTTCCGTGAAGTTGTTTTTTGCCGTCGTTATGGGGATGAACCCCCAAACTCTGCCTTTGATGACGTGGATTTCTTCCGGTGATTTTGAAGTGGCTTGGACGCTGCGCATGGATCAACTCGCGGTGATTATGATGTGCGTTGTGAACATTGTGTCGGCTTGCGTTCATGTATACTCATTGGGCTATATGCATCATGACGATTCCAAATCCCGTTTTATGGCTTACCTTTCCTTGTTTACTTTTGCGATGTTGATGCTGGTGACGGCTGATAATTTGCTTCAATTGTTCTTCGGATGGGAAGGGGTTGGTCTGGCGTCTTATCTTTTGATCGGATTTTGGTATCACAAACCCTCTGCAAATGCAGCGTCAGTGAAAGCCTTTATTGTCAATCGCGTTGGTGATTTGGGCCTAACTCTGGGGATTATGGCGGCTTTTGTGATTTTCGGTTCGATTCAGTTTGACGCGATCTTTGACGCTGCAGCCGGTAAATCCAATGAGATGTTTACATTCTTCGGGTATGAATTTCATGCGCTGACCTGTTTGTGTTTGTTGTTGTTTGTCGGTGCGGTCGGCAAGTCGGCTCAATTGGGATTGCACACTTGGCTTCCTGATGCGATGGAGGGACCTACCCCTGTGTCGGCTCTTATTCATGCTGCAACTATGGTGACGGCCGGAGTGTTTTTGGTTGCACGTTTTTCTCCTGTTTTTGAATTTGCTCCTGATGCGTTGATGGTGGTTTGCTTGTTTGGTGCTGTGACCGCGTTTGTGGCTGCGACTATCGGCATGACCCAGTTCGATATCAAGCGCGTTATTGCGTATTCTACCATGTCTCAGCTTGGGTATATGTTTTTTGCTTTGGGTGTATCTGCCTATTCTGCTGCGATGTTTCACTTGGTTACGCACGCTTTCTTTAAGGCTTTGTTGTTCCTTGGAGCCGGTTCCGTTATCCATGCTATGTCAGATGAACAAGATATGCGCAAAATGGGAGGTATCTGGAAGATGATTCCGTTTACCTATATCATGATGTGGGTAGGCTCTTTGGCTTTGGCAGGTATTCCGATGTTTGCCGGTTACTATTCCAAAGATCTTATTTTGGAATCTGCTTGGGCTTCTCATAGCTGGTATGGTGAGTTTGCTTATTGGATGGGGATTGCTGCGGCCGTTATGACTGCGTTCTATTCTTGGCGTTTAATCATTATGACGTTCCATGGTAAGCCCCGAGCAGATCATCATGTGATGGACCATATTCATGAATCTCCGCCTGTGATGTTGACGCCGTTGGCTGTGTTGGCCGTAGGAGCCATGTTCTCCGGAGCTTTGCTTTACGGTGGTTTCTCGGGTGTTCCGCATGAAATTGTTTCAGGACATCACGGTGCGGTTGCCTTGGAGCATGAAATGATTGAAGAAGCTGAGATTGCAACCAAGGATCAAATCGAGCAGCAAGTACGCGAAGAAGTTTTATCGAGCGTTGAGGGACTTCCTTTGTTTGATAAGGCGGCATTCTTTGGCAAGAGCATTTATGTTAAGGCTGAGAATGATACTGTCGCTGCGGCTCACCATGTTGAAAGCTGGGTTAAAACTTTGCCGACCATTATGGGGGTTGTCGGGATATTTCTGGGGTATCTGGCGTATATGTTTATTCCAAGTATTCCGGCTTTCTTTTCTAAAATATTCAAGCCGTTGCACGTGCTGTTTTACCGTAAATGGTTCTTTGACGAGATTTACAATGTTTTGTTTGTAAAGACCACTGTGGCTTTGGGTAAAGGGCTTTGGGTCGGTGGAGACAAGGCTTTGATCGATGGTTTGGGGCCAGATGGTATTGCCGCTGTCGCCCGAAAATTCGGACAAGTATTTTCCAAGTTCCAGAATGGTTTTGTCTATCACTATGCGTTTGTCATGATGATAGGGTTGCTGGCTTTGGTGACATGGATTGCGTTTGCTACAGGAATGCTGAATTTTAGTTAAGAGACTTTATATATTATGACCGAGTTTCCGATTTTATCTTTGATGACGTTTTTGCCCTTGATCGGGGCGGCTTTGATGCTGCTGATGAAAGGGCAAGGCGAATCTGTTCTCTTCCGTGCCAAGATGGTCGCCATTCTGGTGAGCGGATTGACTTTTATTCTTTCCCTCGTGATGCTTTTGGATTTTGATCCGGCAAGTTCTAATGACTACCAGTTTGAAGAAAAGAAAATCTGGTTTGAGTCCATCGGGATTTCCTATCATATGGGCGTTGATGGGATTTCTCTGTTCTTTATTGTTCTGTCGGCTTTTCTTACTCCGATTTGCGTTTTAGCAAGTTGGGGATCGGTCAATGTTCGGGTTAAGGAATATCTGGCTGCTTTCCTGCTTCTTGAAACGTTTATGATCGGGACATTTTGTGCGCTTGATGCCATTTTGTTTTATTTGTTTTTTGAAGGCGTCCTTATTCCGATGTTTATTATTATCGGTGTGTGGGGCGGGCCGCGTCGCGTGTATTCCGCGTTCAAGTTTTTCCTTTATACGTTGCTTGGGTCCGTTTTGATGTTGGTGGCTTTGCTGGCCATGATTGTTTATGCCGGAACGGCCGATATTCCAACCTTGATGGGAACAGATTTTCCGCCTGAAATGCAGACATGGCTGTGGTTGGCTTTCTTTGCCAGCTTCGCTGTTAAAATGCCGATGTGGCCTGTTCATACTTGGTTGCCTGATGCTCACGTTGAGGCGCCGACTGCCGGATCGGTCATTCTTGCCGGTGTTTTGCTGAAAATGGGTGGGTATGGATTTTTGAGGTTCTCTCTTCCGATGTTTCCTGATGCGACTTTGATGTTTGCTCCGATGGTTTTCGGTTTGAGTGTGATTGCAGTTATCTATACGTCTTTGGTGGCTTTGGTTCAAAAAGATATGAAGAAGATGATTGCTTATTCTTCAGTGGCTCATATGGGGTTTGTGACTTTGGGGATATTTACTCTGAACATGCAGGGGATTCAGGGCGCGGTATTCCAGATGATTTCGCACGGGGTTGTATCGGCGGCTTTGTTCCTTGCTATTGGTGTTGTTTATGACCGTTTGCATACTCGGGATATTGAGCGGTACGGCAACTTGTCAAAAAATATGCCTCTTTATGCCGTTGTGTTTGTTATTTTGATGTTGGGAGCTGTCGGATTGCCTGGTACATCCGGTTTTGTCGGGGAGTTTCTTGCTTTGTTGGGAGCGTTTAAAGTTGACACAACCATTGCGGCTTTGGCTGCAACCGGTGTGGTTTTTGGTGCTGCTTATATGCTTCTTTTGACCCGCAAGCTGGTTTTTGGTCCGAAGGTCAATGATGATGCGGCGGCTATGTCTGATTTGACGGTGGTTGAAAAAGCTTATTTCCTTCCTTTGGTCTTGCTGGTTTTGTGGTTAGGGATTGCTCCGGCGTATGTTTTGGATCGTACTGTTCCTGCCATCGAGAATGTTTTGGCTCGTTATGACGTTGCGGTTGAGAGACAAGTTAGTGAACCTGCTCCTGCTGATGTTGAAACTCAAGCCGGGGATGATGCTTCTGCCCAAGATGCAGGTGTTCAAAATGATTTAGAAGACGTTGATGCAGAAGAAAATGATGAGGCTAGCCACTCTGTTGAAGGTGTCTCTGATGAGAATGCTCATGATCAAGAAGGTGATAAGGAATGACCGGAATGAATTGGTTGATGTTGAGTCCTGTTAAGCCGGAGTTGTTTCTGGTTTGTGTCGGGTTGATTTTGCTGATGGTTGGTGCGTTGCGCGGCAAATCCAGTGTTGGTTTTATTTTGTCTGCAGTTTTGACTTCTTTTGTTGTGGCGGGAGGATTTTTATGTCTGACCAGTGGAGACACCCCACTTGATACACTGGGTGGAATGGTTGCTGCGGACGGGTTTTCCGTTTGGATGCGGTTTTTGATTTTGGGAGGTTTGTTTGCGTCAACCCTTTTGTCTGTTGGTTGGCTACGAGACAATCAGGTTGTCAAATTTGAGATACCTCTGTTGTATTTGTTGTCCGGCGTCGGGATGTTGTTTATGGTCTCGTCTACCAATTTGTTATCTCTTTATGTCTCTTTGGAATTGTCTTCTCTGTGCCTGTATGTCTTGGCGGCTATTAATCGGGATCAGTTGCGCTCGACGGAAGCCGGTTTGAAGTATTTTATTTTGGGAGCGTTGTCTTCCGGTCTGTTGTTGTTTGGTATTTCTCTGGTTTACGGATTTACGGCTACTCTTTCTTATGCTGAGATCGGAGCGATTTTATCCCAGATGACTTTGCCTGCAGGGGCTATGGTTGGCATGGTTTTTATTTTGGCCGGCTTGGTCTTTAAAATTTCTGCCGTTCCTTTTCATATGTGGACGCCCGATGTTTATGAGGGTGCCCCGACGCCTGTGACAGCTTTGTTTGCCATTGTTCCTAAAGTCGCAGCTTTTGGTTTAATTATTCGACTGCTTACCGGACCTTTTGCGTCTTTGCATGAGCAAGCCAGTCAGATTTTGATTTTTGTTGCTTTGGCGTCTTCAGTTCTCGGGGCGTTTGCCGGTTTAGCACAAAATAATTTTAAACGACTGATTGCGTATTCTTCAATTGCCAATATGGGGTATGCGTTGTTGGGGTTATTGGCGGGAACACCTGAAGGCGTGGCTTCGGTTATTCTTTATCTGACCGTTTATATGATTATGACGGCAGGGGTATTTGCTGTTTTGATGGGTGTTAAACGTGACGGTCATTCGATTGAGACTATTTCCGATTTTGCAGGATTGGTTAAAAAATGCCCTGTGAAAGCGTATTGTTTGACCGGATTGTTATTTTCCATGTCAGGATTGCCTCCGCTGGCCGGATTTTTTGCCAAGTTGTTTGTTTTTCAGGCTGCTGTAGCCGGTGGGTTCTTCACTGTGGCTGTAATTGGGGTTTTGGCTTCTGTGGTGGCGTCTTATTATTATTTACGCGTTATCAAAGTCATGTTGTTTGATGCACCGGAAGGAGATTTTGATAAAGATTGTTCTTTCTCCAGACGATTTGTTATGCTGGTTTCTGTGGCGTTTATTCTGCTCTTCACTTTTGTTCCCAATTATTTATTGGATCATGCGCAAGTGGCTGCCGGAACTTTGTTTCCCTAAATTGCAATGAGTAATCACTGGACCATCCATTTTTATCCCGAAGTGACCAGTACTCAGGATGTTGCCAAGCAACTGATCGGGGATGGGGCTTCGGGATTATTTGTTGTACAGACCGGACATCAGACCAAAGGTCGAGGGCGGTCGGGGCGGCAATGGTCTTCCCTAGAAGGGAATTTGCAGGCAACATTATGTGTTCCTATGGATTTTGATGTTGCAAAAGCTGCTAATTATTCCTTTCTCATCAGTCTTTCTGTTTCGGCTGCTTTGGATGCGTTTTTACAGTTAGGGCAGGAGGATGAAGCTCAGCTTTCATACAAAATAGAGCATAAATGGCCAAACGATGTTTGGGTTAATGGTCGCAAAATTTGTGGCATTTTGCTTGAAATTCATGACAGGTATTTGTTGGTTGGTTGCGGCGTAAATTTGCAAAATTCTTTGGAAGAGAATATTTGTTTATCCCAGTTAACGGATCGCGAGATTGATATCAGAGGATTTTTGAATATCGTTTTATCTAAAATAGACTTTTATCGTGAAGTTTTGGAGTCTGATGGGTTCGGTGTGATACTGGATTTGTGGACAAAGCAGGCGCGCGGAGTTGGTGAAGAAATCATGGTGCGCACTGTTACTGAACAATTCACGGGAATTTTTGACGGGTTAGAGCCGAATGGGGCTTTGAGGGTTTTTGTCGATTGTGAAGGAAAACAACATTTCAGAATTATTCATTCTGCGGATGTGTTCTTTGCTAAAACTTAAAATAGGAATTTTTATTATGTTGTTGGCTATTGATTGCGGGAATACCAATATTGTCTTTGCTTTGTATGATGGACAGGCGGCCCTGAAAGGTCTTTGGCGATGCAAGACTGATGCTGCGCGTACTGCGGATGAATATCTTGTTTTTTTGACCCAGCATTTTGAACTGAAATCTATTCACGTCGACGAAATTACCGATATCATTGTGTCCTCTGTCGTTCCTGATGCTAATTTTTCTTTGGAGAAATTGGGAGTAGAAGGGTTTGGTGTTCGTCCTAAATTTATCGGAAAAGAGATTACGACCGAGCAAATCGGAATTAAGGTCGAGATTGATAGGCCTCAAGAATTGGGTGCTGATCGTATTGTCAATGCGGCTGCTATCAAAACGTATTACAAGCAGGATGTTATCGTCGTTGATTTTGGGACAGCGACGACTTTGGATATTATTTTGGCTGACGGGACTTTTAAGGGCGGGGTTATTGCTCCGGGGGCTAATTTGTCTATGGCGGCTCTCCATGCGGCGGCGGCAAAACTTCCTAAAATTGGAGTGGCAAAGCCCCCTAAAGTTGTAGGAACCAATACGGTTGATGCTATGCAATCCGGCATATTTTATGGTTATGCGGGATTGGTTGAAGGATTGATTTCGCGTATGAAACAAGAATCCGGACTGGAGCCGATGATATTGGCGACAGGTGGATTGGCGGCTTTGTTTAGGCAAGAGCTGGATATTATTTCGCAAATTGATGAAGAGCTGACTTTAAAGGGGCTTTTGAGCATTTACCTAAGTGTTAAAAGCGAGTAATGTCCGCGCATGAATAAAAAAGTAGGTTTTTCTGATTTTGCAAAAGGGTTTTACTTCGTTCCTCTTGGGGGGAGCGAGCAATTTGGTGTGAATTTCAATCTCTATTGTTGTGACGGAAAATGGGTCATTATGGATTGTGGGATTGGTTTCGCTGATGAGCGGTTTCCCAATGTTGATATTCTGTTGCCCGATCCTGAATTTATTGAGCCTTATAAAAATGATATTGCCGGAATGGTTATTACGCATGCTCATGAGGATCATGTCGGGGCTGTTCCTTATTTATGGCCGCGCTTGAAATGTCCGATTTATGCAACCAAGTTTACGGCTGCTGTACTTCGCTCAAAGTTCCATGATTTCCCGAATTGTAAAGATGCGCAAATCATTGAAATTGATTGCGATGAGGTATTGGATCTTCATCCTTTTAAAATCCATTTTGTTCATGTGGCTCACTCTATTCCACAAGCTGTGTCGTGCGTGATTGAAACGTCTTACGGTCGGGTTGTTCATTCCGGAGACTGGAATCTTGATCCAACCCCTGTTCTTGGTCAGCCAAGTGATGAAGCCAGATTTCGTGCTTTTGGAGATCAAGGGATATTGGCTTATATCGGAGATTCTACGAATGCTCCGATCCCCGGACGCGCCGGGTCTGAAACACAAGTTTTAGAAGGTTTGGAGACAGTTCTGGACGGGCATGAAGGGCGGGTTCTTGTAACTATTTTTGCCTCTAACGTCAGTCGTATACAAAGTATTTGTCGAGCTGCCGAAAAAGTTGGGCGAAGCGTTTGTTTGTTGGGGCGGTCTTTGCATCGTATGACGTCCAATGCTCGAGCCTGCGGATATTTAGATGATATACAGGAATTTGTATCCGAGGCACAATTGCCTTCACTACCTGCAGATAAGACTTTGATTATTGCAACCGGTTCCCAAGGTGAGGCCAGGGCCGCTTTGGCAAGAATTGCCAGAGGGGATTGGAAAGGTCTAAAATTGGGGCGCAGTGATGTCGCTGTTTTCTCTTCCAAGGCTATTCCAGGAAATGAAAAAGATATCAATAATGTTAAAAATAATTTGAGTGCTTCCGGCGTTCGGGTGATTGATCCTAGCAATGCCGGATGTCGTGTGCATATATCCGGTCATCCATACAGAGATGAAATTCGTGATATGTATGAATGGTTGAGGCCGCAATTGGTTGTTCCTGTTCATGGAGAGCATTTGATGTTAGAGGCTCAAGCTGAGCTTGCTCATGAATGCGGAGTTGAGCAGACAATTATTCCTCATAACGGGTCTGTGATCCGTTTGGGGCCGGGGGTTCCTGAATTGATAGATCATGTGGAAACCGGCGTTTTGGCGGTTGAGCCTCAGCGTATTATTAAATCCAATCATGCTGCGATTTCTGACAGACGTAAGCTGCAATATTCGGGAGCTGCTCATATTACAGTCGTTCTTAAGGGGGATGGGTGTTTGCGTTATGATCCGCAGATGACTTTGATCGGCCTGATTGACCCCCATAGTGTCGAAGAGGCCGAGTTATTGGAAGATTTGCAGCAGGAAATTGAAGATACTCTGTTGGATTTGCGAGATGACGGGATTGATGATGATGTTCGTATTGAAGAAGATATACGCGTCGCTTGCAGGCGGTTTTTAAACAATATTTTTGGTTTTAAACCAAAAGTTTCTATCCATTTGTTAAGAGTTTAGGTTTGGTTGTATTTTGGGAATCATTAGCGGAATCGTTGTTTTTTTGATGATCTGGTGGGTGATGTTATTTACCGTATTGCCATGGGGTAACCGTCCTTCAGATGATCCATTAAAGGGGCAGGCTCATGGAGCACCCGCAATGCCGAGATTAGGGAAAAAGTTTTTGATTACAACTGCAATTTCCTGTCTATTATGGTTGGTTGTTTATGGACTGATCGCTTCAAATGTCATAAGTTTCCATGATATGGCTGCGGATATGGCCGAACACGATAAAATGATGGAGTCTCCTAAATGAAGAAAAGCCTGCTCTTGGTTCCTGTCCTGTCTCTTTTTGCTGTTGGTGGGATTCCTCTTTCTCCTGCTTGGGCTGCTGACCAAACCGATGGTGTGAGCGAATCTGTGGCGGTTGCCAAGATGATGTGTGAGAAGCGCTATATTTCCAATGATGCGGCTTATCAGCCCGGTATTGATGTTGATGGAAATGCAGTTGTAGGGGCGGATATCAATCCTTCTGTTATTAATGTTCCCGATTACATGGAAGTTCCTTTGACTTATGAGCTTAGCAAAGCTTTGCAAATCGCGTTCAATGATGGCGGAGAAATGAAGGCTGTTTTGGGAAGTTTAAAACTTTTCAAAGATGGTCATGTTGAATTTAATGGTATTGATGTTACCGATAATGCTTCTAAATTCTGCGGCACTCCGTTGGTTGAAAAGGAAGTAGAAGAGCAAATTTATCGCGCTCCGGCTCCTGTGAAGAAGCCGATGCCGGGGTCTTTCGCTCCGTCTACGACGGCTCCTGAAGCGCCTCCTGCTCCGGCATTTGAAATGCCGCGCGGTACTGTGAATATGTCACGATAAATTTATAGTCTTTCAAATTATGGTTTGGACGGTGTTACATCGCTCCTAACCTAGGTTAACTAGGTGTCGTCGCTCGTGTCTAGTCCAAATCAAAATTTGTTTGACTTTAGCTTGTTTAAAAAAAGATTTTCGAGGTAGAAAATGTCCAATGCTCAACAGGCTGCGAAGGCGGCTCAAGTTCGTACAGCTATAACTCCAACTCGCGAGGATAATTTTCCCGAGTGGTATCAATCCGTTGTGAAAGCGGCTGATATGGCTGAAAATTCTCCTGTGCGTGGAGCGATGGTGATTAAGCCATACGGGTATGGTTTGTGGGAGCAAATCCAGCGTGCGCTTGATGACAAGATCAAGGATGAGGGCGTTCAAAATGCTTATTTTCCGTTGCTCATTCCATTGAGCTTTATTTCTCGTGAGGCTGAGCATGTTGACGGATTTGCAAAAGAATGTGCTGTTGTTACTCATCACCGTTTGGAAAAAGGTCCTGAGGGCGGGCTTGTTCCGTCTCCCGATGCACAGTTGGAAGAGCCATTGGTTATTCGTCCGACTTCTGAGACTATTATCGGGGATTCAATGGCAAAATGGGTTCAGTCTTATCGCGATCTTCCATTGTTGCTGAACCAATGGTGTAACGTTATGCGTTGGGAAATGCGGACGAGGTTGTTTTTGAGAACGTCCGAGTTTTTGTGGCAAGAAGGGCATAATGCTTTTGAAACTGCCGAACAGGCGGAAGCTGATGCGCGTAAAATGCTGGATGTTTATCGTTCCCTTTATACCGATTTCTTTGCGATGTCTCCGTTTACAGGTGAGAAGACTGCGGATGAGCGTTTCCCTGGTGCTGTTCATACCTATACCATTGAATCCATGATGCAGGACGGTAAGTCTTTGCAGGCGGCAACATCGCACAACCTTGGTCAGAATTTTGCTAAATCCTGCGGCATTAAATTCCAAGGTCGGGACGGGAATGAGCATTTTGCGCATACAACATCTTGGGGGCTATCAACCCGTTCTATCGGCGGCTTGATTATGACCCATGGGGATGATGACGGATTGAAAATGCCACCGCGTATTGCTCCAATTCAAGTCATGATCCTGCCTATTACAAAGAATGATGATGGGGCTGCTGCTGTGATTGAATATGCGCAGAAGATTGCTGCCGAACTCAAGGCAATCGGAATTCGCGTCTCGATTGACCTGTCTGAACAACGTGCGCCTGACAAAATGTGGTCGGCTATTAAGAAGGGGATTCCTTTGCGTGTTGAAGTCGGAGGTCGCGAAGTTGAAGAGGGCAAATTGACCCATACACGGCGTGACTTGGGACGTGATTCTAAAACGTCCTGCACGGTTGCCGAGTTTGTCGGATCTGTTAAATCTATTCTTGATGATATTCATGATGCGATGTTTAAGGCGTCTCATGATTTCTCACGGTCTCGTATTGTTGAGTGTCAAACGGCTGCGCAGATGCAAGAGTATTTTGAGACTACGAAAGAGTTGGGATTTGCAAAAGTTCCTGTTTCCTTGTTGGCGGACGATGCTCTAAATACTTATCGTAAGGAAAATGCACTGACGACGCGTTGTATGCCGTTTGAAGATGAAGGTCGTATGGTCTTTATTGGAAAGGCGTACTAAGGCGTATGTTTTCCAAATTTGAAATCATGATGGCGATGCGGTATTTGCAGGCAAAGAAGGCCGAGGGCTTTGTGTCTGTGATTGCCGCATTCTCGTTTATCGGGATTATGATTGGTGTTGCGACACTCATTATTGTGATGTCGGTAATGAATGGCTTTCATATTCAACTGGTGGAGCGCATCGTTGGATTGAATGGTCATTTGAATGTTTATACTGCAGGAGGACCTGTTCAGAATTACCCAGCCTTGCTTAAAGATTTAAAGGATGTTGATGGGGTTGTGACGGCTGCTCCCGTTGTTGAAGGGCAGGTTCTTGTTACGTCTCGCGGGCAGGCAACCGGAGCCATGGCGCGTGGATTTACGGCGGACTATTTTGCCAAGAAGCCGCTCTTATCTTCTTCGATTGTAGAAGGTTCTATGGTTGATTTTTCCGGTAATGTTGCTGCTATCGGGAGCAAGATGGCTGAACGATTTGGCTTGGGAGTCGGTGATAGTTTGACTTTGATGTCTCCGAATGGCAAGGCTTCTCCGTTCGGGACAATTCCTCGGACAGCGCAATATAAAATTGTGATGATCTTTGATGTCGGGATGCATGAATATAATTCAGGATATGTCTTTATGCCTCTGACGAGCGCGCAGACGTTTTTCCAAATGCCTGAAAATAGTGCCTCCTTATTAGAGATAATGTCAGATCATCCCGAGAAAATTGATAAAATAAAAGATGTTTTGTCTGTTGTTATTCATGGTCGTGCCGGGGTGTATGATTGGAGAGAGTCCAATGCCAGCTTCTTTTCTGCCGTCGAGGTTGAGCGCAATGTGATGTTTATCATTTTGATGCTGATTATCCTGATTGCCGCGTTTAATATTATTTCCAGTATGATTATGCTGGTGAATGATAAAGCGCGCGGGATTGCGATTATGCGGACTATGGGCGCGTTTCGCTCCAGTATCCTTAAGATATTCATTTTAACAGGGGCAAGTGTCGGTGTTTTGGGGACTGCTATGGGGGCTGTTCTCGGGATTTTGTTTGCTGTGAATATTGAATCCATTCGGCGTTTCTTTGAGAATCTTACGGATACCAATTTGTTTCCGGGGGAGGTTTATTTTCTTTCTAAATTGCCTGCTGATGTGGATTGGGTGGAAGTGACTTTTATCATTTCTTTGGCGGTTGTGATTTCTGTCATGGCAACGGTGTATCCTGCAAGACGGGCTGCAAACCTCGATCCTGTGGAGGCGTTGCGCTATGAGTAAAATTATTTTGCAGGCTCAAGGGTTAGAGAAAACCCATCATCAAGGTGATGAGACACTGACTATTTTTAAGGATTTGTCTTTGTCGGTTTCAAGCGGTGAGATAGTCGCTTTGGTTGGTCAATCCGGCGCGGGGAAGTCAACG